>JACPVC010000266.1 GCA_016191955.1 Chloroflexota bacterium
GCTGGGAAAACTCTCAAAGGAAGCGCGACCCGTTATCGGCGCGGCGGCGAAACGTGTCAAGCTGGCGTTGGAGGCTGCGTTGGAGGGAAAGGCTGCGGCGGTGAAACAAGCCGCATTGGTGAAATCCTTAGCCGAAGAAAAGTTGGATGTGACCCTGCCCGGGCGCGCCAAACATATTGGGCGTTTGCACCCATCCACGCAACAGCTACGCCGCGTGTTGGACATTCTGGCTGAAATGGGTTTTCAAGTTTTTACCTCACGCGAAGTGGAAACGGACGAGTTTAATTTCCAACTGTTGAACTTCCCGCTGCATCACCCCGCGCGTGATATGCAGGACACATTTTTCATTGAGGCGGAGGGACGTGGCGATAACCCCATCCTGATGCGCACGCATACCTCGCCGGGGCAAATCCATGCGATGCGAAAGTTCGCGGCGATGAACCCAAGCGACCCGCCTCCGATACGCATTGCGCTGCCGGGTATGTGCTTTCGTTATGAGCAAATCACGGCCCGCTCCGAAGTGCAGTTCAATCAGGTAGAAGGACTCGCGGTTGGCAAGAACATCACCTTCGCAGATTTGAAGGGCACGATTGCAGATTTTGTGCGACGTATGTTCGGTGAAGGCGCGCGCTTGCGCTTCCGTGCTTCATACTTCCCGTTCACGGAGCCAAGCGCCGAAGTGGACGTGGAATGTTTCGTGTGCGGCGGCAAGGGCTGCCAGGTCTGCAAGAATTCGGGCTGGCTTGAAATTCTCGGCTGCGGCATGATTCATCCCAACGTGTTGATGAACGGCGGTTACGACCCGAAAATCTACTCCGGTTATGCCTGGGGCATGGGACCCGAACGTCAGCTCATGCTGCGTAACAAAGTCGGCGACATTCGTTACTTCTGGGGTAACGATGTTAGATTTTTGGAACAATTCTAGTTTTTTACCGCGAAGAGCGCAAGGAACGCGAAGAAAAAAGATGAAAGAAACTTGGCGACCTTAGTGTGCTTGGCGGTTGAAAAAAGGAAATAACTATGAAAATACCTCTCTCATGGCTAAAAGATTTCATTGACCTAAACGGACTTTCCGTCGAAGATATTGCACGTAAGCTCACTCTCGCCGGCATGGAAGTGGACGAGATACTCTACGTCGGGTTGCCCATGCCGGTGTACAAGGAAGGCGAGAAGCACGAGTTCAAAACCAACGGCATCGGCTGGGACAAAGAGAAACTTGTCGTGGCGGAAATTCGAGAAGTGAAAGCGCATCCCAACGCAGACAAGTTGACTCTGCTCGACCTGTACGATGGACAACAGGAGCAAGTGGTTCTCACCGGCGCGCCGAACATCTTCCACTTGAAGGGCACAGGCAAACTGGATAAACCCATCAAGGTGGCGTATGCCAAAGAGGGCACCACACTGTATGACGGTCACACCGAAGGTCAGGTGTTGATGACGCTCAAACGCGCCAAGATCCGCGGCGTGGATTCGTACTCAATGGTCTGCTCCGAAAAAGAATTGGGCATCGCTGATGAAGACGTCGGTATCATCCTCTTTGACGATGATGCGCCTGTGGGCA
>JACPVC010000280.1 GCA_016191955.1 Chloroflexota bacterium
CATCGTCGATTCGTTCGTTGCAGATGCGGAGGATGTCGGTTCGATCCTGATCCACAAATTGGACGAGCTGCCGAACTATTCCGCCTTTCACATCACGAGCATACACGATACATCTCTGCAAAATGCCATCCAACTCGGCAAAGAGATGGGCGCACACCTACCCGAAGAGGTGATCGTGATCGGGGTCGCCATTCGGAGAATCCACGATTTCGGCGAAGACCTTTCGCCGCCGGTACGGGAACGCGTGCTGCCTGCCGCACATATTGCGTTGAATTATCTGAAGGAAAATGTAATCAATTGATGAGAGGAAAGTCATCCGCATGGATGACTTTCTCATCTTGGTTTGAATCACATATAGGGGTACCTTAAAAGTGATGCACGAGCTATCGCTCACCCAGACCCTGCTCGACCTTGCCCTCAAAAACGCTGATGGGCGCAGAATCGTTTCTGTAAATCTATTGCTCGGCGAACTTTCAGACGAACGCCCGGAGGCGATCCGCTTCTATTGGAATGACGTCGCCCGGGGCACGTTGGCAGAAAACGCCGAGTTACGTTTTCGACCCGTAACAGCCAAGATGAAATGCCTGCAATGTAGTACGGTCTTTCACCCTGAAGAGACCGTTGTGGAATGCCCAAACTGTAAGAGTTTTCGCGTGAAGATATTAAGCGGCGACGATATACGGCTGGCGGGCATCGATGTGAAATAAGCATGCGCAAGCATATCTCAGTCACTGGCGTGGTGCAGGGAGTCGGGTTCCGCCCGTTCGTATTTGGGCTGGCAAAACGGCTCGACCTGCGCGGCTGGGTGCGAAACACATCTGGGGGCGTGGAGATTGTGGTTCAGGGTCAAATATCAAAAGTCGAAAGTTTGATCCACAGTCTTGAAACCGAAGCGCCGCCGCTGGCGCGGATCGACTCGATCACGGTGGAGCCTGAATTAACCGAAATCGAGTATAAGACCTTTGACCTTCGACCCTCGACCAATATTGAAGGCGCCTTCCAACCCATCTCACCCGATACTGCCATCTGCCCGGAATGCGAACGCGAACTGTTCGACCCGAATGACCGCCGTTATTTATATCCCTTCATCAACTGCACTCATTGCGGTCCGCGTTTCACCATCATCAAAGATTTGCCGTACGACCGCCCCGCCACCACGATGGCGGATTTCCCGTTGTGCGACTCGTGCCGCAAAGAATATGAAGACCCGCTAGACAGGCGCTTCCACGCCCAGCCCGTCGCCTGCCCGGAGTGCGGTCCGTTTGTTTACCTCGAAAATTCAGCAGGCAATTCCACATCGCTTTCCAATATGGATATGCGGCTGCATGCCATCCTGAAAGCGCGGCGGCTTTTGCGCGAAGGGAAGATCGTCGCCATCAAAGGGCTGGGTGGTTTTCATCTCGCCTGCGATGCCGAGAATCGAAAAACCGTCGACGAATTGCGACGCCGGAAAGACCGGTCTGCCAAACCGTTCGCGCTGATGGCAGCGGACCTTGGCATCATTAAGTGCTATTGTGAGGTCAACGAAGCGGAATGCAAACTGCTCACCGGCAAAGAAAAACCCATCGTCTTGTTGAACAAAAATAAAAACGCCAGCCTGCCCGATGGACTCGCACCCGGCATGGATGCGCTGGGTTTCATGTTGCCCTACACACCCCTGCATCACCTGCTGCTCAACCAAAGCGACTCTGTCCTCGACCGTGAACCCGCCCCATCCATACTTGTGATGACGAGCGGCAACTTGAGCGAAGAGCCCATCGCCACAGAAAATCAGGATGCCTTTGAGCGCCTCGCTCCATTGGCAGATGCCTTCCTTTCGCATGATCGGGATATTCATGTGCGCTGCGATGATTCAGTAGTGAGGATCGACCGTGGATCGCAAACCGCAGACCCTGCCGTCCATCGTCTATCGTCCACCGTCTATCTCCGCAGAAGTCGCGGCTATGCTCCTTACCCTGTCCATCTTCCCTTCGAAACCAGCCCCATCCTCGCGGTTGGCGGCGAACTCAAAAATACGTTTTGTATCACGCGCGAGAAATACGCTTTCCTTAGTCATCACATTGGCGATATGGAAAATGCCGAAGTCTACGAGTCGTTCGAGCAGGGAGTTCAGCATCTCAGCAAGTTGTTCCGCGTGAAGCCTGAGCTGATCGCGCACGATCTGCATCCCGGCTACTTCACGACCAAATATGCCGAAAGCATCACAGGCGTTCCGCGCATCGCCGTGCAACATCACCATGCCCACATCGCCGCCTGCATGGCAGATAACGGTTTGGATGACAGACAAGTCATCGGGCTTTCCTTCGACGGAACCGGATACGGCACCGATGGGAAAATTTGGGGCGGGGAAGTACTGCTCGCCTCCTACGCGGACTTTGAGCGGGTTGCACACCTCGAGTATTTGCCGCTCCCCGGCGGCGACTCTGCCACCCGCCACCCCTGGCGTATCGCCGTGGGCTACGCCGAATCCCTCGGCTTGGACATCGAAGGACTCCCCTTCCTGGCTTCGTTGGATAAGAAGGTAATTGACATCGTCCGCAAACAGGTGCAGAAGAAATTGAACACACCCGAAACCTCGAGCATGGGGCGTCTCTTCGATGCGATCAGCTCGCTGGTTGGAATCAGGAACGAGGTCAGTTATGAGGCGCAAGCCGCGATGGAGTTGGAAGCCCAATCGAAGGCTTGGCTTGCGGAGGCGAAGCCGTATCCGTTCGAGATCGAAGCCAGCGTTATTCATGTCCGTGAATTGCTCAAGCATGTGATCGACGATGTGCGGGCGAACAAGCCTGCCGGTCTGATCGGCGCGCGTTTTCATCACACACTGGCGGGTATGGCTGAGAAGGTCAGTTTGCAAACGCGCGCAGCAACGGGCATCAACGAAACTGTCCTCTCCGGCGGGGTGTGGCAGAACCAAATCTTGCTCGACCTTGCACGCGCGGCATTGATGAAAAACAACTTCGCCGTCTTCACGCATCAAAAAACTCCTGCCAATGATGGAGGTCTATCACTGGGACAGGCGGTGATTGCGAATTTCAAATCCATGAAGCGCCAAGAAAACCTTTTTAATTCTTAGCGCCCTTGGCGCGCTTGGCGGTTAATAAATCAGGATTTTCGCTTGTCATTCTGAGCGAAGCGAAGAATCTCTTAGATTATCGTAGAGACCCTTCGCTGTCGCTCAGGGTGACACTCAAAACAAGAGGAGCGAAAGAAAGTCCTATAAATTAATGGAAGGAAATCTATATGTGTCTCGCTATTCCCGGTAAGATTACAAGCATTTACACCAAAGACTCGCTTCACATGGCAAAGATAGACTTTGGCGGGATCGTCAAAGAAATCTGTCTCGAATACACCCCCGCAGCGAAAATCGGCGACTACGCCCTCATCCACGTCGGCTTTGCGATCAGCCTGATGGATGAAGAAGAAGCGCAAGAGACGTTGAAGTTGATAAAAGACATCTCTGAGTTTGAGAGCGAGCTGTGAGTGCGCGAGTGCGTCGCACCACACTAACTTGCTCAAGCCGCCGTCCTCGGCGGCGGGGACGCCGCCGGGAGCAAAATGCCAATGAAATTTATAGACGAATACCGTAACCCTGAAAAAGTAAAATCCCTGCTGCGCGAGATCGAAGCCATCACCACCCATCCGTGGACGTTAATGGAGATCTGCGGCGGGCAGACGCATGCCTTCCTGCATCACGGTCTCGACGAAATGCTGCCCGGCGAAATCGAACTCGTCCACGGACCGGGCTGCCCGGTCTGCGTCACCCCGTTGGAGCAAATCGATAAAGCCATCGCCATCGCTTCACGCCCTGAAGTGATCTTCACCTCCTATGGCGACATGCTGCGTGTGCCGGGTTCTTCGCAAGACCTGTTCTCCGTCCGCGCAAAGGGCGGGGATGTGCGCGTGGTCTATTCGCCGTTGGACGCGGTGCAAATTGCAGAAGTGAATCCAGATAAACAGGTGGTTTTCTTCGCCATCGGTTTTGAAACGACCGCGCCCGCCAATGCCATGGCGGTGATGCAAGCCCGTCAGCGCGGCGTGCATAATTTTTCCGTGTTGATTTCGCATGTTTGTGTGCCGCCTGCCATGGAAGCCATTCTTGGCTCAAAGAACAACCGCGTGCAAGCCTTCCTCGCGGCGGGGCACGTCTGCGCCGTGATGGGCTATCACGAATATCCGCAGATTGCGGCGAAATATAAAGTGCCGATTGTTGTCACAGGTTTCGAACCCGTGGATTTGTTGGTTGGCGTGCTTGCAGCGATCAAACAATTGGAAGCGGGCAAAGCCGAAGTGGAGAACGCCTACGAACGGACAGTTTCTTTTAATGGCAACCCATCTGCCCAGGAGATGATAAATACTGTCTTCCAACCCGTCGATAGAAAATGGCGCGGCATTGGGAGCATCCCTCAAAGCGGGCTTGGACTGCGCCCCGAATTCACCGAGTTCGATGCGGAAGAACGTTTTTCCGTCGGCGAGATTGTCACACAAGAATCGCCGCTGTGCATCGCGGGTGAAATTTTGCAAGGCATGAAAAAGCCGCCGCAATGTTCTGCCTATGGAAAAGAATGCACCCCGCAAAGCCCGCTCGGCGCGCCAATGGTCTCTGCCGAAGGTGCCTGTTCGGCGTATTATCGGTATCACAGAAGCGAAGTAACCACGTAAAAAAATAAACACGCTCCTTGTTTACCTGTTTACTTGTCTACTCGTATACTTGTTTACTTATTACCTACGGACAAAACCATGAATAACAACTTCGACTTCCAAGGCTACACCTGCCCCGTCCCCATTCAGCCAAAGGATACGGTTATGCTCGGGCACGGCTCCGGCGGCAAATTGAGCCATGACTTAATTAATCGCCTCTTTTTACCTGAGTTAGGTAAAGCCGCTCCCCGTGCATTGGACGACTCCGCCGTATTGACTCTTAACGGTCAGCGCCTCGCCTTCACCACCGACTCACATGTCGTCTCGCCGCTGTTCTTCCCCGGCGGAGACATTGGCAGACTCGCCATCTGCGGCACGGTCAACGACCTGGCGATGGCTGGAGCAAAACCCTACGCCCTCACCTGCGGATTCGTCGTCGAAGAAGGCCTCTCGTTCGAGATTCTTCAACGCGTGGTGCAGTCCATGCGTGAGGCGGCAGCGGAGGCGGGGGTTTTCATCGCGGCGGGCGATACGAAGGTCGTCCAAAAAGGCGGCGCGGATAAGTTGTTCATCAACACATCGGGGATCGGAACGATTGCGGATGGAATCAACATCTCAGGCGCAAATGCAAAGCTCGGAGATGTGGTCATCGTCTCAGGCAGTATCGGCGACCACGGCATTGCAGTCTTGTCGGCAAGGGAAGGTTTGGGGTTTGAAACCGCACTTGAAAGCGACGTCGCCCCGCTCAATTACCTTGTAGATGCGATGCTCAACGCCGGTGAAGTCCACGTCTTGCGCGACCCCACCCGCGGCGGATTGGCCACCTCGCTGGTCGAAATATCAGAGCAATCGAATGCGGCAATCGAAATCGACGAACAGACGTTGCCGTTCAAGCCTGCCGTCAAAGCCGCGTGCGAAATGCTGGGGTTCGATCCGCTGTTTATTGCCAATGAGGGGAAGCTTGTCGCCTTCGTGAAAGAAAGCGATGCCGATAAAGTGTTGGATGCTATGAAGAAAACAAAATACGGCGGAGACGCCGCCGTGATTGGAAGAGTGATCGAGGCGGGAAAGTCTCAAGTACGCTTGAAAACCGCGATCGGGGGAACGAGGCTGGTGGATATGCTGCCTGGCGAAATGCTGCCAAGAATTTGTTAGGAAGAG
This sequence comes from Chloroflexota bacterium, assembly GCA_016191955.1. Taxonomy (GTDB): domain Bacteria; phylum Chloroflexota; class Anaerolineae; order Anaerolineales; family Villigracilaceae; genus Villigracilis. The sequence goes on from JACPVC010000280.1 coordinate 5,800, forward strand.
AATCCCATCAAAACACCTGGATATATCCCCGCCCGTAGGTCTTGTGGTACTCGCCGGGTGTGCTCAGGAAATAGGTCCCAATCACTTCGCCATAGAACTTCAAAATCTCACGGAAGTCCAGCCCCGGTGGGTCTCCGAAATCTTCCCCCATAAAGATGTGCATTAAAGGATCGCCGTATGTTTTCTGCGTCACTTCATCATCCGTGTTCGCGTCGGTTCCGGGCGGCGCAAGGTGGACATTTTTTCCGCCCGTGCGGTGGGTGACCACGCCCAGTTTGTGAGCATAACTATTCTCCATATATGTCTTATGAATCTCTTCGGTGATATCGTCTAGACTCATCGGCGTTCCAAGATAATCGAATAATTTATCAGCCGGGTCTTTGAGCATTTTTTTGTATTCCTTCGAATGAATTACGCCGTGGATCAGATCGAAAGCATCCCGGTTTAGGAACGAACCCCAGAGAACGGTAAGGCTGTCTTTGGCAAACGCAGCACTGAAATCGGCAAGACTTTTGATGGCAGATGAACGAAACGTGCCGGGAAGAGGAAGATCATGCGGCGCGCCGTCTTTATATACATATTTTGATGAGAATTTCACTTTGCCTGAAGTGCTAAAATATGTGGCAAAGTATGATCGAACAAGGACGGGAGAACCATAGTCACTGCTGCCTCTTGAAAAAAAATGTAATTCCTTCAGGTTACCGGGTTTGTACCGGCCAAGACCTTCGATATAAGCATATACATGCCCAATGGAAATACTTTTTTCCGTGAGCTTTCCAGCCATCAACGCATCGCGATAATCCTCGGGTGTGACGCTGGAAGAACCGAAGGCATCCGATATCCCGGTGAAATAATAAACCTTCCTTTCACTTTCTTTCGTGCCAGGGATATCTTTTTCGGGTCCCGGTTTTTTGACTTCGATGGTGTCGTCTGCCCAATTTATGTAGCGATAGTTGTCAACATTCAATTTACCCCATTTCTTGACAAGGGTTACTATCGGCTCGGGTGACGTACCATCGAATTCATAGATTTGCTGGGCGCCTTCGTAAAAATTGAAGACGGTAATTTTAATTCCGGGATATTTTTTGTTCAGTCGTTTCGCCATGGTCTTACAATAATTACTGAACACATCCCGAATCTTCTCCCCACGCTCACGCGGAAAAGCAAGCCCTGAGACGAGAATCGCCTCCGGCTCATTGATGATGCGCCTCCACGTAATCGGTTCGGGACGAGGAGGCGGGTCGATGGGAACCGGCTTGACCGGATATATCGGAGGGGGAAGTTTAGGCAGGATGATCGGTCCGGGCACAATGTACTCCAATGTTGGCAGTGAACAAAATCGTAATTACAAATGATCCTCAGCGTTATAGTCCAGTGCCACGATCTGGTCTGTCGGCAGGACCTCGATCCACTGGCTAAAAACGCGGAAGGGTCGCTCGTCCACTTTAATGCCGCCGCTCAATGGGTTGAATCCGTGTTCATAGACCACCTCAGCAGGCAGGATGTTGACGTTCGGCTCGAACGGACTGGGCTGGGGCGACGACTGAAGTCCGTGCTGTTGCTGAATCTGTTTTGCCAGATATTCCAACGCCTCGCGCACCGTGACCTTGGAACCGTCCGGCGCGATTTCGATCAATTCTTCAGGCGAAGCCTTATACTCCGCGTCCAAACCATCCGACCCTTCCACGTGCGCTTTCTCCAGCCACTTCATGGCTTCCAGTTCCTTGCCGGGGCGAATGGGGACAACCGCCTTGACCCACGGCGAATTTAAAAAGGCATTGCGGAAGTTATCACCGTCCAGTTGCAGCAACCAGCCCAAAGAACTGCCGAGCCGCGCTGGTTCAGATTCGTCGGTGATGAAATAATTATCCTCGCGGTTCTCGCCGCTTCCGCCCCAACTGACCACACTCTCTTCCGTAATGGGCTGGGACGTGCCGAAGGTCTGGTGACTCTGATGCAAACGCGGACGCCACCATTCCGGCGCGACGAAATACAACATGCCATCCACATCGAAGATACTGCGGACCATTTCGGAGAGCATGTGCTTGCCACCGCCCTGGTTGACGTTCATCAATTGGGAGATGAGTTTGCGATACACCACCACCCGTTCTTCCTCGCGCAGGTCTTCGAATTTTCGCGTCGACACCCGGCTCGCGGCTTCGACCCGCTCCTGGGCGGCTTTGACATAGGCTTCCTTTTCAAGCCGAACTTTCTCAGCGTTGTACTCCGCCATCTTGGTTTGGTACGCCGCCTCCGCCGTGGATTGATCCGGCGGATTCCAATAGGTGACGATCTTGAAACTGATGAATGGCTGGCCATCGAAATTGACCTGGTTCAAAATGATTTTGAATTTCCCCTGCGCATTGACGCGTTCCACCGTTGCCGCAACTGTCGAGCTGTGATTGACCTGAAAATCAATATGGCTGTCCATCGCGTAACCCGGTGCAGGTGGCTCCGCCTGGAATTCGCGCTGCCAGACGATCTTGTCATTGTTCGAGAACCATCCGCCTTCGCCATCGTCGCCGTTCGTGAAGGTCACATCCATTTCATTGCCCTCCGAGTCGGGCGTGTTCTCGTATGGGAACTGAACCATCACCTCGACGGGTTTCCTTTGCAAGACCACCGGCGCTTCCGGGGGCTGCAAACTGGAAAGGTCGGCAGGCTGGGCGATATGCACAAGTTTGGCGATGCCAAGGTCGTGTCCGGGGTCGTCCACGAAGACCTGCCAGCACAACTGCATGTCAATATCCTGCACCTGCACGCCCACCTGCCTCATCTTGCGGCGCAATTCGTAATTGACGAGTTTATCAGTCGTGTTCTGGATGACGTAACGCTTGCTAGACGCCTCCTCCACCTCCGTGCTGACGCGGAAGGTGGATTTGAAACTGCGCTTGATCTCTTCGGATAACTTCTCCGATTGTTCGCGCATTTGCTTGTGGGTCGTCTCGCGGGCGGACGTGCGCGAGGATTCATAATCCAGACTCGTATTTCCCTCGGCTTCGAATACCACCGTCGAATACTTCGCGCTCGCGCCAAACCCGAACTTGATATTGTTCTGGTTTTCGTCTTTTACCGCATCGGAAAGTTCATCCTGAATTTTTATTTCCTTCTCAGCTCTTGAAGTAGTCTCCAGGCTGGTCTCGAACGTCCGGTCTGTGAGAACCTTGCGTGTGGAAATTTCGATCAGTTCCACCGTCCCACCGGGGCTGATCCAAACGTGACCTACAGAAGGTCCAAGGAAAGTATCGAATTCAAAGAAATACTGGCGGAAGATATGGATCATGCCGATCGGGGAAAGAACCGCTTCGACAGTTTCAGCGCCAAAGTTGTGGGCTGGGTCGATCATGCGCGCCATGTCTGCCAGGCGTTCCCCGGTCCGGTAGAACATCTGGTTCAATGCAGACGGCATGTTCTCAGCCAGCCATAACAACGCCTGGCTGACGCGTTTCTCTTTGTCCAGCACGCTCTGGGTGAAGGCGCTAAGTTGTGAAGGGTCGCTGCGCAGATATTGAATGAGGGGTGAAAAGGTGAAATTGCGAATCGAACGAGTAGCTGTAGATGAAACATCCTGAGTATTCCCCCCGACATAGCTTTGCAAATAACGGTTCAGATAGGAAAGCGAATCGATGTGAACCCCGGTACTGCTTTCTGCGGCATAATTCTTTACCTGCGTTTTGGTCGACCGCAGGATTTTATTGATCTCATCCACGTTGATCAATTGCCGCCACTCGCTTTGGGAAGGCTTGTTCGCAGGGTTGAGCCGTTCTGCAATGCGGCGCGCTACGAGCGAATCGATTTCCGCCGCGAGTCGAATCGGACTCTCCTCATAAACCTTGCCAATGGAGATTTGCGAGCTTGCGTCGGCGGCAGACCTGCCTTTGATGATGGCAGACAACGCCGAAAAGTTTTCGCGCGTCTCGGTTCGCAGGCGGGTTTTGCTCCGTTTGGACTTCCACCCGATCAAGGGTTGATAAATCCCGAATAATTCGCTGGCATATGGAAGGGTACCAATAAATTTCTCGAAGTCGGCTTTCATACGTCTCTCCTCTAATGCTAAATCTCACAATTAAGTAAATATCTTTCAGAGTTACGAATAAAAATTGAGGCTTGCGTTCGCCCTATTATGCGATACTCTGTAAAGTTGACCCGCACGTTGAAAAGTTTAACCCGCCCTGTGTATTGAGGTTACGCTGTCTTTTAGGGTCCGTAAAAATATAACCGGAGATTGCTTCGTGGCGCCTCGCGCCACTCGCAACGACATGAGGGAGGTTGGAGAGTGTCTAAAAGAATGGACTAAAGAGAATCTTTCACCACGGAGATCACGGAGTCCACAGAGATTTTTGAGGGTTTTCTCCGTGATCTCTGTGGGCTCTGTGGTCAAATCTTTTGGAAAGCCCACGAAATTAGATACTTCCGAAGTTGATAGTTTACGCTGTCTTTTTAATTCCCCCGTTGTTTCATCAACTCCGCATATTGCGGGTTACGGCGGATGTAGTCCCTCACGTATGAGCACATTGGGATCACACGCAGTGATTTGGATTTGGCGTATTCCAATGCCGCTTGTGTGATCTTCCCTGCCACGCCCTGCCCGCGGAATTCATACGGCACGCCAACGTGCATCATCAAGATCGCGTCTCCATCTTCGGAGTAATCAAGTTTGGCAAGTTGACCATCCACCCAGGTTTCGAAGCGGTTCTCTGCCGGGTTATGAGTGATCTCAAGTTTATCGAGTTCGATTTCCATCTCAACCTCCATGTTGCTTCTTTCTCGCCATCACGGCAATATACTCCATGATGATCTTCAACCCCGCAAAGACCGTGGATTCAGACGGGTCGAGCGGCGGTGCGATCTCTACAACGTCCAAGCCGACTAACGATAAATCCTGTGTGGATTTGATAAGCGTAAGCACATCACGTGAAGTGAGCCCGCCAAATTCAGGAATGCCCGTGCCCGGCGCAACGGACGGGTCGAGGCAGTCAATGTCGAGTGAGATGTGAACGGCGTCGCAGTCGTTGAGGATATTGTAGACGCTATCGGCGATCTTGCGCATACCGCGCTCGGCAACATCGGCAGCGGTGTAGACGTGGATTCCGCCGGTTTCGATCAGGTCAATTTCCTGCTCTTCCCAAGAGCGCAATCCCACCATGCAAACGTCATACGGCTCGATGCCAAATTCCAAAGCGCGGCGCATGGTGTTGGCATGCGAAAGGCGTGAGCCGTCGAAGAAATCGCATAGGTCGGGGTGAGCATCGACCCAGAGTATGCCGAGACGTTGGTCTTTGTACCTTTCGCGCTGCGCCTGCAAGACCGGGATGGTCACCGAGTGGTCGCCGCCGAGGATGATCGGCATGTTGGGCAAAGAGGCAACCCGCTGGCGCACGGTCACAAAATCGGATTCAGGGTTCAAGATCGGGGTGTCGCCCAGATCGCAAACCGTCATCTCTTTGAGGCGGGTGCGGTCTTCGCTAAAGGGAGTCAAATGCCTGGACCAATATCTCAGGCGTTCGGGGGCGAGAGCCGCTCCCTTGCGCGCGCTGGCAAGCCCATCGAAAGGGATACCGATGACGCTGAAATCCGTCTGTTCAGGGGTGAGATCGGGACGGTGCAAATCGCCCCAGTAGCCGTGATTGCCTTCCTCAGTCATGGTTGCTCTCCTTTTGGTGATTGTACCGTTAAAGAAAAAAGCGGACAGTATTCACTGTCCGCTGGTGTGCAAGCAAAGGTTGTCAGCATCTCTGCTCAAGCCGCCGTCCTCGGCGGCGTTTTATGAGGGAAATCCCGCGCCGAGGACGGCGCTTGGAGCATATTACCTGACATGTTTTGCTTGCACACGTCCGCTGCAACGCAACCACACTATTTCGAACTGATGAACGCGATCAATGCCTCGATCTCCGTTTCGCTCAATTTCAAGTTTGGCGTCTCAGTCAATCGCTTGACCGACTTTGGATCCGCCAGCCACATTCGCAGATATTCCGGGCTGGCAGTGAAAC
>JACPVC010000281.1 GCA_016191955.1 Chloroflexota bacterium
CTGGCTCTTCAAACTGATTGTATAAGGTTTCAAGTTCCTGGTCGCATTGTTTGATTTGTTGATCGTAGAAATCAAACAGTTCCAACGCCTGTTTGAGAACAAAAAGGTGTTCGAGTTTGTAGTTTCCTTCCAATGACTTTTCGATCTCTTCTTCACTCTTGGCGCACTTGGCATCCCGAAAACCGGCAAGTGTTTTGCGATTTCGTTCACCGCTGACGATGGCGCGGATAATCTTCATGCCTGTCACACCGGTAATATCGCTCAAGACATTGGTCAAACGAACGTTCATTAGGTTCAAGGCTTTTTGCATATGCTGAATATGCGCCGAGCGGTACGAAACCAGCATATCACGATGACGCACCAGACTGCGGAGTGCGCAAATTTGTTCGGACGGACGAAAGGAGGCTCTCAGCAAACCATAGCTGTGTAATTGTTGCAGCCATTGACAATCTAAAACGTCGGTTTTGCGCCCTGTTACATTCTTCAAATGACGCGCATTCACCAGGTACACTTCAAAACCACGTTCTTCTAAAATATCGTATAAGGGTATCCAGTATACGCCTGTCGATTCGATGGCAACCGTTTTCACGCTACACTGTGCCAACCAATCAGCTAAGCGATGAATGTCGGCTGTAAATGTTGGAAATGCGCGAACACTTTCTGGCGCGCGACCTTTCGGCACAGCCACATAGAACTCCTCCGCTCCCACATCGATCCCGGCTGCGTTATGATTGATTTGCTCAAACGCATCCATCTCAACCACTTTCTGTTCTTTCTTTTTATCCTTTTTCATATCAGCCATCCTATCTTGAAAAAATGACATGTCCAGACCCGATTATCTATTTTGCTTGTACGCTACTAAACGGGGTCCTTTTGGCCACCAAACATCAAACCGCTGATAATCGGAACCATACTCAGCATCGGGCTCTTTCGCACCACTGCGATATCGGCTTCACTGTCTGTTCATGCCCTGCTATTTTATGCCTATTTGTTTCTTCCGCTTGGAACGGCGATCCCTTTCCGTCGTGGCTTTACTCAGAATGACAATCGTCAGGCATACGACCCTGACCACGACTCGAATTGCCGACCGTCGTGTTCTTCTGGAGAATAAAAGGTCAGATAGGTGAGGGCTTGATACGGCACGAACTTTTGGTCTTTGGGGTTTTGCATGGCAAGGTCGTAGTAGGAATGCCATGTGCCTGCATTGAAATAGATCTGACTCTCCGGCACGGGCAGGGACATGCTCAACGCCAGCGGCACGATCTCATAATGATGCGTGTGCCCGTAGACGATGTATTGGGCGCGTCCGCTTTTGAAGGCGGGTTCATCCACCGCGTAATTGGCGAAAGAACGCTTGCCGCCCCACATCTTCTTGCGCATCCAGATCACGATGTCGTTGATGGTGTTGAACGAAGCCCGTCCCGATAATTTGACGATCAACTCCATTGCATCGACGATATCGAAGCGGAAGGCTTTATCTGCCTGGCGTACGAAGTCCAATTGCAGAAATTCATCGGAGATATCATCCCAGACCTTTTTCAATTCGTTTTCAAGTTGACGATTCCCGGCGTATTGCCGGATTTGTCCGCTGATCCATAATGGCGACACCAGCAGCGGGCGGATGTTGGCGATCTTACGCAGGCTGTTGACAATGCCGGGGGGCAGGCGGTCGCGGTAACGCTTTGAGACTTCCACTGGGTAGCGGTTGCACACGTCCATGGTGAAGACATCGCCAATCGAGCCGTAGTCGCGCCCGGCATCGCGGTCGTAATTGAACTTGTCATATATATCCGCGTGACGGGCATAGATCTTATGTCGCTCGAAGAGTTCTTTCAGTTCCGGCGCTTCTTCCGCTTCAAAGGGGAAGGGAGTGTTGGGCGGGTTGCTTAAGCCCATGCGTTGAATCATTTCTTGTCGAATCACATCGAAGGCGGGACCCTTGAGGTGATAGTACCAGTCGTGATTGCCCACCATGTAATGAAAGCGGACCTTGAGCGGAAGGCGAACGCGGCTTTCATAGTCCGGTGCGCCATTGAGGGTGGTGGGGGCGAGTTTGATCTCTTCGCCCGCGGCGAGTCGACGCATGACTTGCAGGGATTCTTCGTTCTCGTCGAGGATGGCGCGGGTGACGTCTGATAATTTTTGGGCAAATGCGGGGGTGGTGTGGTCGCTCCACGGTCGAAGGTAATCTGCGTCTCCGGGTTCAGTATCCAGCCAACGGGTGGAGTGAAGCGGGTCGATAATGTCGCCCAGCAGTAAAACATCCATACGTTCAATCGGACGATATTTTCCATCCTTGCGTACAGATGCGAATCGCGCAGTTTCCGAAAGCCGCCTTGCGAACAGCCGGAACGCGCTGGGGGAGATGGAGTCTGCGGTGGTGCCGTCTCCAAGGTGAAGGTCGCTGACGATGATAAGCATGTTGTTCTCCTGCCGCGATTATAGCGCGAGTGGGTGTGCCCCCGTAAGGATTTCATCGCGGATAACCCATGTCCGCCATAAAGGTATTTTTGTATCATCCCCTTGTGAGACGCGGCCCGGGACGCCGTCCGCGCACTCCCGCAGGACCCGCCTGACGAACGATGGTGTGGACATATTCGTAAACGGACTCCAACACGGATTCGCGGACAAAAGCGGACTCGTCCGCTCAAGTCCGTGAGTCCGCGACAGAGTCCGTTGAGAGCCTTTGCCACGCCCACGCGGACCGTGCCGCTGTCCGCGCACTGTGGACCCGCCTGACCAACGATGGCGCGAAGCGTGTATAATTCGAATAGGAGATACTTTGGATGGAATCCTTCTCGATTATCAGCGACATCACAGACGAAGAAGTGATTGCCATCGGTAATTCCATCCGCGACCTGCCGCGTCTCAGAAAACTGTACGGTGACGGACGCTGGCGAAAGATGAAAGGAATTGCCACCATCCAACTCCGAAACGGACGTATCCGCAAAGCTGAAATTCACTGGTACGAAGCGCAAGGTATCGGACGAAAAGAGTTCAAGCGTAAGAATTATCTGGATTGACCTATGAAAACCACACCCAAATTTGTCATTTGCATCGATAACAATGAGTATCCCGCCTCGTTGGAATTGCACAAGATTTATCGTGCGCTTCCAGACAAAGATGCGGAAGCGGACGGAGACATGCGAATTATCGACGAGAGCGGAGAAGACTACCTTTTTCCTGCTGATTATTTCATCCCAGTTGAGTTGCCGCAGACGGTTATTCGTGTGTTGAATAAATCATATGCACATGCGTAAGAAGATTAACGCAAACGAAATGACTCGCAAAATTCGTGATGAACACGCCAAACGTTTGGCGGGTAAGTCCCATGCGGAGCGGATTGCCTTTTATCGAGAGCAAGCGAAGAAGATGGAAAAGAAAATTCCCGCCTTACTCAAAGAGATTGAAAAGGGATAGTTTCTTTGCGGAATAAATGGGATGGATATGACAACAGATAAGCGACCACTGAAAGTCTTTCTCTGCCACGCCCACGCGGACCGTGACGCTGTCCGCGCACTGTACATGCGTCTTACCAACGACATCGTGGACGCATCTCACCTAAGCCAGAATCCGTTTAAATCCGTGTATCCGTTATGAAATCCGCTGACAACAAACGCCCCCTCAAAGTATTCCTCTGCCACGCCCATGCGGACCGTGACCCCGTGACATGCACTGTATACGCTCGCCTGACCAACGACGGCGTGGATTGAGCGTTATAATACCAACATAGTTTAGGAGAAAGACTATGTTTACCCATATCGCATATAACAATGAAATCCTTAGTGGAAAGCCTTACATTCTTGGGACGCGTCTGAGCATTGAGTTCATTCTTGAACTTTTTGCCAGTGGAGCGACGAAAGAGGATATTATTAAGGCTTATCCGCAATTAACTGCCGAAGACATTGAAGAAGCGCTCCGTTATGCCGCGCAATCTGTAAAGAATGAGATCCTGTTGGACGTAAAGGTACCTTCATGAAGGCTCTGGACTTCCCATTACTAGCTGATGAGAACGTCCACCCTGATGTGATTTTATTTTTACGTGAGGCGGGATTCGATGTGAATTCTGTCTCTCAGCAGGGACAATTCGGACTTCCAGATACACAAGTTTTACAACAAGCGACCGAAGTGGGGAGAGCCGTATTAACTCACGACAGCGATTTTGGCGGACTTGCCCTCATGGGCGCACAATTTATCGGCATCATCTACATCCGTCCAGGTCATATCCACGCGGACTTTACGATTCAGACGATCAATGCCATCCGTGAAAACGCCCCTGATGTGACTCCGCCTTTCATCCTCGTTGCCGAGCGGACAGGGGATGTAGTAAAAATCAGAGTTCGACAATTGTAATTATTCACCAAATGGCGCGTCTTGTTCAAGGCGCGTCGTCTTAATTCCCATCACACCAAAACGGGACGGATATGGCAGTAGATAAACGACCACTAAAAGTATTTTTATGCCACGCCCACGCGGACCGTGACGCTGTCCGCGCACTGTACACGCGCCTGACCAACGACGGCGTGGATACATTCGTAAGCGGACTCCAACACGGAATCGCGGACAATAACGGACGCGTCCGCTCAAATCCGTGAGTCCGTGACAGAGTCCGTTTAGAACCTATTTCGCAAGGCCGTGCCCGAGCTAATGGGCGTATAATTTCACAATCACCCTCGCGGGGAAACATTATGCCCGAACCCAAACGCCCACTTAAAGTATTTTTATGCCATGCTTCGACTGACAAGCCGAAAGTGCGTGAACTCTATCGCTATCTAAGAAAACGGGGAATTCAGCCTTGGTTTGATGAGGAACATTTGGTGGGTGGGCAGGATTGGCAAGTTGAAATCCCCAAAGCCTTGGCAACTTCGGATGCCATCATCATTTGTTTGACCAAAAACTCGGTAGATAAAGAAGGCTACATCCAGAAGGAAATCAAATTTGCCTTGGATAAAGCCCTCGAAATGCCAGAGGGACGGATTTTCCTGATTCCCGTCAAGTTTGAGGAATGCGAAGTCCCATTTTCCTTGAGCCGCTATCAGTGGGTGGATTTGACTATTGAATCTGGTTATTCAAAGATGATGAAGGCGCTTAAGTTCCGCGCATCGCAATTGGAGCGTGCGACTGTAGAATTGCCAAAAGTAGCCGCGGTTGAGGAACCCAAAAAAGTTGCTATTGTGGACGAACAAGCATCGATTGAGAAGGCTGTTCGGGATGAAGCAAAACGTGAATCTGCTGAAATTGCCGAGCGAGAGAAAGTTGCAAAAGAAGACCGTGAAGTAGTTGAAACGGCTGAATCGAAATCGGTTCTTGTAAAAAAGCCCCCACGCATTCCAGTTACTAATCCAGGCAGTGATAGGATTCAAAAAGGAAATCAAGAATATCAACTTCGCCGAAGACCAAATAGTCAAATTATCTATGCTTTGATTGGATTGACCGCCATAATTATTGTTTTGTCGTTGAGTTTGTCAACGATTGAAAAATGGTTTTCTCCTGCACCTGTTTCAACAGAATCGGCAACGGCTACGATAACAATGACTTCCCAGCCAGTTGTTCCATTGAAAACAATTGAACCAAGCCAAACTCCAACCCAAAGTGTTATTTTGGCTCCAACTTCTTTGCCAACCGAAATCACGGACGCCAAAGGTGTGTCAATGATGCTTGTTACAGTGAGTGGTGGCAACAATTTTTTTATGGATAAATATGAAGTAACAAATGCACTCTATAAAACTTGTGTTGATAACGGAGTATGCCTGTTGCCAAAAGTTGCAAATCGTTATGCCTCCGAAAGTTATGTTGATCATCCTGTTACTTATGTTGACCAAAGTATGGCAAATAATTATTGTGAATGGAGAAATGCTCGTTTGCCAACTGAACTTGAATGGAAGAATGCATCTCTGAGTACCAAGACAGGTTGCGAATATGCGAATCTTGGACTTTATGTTTCTACTTGGGGTTGGTATAATTCTTGTACTAGAACTACAGATCCGGTAGGTTCTTACGAATTAGGAAAGAGTGCATTCGGTATTTATGATTTGATAGGAAATGTTCGAGAGTGGATAGCTGATACCTTGGATGGCAAAGAAGGCGGGGTAATTGGTGGATCATATAAGACTGAAGGACTAGATGTTGCATACACTAACAGTTTAAATGCAACATATCCAGATATTGGTTTTCGTTGTGCTAAGGATATAAATCCATAAGAGTAAAAAAGACTCCTCGAAACTGAACCAGCTTCCCCATAGTCCGAACCTCACAGATGGAGAATGGAACATAAGCCTCCATTCTCCATCTTCCATTCTCCATCTTCCATTAACCATCAGTTATAATCCTCCCGCAACAAAAACTGATAACTGAAAACTGGTCACTGATAACTATGCCTTCCTCCTTCCAATCCATCATCCTCAAACTCCAAGACTTCTGGGCATCGCACGGATGTCTCATCACGCAACCCTACTACACCCAGGTTGGCGCAGGGACGATGAACCCTGCCACCTTCCTGCGCGTGCTTGGACCCGAGCCGTGGAACGTGGCGTATGTCGAGCCGTCTGTCCGCCCCGACGACGGGCGTTATGGCGAGAACCCCAACCGCTTCCAGCTCCACACCCAATTTCAGGTCATCCTCAAGCCCGATCCTGCCGCAGGTCCCGCAGGGCGGGAGGGACCGCAGGAACTGTACCTCGAGTCGCTCAAGGCACTCGGCATCGACCCGCGCCAGCACGACATCCGCTTCGTGGAGGATAACTGGGAACAGCCCGCCATCTCCGCGTGGGGTTTGGGCTGGGAGGTCTGGCTCGACGGGCAGGAGATCACGCAATTCACCTACTTCCAGCAGATGGGCGGCGTCGTGCTCGACCCCGTCTCGGTCGAGATCACCTACGGGCTTGAACGAATTCTGATCGCGCTCAACAACGCCAAAGCCATCTGGAACGAGGAATATGGCGCAGGTGTAACTTATGGCGAAATTCGCAGACAAGAAGAGTTCGAACACTCCAAATATTATTTCGAGACCGCCGACGTCGAACGCGTCCGCGCCATGTACGATCTCTTCTCCGCCGAAGCCGACGCCTGTCTCGCCGCGGGACTCATCGTCCCCGCGCACGACTATGTGTTGAAATGCTCTCATTCATTTAATATTCTCGATACTCGCGGAGCGATTTCGGTCGCTGAACGGCAAGCGTTTTTTAGGAGAATTCGCGAACTGGCGAAAGGTGTGGCGGTGGCGTATGGGGAACAGCGTAAGGGGTTGGAGTATCCGCTACTCAAGGATGAAGGCAAAAGGATGAACGCTTCGCGTGAATCAAAACCATCAGTCAATTCATCCTTCATCACTCATCCTTCCTCCTTTCTTTTAGAAATTGGCGTTGAAGAACTCCCAGCAGACGACGTCGATACCGCCTACACAGCCTTATCCACCCGTGTGCCGACTCTCCTCAAGGAACTGAATCTCACTCACGGCGACGTCCGCATCTTCACTACCCCGAGGCGGATCGTAGTTGCAGTAGCCTCTCTCTCCCCGAATCAGCCCGACCGCGAAGACCTCGTCAAAGGTCCGCCCGCGGACAAGGCCATCGTAGGTCACGCTTCCAGCGTGACAGACTCCGTTGGCGAAAGTAGTCACGCTACAAGCGTGACCTACACGCCTGCGGCGATTGGTTTTGCAAAGAAGAACGGCATTGACCCCTCTGCGCTCGAAGTGCGCGAAGAAGGCGGCGGCAAGTATGTATTCGCTGTAGTCAAGCAAAAAGGACGCCCGACTCCCGAAGTCCTTGCCGAGGCTTTGCCCAAATTGGTGGCGGATATCAAGTTCGAGAAGTCCATGCGTTGGAATGACTCCGGCGTCGCGTTCTCACGTCCGATTCGTTGGTACGTGGCGTTGCTCGGTGACATGGTTATCCCGTTCGAATATGCAGGTGTGACGAGTGGCAACCTCTCTCGCGGACTCCGCCCCTACGACTCTCCAGAAATCAAAATCGCTTCTGCCGACAAATATTTTGAGGCAATCCGCGAAGCAGGCATCATCCTCGATAAGGAAGAACGCAAAGCGTCTATCATGGCGCAAGTCAACGAAGCCGCGCATCTCGTCGGTGGGGAAGCCATCATCGAAGATGGCCTGCTCAATGAAGTGACCAATCTCATCGAAATGCCCACAGCTGTCATGGGCGGGTTTAATTCTGAGTTTCTGTCTTTACCCAAAGATGTATTGATCTCGGTGATGAAGAAGCACCAGCGTTACTTCCCAATCTCCAATCTCCAATCTCCCAATCTCCTGCCTCACTTCATCGCCATCCGCAACGGTGACGATATCGGCATCGATACCGTCCGCGAGGGGAACGAACACGTCCTCGGCGCGCGCTTTGCCGATGCGAACTTCTTCGTCCGCGAAGATGTCAAGCTCAAGCTGGAAGAATATCGCCCCAGACTTTCCTCATTGACCTTCCACACCAAACTCGGCTCCATGCTCGATAAATCGGAGCGTATCACCAAACTGGTAAGAGAAATCGCTCCTGCCTTGGGAATTACCAGGGACCAATTACCAATTACTGAACGCGCCGCGTTCCTAATGAAAGCCGACCTCGTCACGCAGATGGTCACCGAAATGACTTCCCTGCAAGGCATCATCGGCGGGGAATATGCTCTGCGTTCCGGTGAACAGAGTGATGTTGCTACGGCGATTGCCGAACAATACCAAACCGTCCCGCAGACCAAGCCCGGTCTCGTCATCGCCGTAGCTGACAGACTTGACTCGCTCGTCGGCATGTTCGCCGCAGGGTTGGCTCCCACCGGTGCAAAAGACCCATTTGGTTTACGCCGCGCCGCGATTGGCATCGTCCAACCGCTGATCGAACATGACGTGGACTTCGACCTTGCCGACGCTGTGAAAAAATCTGCCAAGACTCAGCCCATTGAATGCAACGCTGAAGCACAGGCGAAGATCCTTGAATTCGTCACAGGACGTTTGTCTGTGGTGCTGAAAGATGCAGGCTGCAAACATGACGTGGTCGAAGCTGTGCTGGCAGCACAGTCTGCTAACCCGGCAGCATCGGCTCGGGCGGTGAAGCAGTTATCGGCGTGGGTGAGCCGCGAAGATTGGTCCACGATCCTGCCTGGGTATGCGAGATGCGTCCGCATTACCCGCGATCAAAAAGAATCCTTCAAGGTGGATGAAAAAATCTTCGTCGAAAAAGAAGAAAAAGACTTGTTTGCCGCGATCCAAAAAACGGTCAAAGGCGGTGCCCTGAGCCAGTCGAAGGGTCAACCGTCCACCGTCAACGAGTTCCTGGAAATCATCGTCAAACTCATCCCGTCCATCAACACCTTCTTTGACAAAGTGTTGGTGATGGCGGAGGATAAGAAAGTGAAGGAAAACAGGCTGGGCTTGTTGCAGCGCATAGCTAGTCTCTCGAACGGCATCGCCGATTTGAGTACCCTAGAAGGGTTCTAACCAAAAGAAGGCATCAGGAAAGATGCCTTCTTTTTCTTTAAAAAAACGGTAGTAATCCTGCCCAATTCATTGTAAAATGTAAAAATACTTTATGGGACAGTAATAAGAGGCGGGGGAAAGCGACTGCTTTGAGAATTTGTTTGTCGTCTTGGGCTGTTCAGGTTTTGGTGAATCATGATAAGTTCCGGTTACTATGATCGTTCTGCAGAAATGCTCCCAGTAGAAATGCACCTGCTTCGTCAGGCAAAGACTGGCGATATTAATGCATTCGTCGAGCTATGCATCCCTTGTGTGGAGTGGGTTTATCGCTACATTCATTTCCTGGTGCCAAACAACAGAGTCGCCGAAGGTCTCACGATCCAGGTCTTTTTCAAGGCATGGGAGCAGATCGACCGCTTTCATAGGTCATCGTTTTTGATCTGGCTTTATTCCATTGCCCGGGCTCAAGTGATCGAGCATCATCGCACACATAAGAACAGCCCGATCCCCGATAATGCGGTGAACCTGGCTGCGCGCGGCGATGAATTCAGGGAGGAGTTCCAGATCATCCGCAATGGGCTGCGGGTGATGACAGCCGACAAAAAGAACGCACTGGTCTTGAGATACATTGTCGGCATGCCGGAAAAAGATATAGCGCGGTTAGTGGACGCTCACACGGGGGAGATTTCCATCTTGCAGATTCATGCCTTGTGTGAACTTGCCAACCATCTAAATAATACGGATGCAAAGACGATCACAAAAGATTTTCGAAACGTCCTTGAGAACTGCCTCAGCAAACTTCTGAGCGGCGCTTCTTCCTTAAAAGAATGCCTGCTTCGTTACCCCCAATACTCGTCTCAACTGGAGCCGATTCTTGAAACCGCCCTGCTGTTGGATTTTGGGCGTGACGTACGCCCCGTGCCCGCCTTTATTAACTACACTCAAGATGTGCTGATGCAGTCTCTGCGATTCCGTCCGCGCCGCTCTCAGGTGGTTATCTCTGCCCCTGCGGTTCGACGCCTGACATTGTCCTTTGCCATGCTCATGGCAGCCTTCCTTGCCACAGGCACAGCCTATGCTCAATCTGCCATGCCAGGCGAATCAATGTATAGCTGGAAGCGCACGAGCGAGCAGGTTTGGCAGGCGTTAGCGCCTCATTCGTCTACGATGGATATCATGCTTGCCGAGCGTCGCCTCGACGAATGGATCGCGGTTGAGAATAACCCGACGCTGGGCGGCATTGCAAGGGATGAATACCAGCAGGCGTTGTCGCAGTTGGAATCAAACGGCGATGAAGAGAACCTTGCTCTAATTGCTTCCGTGCTTCAATCTCAACAACAGGAACTGGCAGATGCTGGGTTATCCAGCCCTGAGTTGGATGAATATCTGGTCGAAGTCTCTGCAAGCCTGCCTGAGAATGCGCCGGTACAGTTCGTTGTGACAGGGACACCAACCGTAGTCGCCCCGGCTGCCGCCTCTACCGAAGAAGTTGCGGAGGACTGCCCGCCCAAGTGTGGGAATCAAAACGGCAACAATTCCAATAACGGCAACGCCGGAAATAACAACTCAGGCGGCAATGCCGGTGGGACTAGCGACAACGTAGGCGGAAACAATGGCAACAGTGGGGGTGGAAATGACAACGGTGCTGGAAATGATGGTGATAATGGCGGCAATGACAATGGGGGAGGACCAGATAAAGACAAAAATAAATAAGAGCCGCTTCTGGTGTTGAGACAAGTCACAGCATGAATATGTTGTGACTTTTTTATTCGACCTCTTGCAAAAGTCCAAATCAAGGCGGCGGGAACTCTTATGCAAGAGCAATTGTCTAACATTTTTGGATAATGAATTGCTCTAAAATGATTGGCTCATCCCACACCAGCGTAAAAGACGCTCTCTAGCGTCGGACTTGGAAAACGCACACGCCTTGCACATGAGCCAAATGACTTCATATGACTATCCACAGTTGCGTAACAAATCTTCATAAAGTTCGTTTTAATTAATAGACTGTAAGAAAGAGGCTAATGGTACATTCCGAACCGCTACTTTCAGGCGAATTTCACCTAATTGTTCAGGCAAAATCCGGCGATTCAGAAGCGTTTGGGCGTTTATATGACGCTTATATTGAACGCGTCTATCAATATGTGTTTTTCCGTGTTTCGGACGACTTTACTGCAGAAGACCTCACATCACAGGTCTTCTTAAAGGCATGGGAAAACCTGGGGTCATATAAACCCAATGGGTCACCATTTGTAGCGTGGCTTTACACAATTGCCAAAAACCTGGTTGTCGATCATTATCGGACACAAAAAGAAGTCCTTTCACTTGACGATGTTACTGCCATAGAGTCTGGGGAAGAGGCACTTGATGAACAGGCTGAATTGCGATTCGAACTGCGAGCCATGCGAGACTCTCTTCACCTGTTGACCGATGACCAACAACAGGTCTTGATACTAAAATTTATTGCCGGACTGCCAAACGAGAGCATTGCAAAAGTGATGAACAAGCAGGAAGGCGCCATCCGTGCCCTACAAATGCGGGCTTTGCAAGCTCTTGCGAAACATATGGAAGAGAAGGAAATATTATGAACAATTTTGATGAGATCCTGGATCGCTGCCTGGGTGACCTGACCACCGGCGCATCTACACTGGATGAATGCCTGATTCGCCACCCTGAGCATGCGATACAGCTCAGACCACTTTTGCAAACTGCCATCCGCCTTGAACGGGCAAGAGGTGTTCGACCTTCTACTGCGTTCAAGGCGGTTGCTCGCGCAAAGCTGACTATGCACATGCAGGCTCATCCGCGCCGAAGTATGGGAATCCAATCCCCATTTTGGAAATATGCCGCTGTTTTTGCCGCGTTGATACTGGCATTGCTTGTTACAGGAACGGCGTATGCACAATATGCACTGCCGGGTGATCTATTTTATGAATGGAAACTTGCAAGTGAAAATGCATGGCGCATGATTTCACCGGATCCGGTTAAAACGGATATTGCAATTGCCAACCGCAGAATCAATGAAATGAACGCCGTCGCGGATGACCCCGTTCTCATGGCTCAGGCGTTGGAAAATTATCTGGAAGTGAAAACCAGGCTTGAGGGCGAATTGGATGCGGAGGTGTTAAATCAAATTCTTCCGGATATCGAGCCGATCGGCACCGTCGTGCCAACTGAAACCAACCTCCCTGCTGAAACGTCAGAAGAAGATACCACTTTACAAACGGACTCATTCTTGCCCGTTTCCACTGAGGTCCCTGGTGATGTAAGAGAGCTTATCCCTACAATCATTGTCCCGCCGCTATTGCCTTAATCAAGAATGAGACTCTGGGTATGAGTTTAAATTTTGCATAACATGCGTCAACCCGACCCGTTATACAAAATGAAGACCTCACGTGAGGTCTAAACCAAACTTGGAGGTACGAAATGACTAAGTTCTTTGCTCAACTGTTGATCTCGGTGATGCTCGGTTTAGGCGTCGCTGTTGGGATCGACCCTGATGTAAAAGGCGCTGCTGCCGAAGTATGGGCTGGTGCAGAAGCTGCCGCGCAAGCTGCTGTGGATGCGACTCTGTATGTGGTCGATGATATCGACCTGACCAGCGCCTTTTCGTTGAATGCGTCTGCTGAAAGTGACGTGAATGCCGATGCGTCAACGAACACTCAGGCAGAAACTGGCACCGAAGTGAACAGCGATGTTCATGGCACTGTGGATGTAAATGGCATCCTCGATGGACTGAATGCGGAAGGTTCGCTTTCTGCCGAATCTCAGACAGAAGCAAATCTGGAGACCGAAGGCGCTGGTCTGACCCTGGAAGAGATCTTGAATGCTTCCTTGGGTATTGACACAATTTTCGGAGATTGATCCTGATCCATGTTTCTGCTGGGCAGTCCATTTGGACTGCCCTCTTTTATTTGTAAATGGGCTTACGCGATTTATACGTAGGGGCGACCCGTCCGGGGGTTTCAAGCCGCTGAGGATGGCGAAGGGAGCAAACTCAGCTACAAACTTTTAGTACACCCCTCTAATTAGATTTTTATCTAATTCGGATGAGTTTTGGTATAATTTATATCGATCAACGGGGGAAGTGAATGTTCCAACTTTGTGCATCGATCCCATCATCCAATGAGCCAGTTTAGTAAGGAGAAAATCGAATGTCCAAGTTAACTACTCGCGTTGTTCTAGCTGTATTGATCAGCCTGGGAATCATCCTTGGGGTATTTATGAGCGTACAAGCTGCGGGGTTGATCCCCAGCGGGAAGAGTGTGGGAATGTATGTTCTCAGTGGCGGGCTGGTCAACCCGCTTCAGTCTCAATCTTCATCGGAAATGCAGGGAGAGGCACAGCCCCAGAGTGTTGACCCCTACTCCGGTGATAAAGGTGATGGTCACGGCTGCGATTCTGAGGACTACGTCGACCCAAGCGACTTGTAAAATATCGGTCCAATTGATGAAGGGCAGCCGCTAGCTGCCCTTTTGTTTTATGCATATTGCATCGGTTTGCCATTCCTTTCAATCACGCCTATAATTCACGAACATGTCCACTATTGATGAGATCAAAGCCAAAATAGACATCGTCGACCTCGTTTCTGAGGCGGGGGTGAAGCTGCGTAAAGCCGGTCGGAACCAGACCGGTTTTTGTCCGTTCCATGATAACAAGCATACACCCGCCTTCGTGGTCTGGCCCGAATCTGGGACGTGGCGCTGTTTTGGCGCATGCAACGAAGGTGGGGATATATTCAAATTCGTGATGAAGCGCGAGGGGATCGATTTCAAAGAAGCGCTTCAGAAGTTGGCACTCCGCGCTGGTGTGGAAGTCCAGCAGATCCAACGTGAGACGCCGCAACAGCGCGAAGCCTACGATCACCTGCGCGTGCTGTTGGAAGACGCGGTCGTTTATTACCGTAGCCATTTGTTTGCGAATAATGAGATATTGAATTACCTGCACGAAAAGCGCGGGTTGACCGACGCCACCATTGAGACGTTTGGTTTGGGGTACGCCCCTCAAGGCTACGACAACCTCATCAGACATTTCACCAGCAAAGGCTACATGCCGCAAGACCTTGTGGATGCGGGCATGCTCTCGGAACGTGAGAGCGGCGGATATTATGACCGCTTCCGTAACCGCATCATGATTCCGATCCGCGATGAGAACGGGAAGATGGCGGGTTTCGGCGCGCGCATCGTGGACCCGGACGATATTCCGAAATTCCTGAACTCGCCGGAGACAGCGATTTTCACCAAGGGACATTTGCTCTACGGCTTGGACCGCGCCCGCAAACCCATCCGCGCGGCAGACCAGGCAGTGATCGTGGAAGGTTATCTCGACGTCATCGCCCTGCATCAGGCGGGGTATGAGAACGTCGTCTCGCCGATGGGCACGGCGTTGACCGAAGACCAACTGCGTTTGCTCAAACGCTCCACGCGCCGCATCGTCCTCGCGCTCGACCCGGATGTGGCGGGACAAAAAGCGGTGCTGCGCGGACTCGAAGCTGCACGCTCTGCCATGGATAAGGAAGGGGAGTTGGCGTTCGATGCGCATGGACTTCTCCGCAACGAAGCGCGTTTGCAAGCCGACTTGCGCGTTGCGACCATGCCCGATGACCTCGACCCGGATGAGATCGTGGCGCGTAATAAAGAAGAATGGGCAACGCTGATCGCAAATGCCAAGCCCATCATCACGCATGTGATGGAGACCGTCTCTGCCGGGCAGGATTTGAACGACCCGAAGATCAAGAATCAAATTGCGGCGCAGGTGCTGCCATTGATCGATGATATGGGAAGCCCGTTGGAACGCGACACGTACCGTCAGGCGTTGGCGAGAATGTTACGGGTGGATGAACGCTCCTTGATGGCTGCCCAGCCCAAGGGTCCGGTGGTGAGGCGTAAACCACGAGTGGGAGAATCCAGCCGTAGAGTAGAGTCATCCACTGTGGTGGCGGCGAATCCAAGAAAGAACATCGAGTTCTATTGCCTGGGTGTTTTACTTCGCAAGCCGGAGTTGTTATATCGTCTCGACCGCAGGCTGGAAGAGTTCGGCTTAAGCCCATTGGCGGTTGAGGATTTCGAGTATACTGACCATCAGTTAATGTTCGATGTCTTGAGGCAGGCGATGGGACAGGATGAAAAAGATCATGGACTGTATGTCCTCTCACAAATGCCCGAAGCCTTGAGCGCCCTGACGAATGAACTTCTGGCGCAAACCGAAAAGCTCGACATGCTCGACGATAAATTATTGGAAGATTTGTTGGGACGTTTTTTGGATTTGCGCAGGTCTCACGCGATGACCAATGTGACCCAATTGAAATTTATGCAGGACGACGAACAGGAACAGGGCGGCGAGAACATCAAGATATATATCGAACAGACGATGCGTTTTACCCGTCTGTTGAATGGATTGGATCAGGCGAAACTGAAGTTGTCGAAACGACAGGCATAATTCACTTTGTAGGAGACAGTGTCGATGAAAGGGAAACGAATGTCTGCCAGCAAAACAGGGAAGAAGAAAAAGGCCGTTGTGAAGCAGCAGCCAAAGTCCGCGGGACCCAAGGTTCAGCCCGCTAAGCTTCGCAAGGATTTTTCCGTAGATGCCGTGTTGGAACCGTTGACGGGAGATAGCCCTTCCGCGCCGGATTTTGCCGCGGACGAATTCATCGAACCCGATGAATCCCTTCTTGCCCAGCAGGATGACGAACTCGACGATTCGATCAACCTGCATGCACATCTCACGGCAGAACCGGGAGAAGACCCGGTACGTTTGTATCTGCGCGAGATCGGGCAGGTGAAACTGCTCGGCGCCGATAGCGAATTCCGCCTTGCCACGTTGATCGAAGGCGACCGCCTCATCACCACACTGAACAAACTCAAACAACGCAAGGGGGTTTCTCAAGCGGCTTCGATCTATCATTCCGTGCTTTCGGAAGCACTGACCTCCTGGGATCGACTCGTTGAGGACACTGAACGCCTCGAACATGACTTGCCGGATTTAGCGCTTCTGCTGGCGGAAGCTCAATCGCTTCATGCCGGGTGGGAGTTTGATTCTCCATCCTATTTGCGTGCCTACCTCGACAACGGTCAGTGGGGGAGCGATCATTTGTGGGACAACCTTGCCCGCCATGCATACAGTGTCTTCCTAAGCTTATATCTCCTTCCATTCAGTCACGCCGAATGGATGTTGGCACACGTGCGCATCCATCATGGTTTCCCATCTCAACGTACCTTGTTCCGCAACTTGCCCGCTGATGAAGAACTTCACGACGAAATGGACAACGTCCACGCGCGCGCTGTAGATGCACAACAGGCATTAGTTCGCGCGAATTTGCGTCTGGTGGTGAGCGTTGCCAAGCGCTATTTGGGTCGCGGTATTCCATTGTTGGACTTGATTCAGGAAGGCAATATGGGGCTTCTACGCGCCATCGGCAAGTTCGACCCCCGGCGCGGATTCAAATTCAGCACCTATGCCACCTGGTGGATTCGACAATCCATCAACCGTTCCATAGCCGAGCAGGCGCGGACGATCCGCATTCCGGTGCATTTGTTCGAATCGATCTCACGCATCTTGCGGGCGCAACGTCACCTCACGCAGGTGCTGGGACGTGAACCCACCAACGAAGACCTGGCACTCGAAGTTGGCTATCTCTCCGCGGTGGATGTACAAACTATTCTACGCGCGCACGCCGAGAACAAAACGATCAACCCCGAACTTCAACGCAAGTTGGAAGTCGCCTCGCAAAAAGTGACTCGCGCTCTGCGCTCTGCCGAAGAGACCATCTCACTCGAAGGTCCGGTGGGGGATGACGAGTCCAGTGCGTTGGGTGATTTCATTGAAGATGAAGACGCGCTCTCGCCCATGGACGCCGCTGCGCGCGAAATGTTACGCGAACAGATCACTCATGCGCTCGCCTCCCTCTCAGACCGTGAACGGGACGTGCTCGAACTGCGCTTTGGTCTCAAAGATGGCAAAGAGCATACGCTCGAAGAGGTTAGCCGCTATTTCGATGTGACGCGTGAACGCGTGCGTCAGATCGAAGCCAAGGCGCTGCGGAAGCTGCGGCATCCCTCGAAGAGCAGGGAACTGCGGGATTATTTGGGGGATTGAGTGATACGTGAACGTAGCAAATGGTAAAATGAAATCATGAGTACGAGATTGCAGGAAATCAAGAAGATTTGCAAAAAATATAAAGTCAAATCCTTCTATGTGTTTGGCAGCCGTGGAAAAGAGATGTATAAGGCGATCCACGATGACGCCCTTAAACTAGTCCAAACACAAAGCGATCTTGATTTTGGAGTTCTAACCCATTCTCCATTTTCCATAGAGAATAAGGTTAATTTGACGTTGAATCTGGAAACCCTGTTCGGTCTCTCAAATATTGACCTATTCGTATTACAGGAAGTAGATGCCTTTCTCGCGGCAAACATCGTTCGGGGCGAGCGCGTATTTGTAGAAGACTCCTATTTGGCGGATGAATACGAGCTGTTTGTGCTTCGCCGCGCTGGGGATTTGGCGGAGTTGGAACGTCAGCGTATGGCAATGATCTTGCAGGAGGCATAGGATGGTCCCGGGGAAAATTTCAAAAAGAGTGATTACTGACCGCCTTGCCTGGGTGAACAAAATGATGGGCGAAATCCGCGCTTTGCCCCTCGACTCGAAACCTGCTTTTATGCAGGATTCGCGCAACATTTGGGCAGCAGAATCATGTTTGCGTCGCGCGCTTGAGGCTCTTTTTGACATGGGCAGGCACATCGCCGCAAAAGGATTTGGTGAAGCAGTTACGGAATACAAAGAGATTGCTGTGACCCTGAACAGGCGTAAGGTCATTTCCGCGAGCGATCTTGAACTCACGCTCAAACTGGCGGGATATAGGAACAGGCTTGTTCATTTTTATCATGACGTCAGCGCAGATGAGTTATTTGAGATTTGTGCCTCTCACTTGGGGGGACGTTGAAAAAATTGTCAATGCCCTACGCTCATGGCTTTCAAATAATCCCAATATTATGGATGAAACGCTCTAATTTTTTATGTGAACGACCTCTGAGGCTTATTCAAGGAGATCAGCCACTATTTCGATGTGACGCGTGAACGTGTGCGCCAGATCGAAGCCAAGGCATTGCGGAAGCTGCGGTATCCCCCGAAGAGCAGGGAACTGCGGGATTATTTAGGAGATTGAAAGAACTCTAATTCTTGTGCGCTATAATAACGACAGGAGTAGATTATGACCATCCATCTTGAAATTCCTGATGCTGTGGCAGAAGCTATGCGTTTGCCGGGTGGCGAACGCCAACAACGCTTGTTAATCGAACTTGCCGTCTCTTTGTACGCGCAGGGGATTTTGTCATTTGGTAAAGCCCGCCAATTGTGCGATATGACAAAATATGAATTCGGCATCCTGTTGGGGAAGCGTGGTATTCCTCGTCATTATTCACGGGAAGACTTTCAGGATGACCTAGCCTATGCTCGTGGTTAGCAATACTTCGCCGGTAATGAACCTGGCTATTGTAGGGGAGTTGGATTTATTACACCAGCAGTTTGGTGAGGTGATCGTTCCCCCGGCAGTGATCGATGAATTGCGTTTGGATACTGAATTTCCTGGCACGGAAAATATTCGCCGCGCGATTTCAGAAGGCTGGCTTCGTAAGGAACAGGTTGAGAACCAGCAAATTGTCCTTGCTTTTCGCCGTGAACTGGACAATGGAGAAGCCGAAGCGATTGCGCTTGCCCTTCAACTACAAGCTGATTTGATCTTGATGGACGAACGAGATGGGCGTTCGGTTGCAAAATCGGTGGGGCTTAATCCGATTGGAATTCTTGGGGTCCTGATTCGCGCAAAACAGGATGGGGCTATCAGTTCAGTCAGGAAAATTCTAAATCGATTGCAGAGCGAGGCTGGCTTTTACATCACTGATGCTTTGATGCAGGCTATTTTGTCTGAAATTGGGGAGTAACACTACAAACTTTCAAGTTGCGAAATTTGCTATTTATAGGGCGGCATAACCATGAATTCGATTACATTTTCCCCAACATGACAAAAATCATCATTTTTGTGAAATGAGGCACATTTTCTAGGCGGTAAAAACCCTTTGTGATATACTACCGCGAAACTGTGCAAGATTTCACACATCCATAGAGGTGTTTATGCTGCTGGAATATATTGCCATTGGGGTTATGATCCTGGTCGCCACCCTGATTGCCTTTATTGCGATTGGTTTGGGCGAGTTGTTCGGTCCGAAGAAAAAATCAGTGGGGAAGGACATGCCGTATGAATCGGGCATGAATCCGTATGGCGAAGGGACGCGGCGTATGCCGGTCCGTTTCTATCTGATCGCCGTGTTGTTCATCTTGTTCGACATTGAAGTTGTATTCTTTTTACCCTGGGCGATCGCATTTCGTCAGCTCGGCATTTTTGGTTTGGTCGAGATGGTGATCTTCATTGCGATCCTTCTTATTGGTTACGTGTATGCGTGGAAAAAAGGAGCCCTGGAATGGGAGTAGAGCAGAAACTCGGAAATATGGGCGTGGTGACCACCACGCTCGAAAATGTTGTGAACTGGTCGCGTACCAATGCGATGTGGCCCATGTTGTTTGGTCTTGCCTGCTGTGCCATCGAAATGATGTCTGCGCAGGCTTCTCACTATGATATGAGCCGCTTTGGTATGGAACTCATGCGCGCCAGCCCGCGCCAGTCGGACTTGATGATCGTGGCGGGACGTGTCTCCAAAAAGATGGGACCCGTCCTTCGTCGTTTGTATGACCAGATGCCCGAACCCAAGTGGGTGATCGCCATGGGCGATTGCGCTTCCTGCGGCGGCGTCTTCAATAACTATGCCATTTATCAGGGTGTCGATGAAGTTGTCCCTGTGGATGTGTTCGTGGCAGGCTGCCCGCCGCGCCCCGAAGCACTGATCCACGGTGTGCTCACCTTGTACGAAAAGGTAAATGCCAGCAAGTTCAAAGATCTGGCAGCGGATGTAAAGTGAAAATAAGACCTGACAGGTTTTTAAAACCTGTCAGGTCTTTGGGAATCTATTTATGGAAAAATCCCTCGAACTGATTGTAAAAGATTTGCAGGATAAATTCGGCGCGACCTACGAAGAGTTTCGCGGCGAAGTGCAGTGCATGGTCAAATCGGAACAGATTGTCGAAGCGTTGACGACCTTGCGCGACGCACATCAATTCGAATTGCTTTCGGCGCAAACCGCGGTGGATTATTACCCGCAGACTTCGCCTCGTTTTCATGTGATCTACCAGCTCACATCGCTGGCGAAGAATCTGTCGGTGCAGGTCAGAGTCCCAGTAAACGGCGACCAGCTCAAGGTCCCGACTGCGGCGGGTGTGTATAAAGTCGCAGTGTGGCGTGAACGCGAACTCCTCGATATGTTCGGCATCGAATTCGAAGGTCATCCCGACCCGCGCCGCATTCTGATGCCTGAAGACACCGAAGGTCATCCCCTGCGAAGAGACTTCCCGCTCGGCTACGAAGAACCGCAATTCTCCTTCAACTTTGAAGAGATCGACCTGCGCAAGCCGTACGCAAAGGAATAACCATGGCTCAGCTTGAAGAAGTAACTATCGATCAATATAAACATCTCGTTTCGGAGCGCGCGCTCACCGGCGAGACCATGCTGTTGAACATGGGTCCGCAGCATCCATCCACACATGGCGTGCTGCGTTTGCTGTTGGAACTCGACGGCGAAGTGGTGGTTAACTGCATTCCCGATATCGGTTACCTGCATACCGGCATCGAAAAGAACATGGAAGCCAAGACCTACCAAAAAGCCGAAGTGATGACCGACCGCCTCGACTACATGAACACGATGGGCAACAACCTCGCCTATGTGATAGCGGTCGAAAAACTCGTGGATTTGGATGTGCCCGCGCGCGCGCAAGCCTTGCGCGTCATCCTCGTGGAATTGCAGCGCATCGCTTCGCATTTGGTCTGGCTCGGCACTTCGGGCTTGGACCTTGCTGCAATGTCCATGTTCCTTTACTGCTTCCGCGAGCGCGAACTGATCCTCGATATTTTCGAGCTGGTCTCCGGTCAGCGCATGATGACCACCTACCTCCGCCCCGGCGGTGTCTGGCGCGATGTGCCGGTTGAGTTCGAAAAAGCCGTGCGCGACTTCATCAAGATTTTCCCAAGGCGCATCGATGAATACGAAAAACTGTTGACGAAGAATCCGCTCTTTGTCGACCGCATGGTGGACATTGGCTATCTTAGCAAAGAGACGGCTCTTTCCTATGGGGTGACTGGTCCGACACTGCGAGCCTCGGGCGTCAACTGGGACCTTCGCAAAACCCGCCCGTATTGTGGCTATGAACAATATGATTTTGAAGTGCCCGTTCTGCATGAAGGCGACACGTATGCGCGTTATTTGGTCCGCATCGAAGAACTGCGCCAATCCTTGCGCATTGTTGAACAGGCATTGAATAAACTCCCGATGGGACCCGTCCGCTCGGAAAACCGCAAGTTCGTCCCGCCGCCACGTTCGGAAATCGGTGTGAGCATGGAAGCGCTCATCCACCACTTCAAGTTGTGGACGGAAGGCTTCCCCGCGCCGAACGCTTCTATTTATAGCGCGGTCGAATCGCCGCGCGGCGAACTCGGCGTTTTGATCGCCGGCGATGGCGGTCCCAAACCGCGCCGCGTCCACATGCGCACGCCTTCATTCGAAAACCTTGCCGTCCTGCCAGAGATCGTCAAGGGACATCTGGTGGCAGACCTGGTCGCCATCCTCGCTTCCATTGACATCGTCCTCGGAGATATTGACCGATGAGTCTTGATAAAAAATATTCGAAGGAAATCAAACAGATCCTTGCCAAATACCCGCCGGAGCACAAACGCTCGGCGGTCATGCCGCTTCTATACCTTGCCCAGCGCGAGGAAGGCTACGTCAACAAAGAAGCGATGAAGGATATCGCCCGCATTCTCGATATTACCGAGACGGATGTTGCCTCCATCATCGGTTTCTACACCTTGTATCACGATAAGAAAGCGGGCAAGTACCGCATGCAAGTCTGCACCGACCTGCCTTGTGCCCTGCGCGGCGCGGATGAATTTCTCGATAAGCTATGCGAGAACCTTGGCGTCAAAGTGGGGGAGACCACCGAAGACGGTCTGGTCACCCTTGAATCTGTGATGTGCCTTGCCGCATGTGACCGCGCTCCCATGTTCCAGACTCAGGGACCAGATGGCATCAAGTATCACGAATACATGACCGTGGACCGCACCATGGAATTGGTCGAAGCGTTGAAAGGGGGCAAGGAATAATGGCTCACGTCCTTTTACGTCACCGCGATATTCCCGACCTCAATAAACTGAGCGTCTATAAAAAGAACGGCGGGTTTGCTGCCTTCAAAAATGCCGTCACCAAGATGAAGCCGAACGAAGTGACCGATGTGGTCAAGAACTCCGGTCTGCGCGGGCGCGGCGGCGCAGGCTTCCCGACCGGCATGAAGTGGTCTTTTATCGACAACAAGAACTGGCCCCATTATGTGGTGGCAAATGCGGATGAGTCTGAACCGGGCACGTTCAAAGACCGCGAAATTATGGAAAGCAATCCTTTCCAATTCCTGGAAGGTTTGGCAATCGCAAGTTATGCCGTCGGTGCAACCGTGGCATACGTCTACTTGCGCGGCGAGTTTTGGCAGGTGGCTGCATTCCTTGATGAAAAGATCGCGGAGATGGAAGAAGCCGGTTACCTTGGCGACAACCTCTTCGGCAAAGATTACTCGTTAAAAATCTTCACCCACCTCGGCGCAGGCGCGTACATCTGCGGTGAAGAGACCGCCTTGCTCGAATCGCTCGAAGGCAAACGCGGACAGCCTCGTGTGCGTCCGCCTTTCCCTCCGGCTGTGGGTTTGTACGGCAAGCCTACCATTATCAATAACGTCGAAACGTTCACCAATGTGCCGATGATCCTCGCCAACGGTGCAGACTGGTACAAAAGCATGGGCACTGCCGATAGCGCAGGCGTGAAGATCTTCTCGCTCTCGGGTCGCGTGCGCAAGCCGGGCAATTACGAACTGCCCTTTGGTACGACCTTCCGTCAGTTGATCTACGAAAACGGCATGGGCATTCAGGAAGGACGCCCGATCAAGGCGATCATGCCTGCGGGCGCTTCCTCTTCCATGATCGTGGTGGATGAAAAAGTGTTGGATACCCCGATGGATTACGCCTCTGTGCGTACCGTCGGCGCGGACCTTGGCTCTGCTTCGGTGATCGTGCTGGACGACACCGTCGACATGGACTGGGTCATCAACAAGACCATCCACTTCTTCAAGCATGAATCCTGCGGGAAGTGTACGACCTGCCGCGAAGGCAATCACTGGATGCGCAACCTGACCGAACGCATCCATCACGGCAAGGGTTCCAGCGAAGATGTAACCCTGCTCTTGAATGTTGCCAAGCAAATGCAGGGCAAATGCTTGTGCGCGTTGGGCGAGTTCTCCACCATGGCAGTGGTGACGAGCATCGAACGGTTCCCGGAAGATTTCAAGAAAGCGGTAAAAGCATAACGTAATGCGTAATGCGTAAAACGTAAAAATTACGAATTGCGTATCACAAATTACGATAATTGCGGAGCAATATGACAAAACAAGTCACTCTCACGATTAATGGAAAACAAGTTATCGCAGCGGAAGGTCTTACCGTTGCGGATGCAGCAAAGATGGCGGGCATCGATATTCCCGTTTTCTGCCATCACCCCAAACTCGAGCCGGTCGGCATGTGCCGTATGTGTCTGGTGGAGATCGGTCGCCCTGTGCGCGATCGCGCCACCGGTCAATTTGTGATGGAGAATGGACAGCCCAAGATCCAGTTCATGCCCAAGCTTGAGACCGCCTGTACCAACCGGGTCGAAGACGGCATGGTCGTTCTGACTGAGTCTGCCAAGGCGACTGACGGTCAGCGCGGCACGGTGGAATTCCTGCTGACTTCCCATCCTTTGGACTGCCCGATCTGCGACAAGGGCGGGGAATGTCCGCTGCAGAATTTGACGATGGCTCATGGTCCGGGGAAGAGCCGCTTCAATTATGACGAGAAGCAGCACCTCGATAAAATGGTTCCGCTCGGTGAATTGATCTATCTCGACCGCGAACGCTGCATTCAGTGCGCGCGCTGTATCCGCTTTCAGGATGAAGTGGCGGGCGAGGCGGTTCTCGGCTTCGACGATCGCGGACGCTACACTCAAATCATTTCCGTTTCAGAGCCGGGCTTTGACTCGGTCTTCTCTGGCAACACAACTGACATCTGCCCTGTGGGCGCATTAACCACGGTGGACTTCCGCTTCGGCGCTCGCCCGTGGGAACTCAAGGCGGAGTCTTCGATCTGTACTCAGTGCCCCGTGGGATGCAATACTACGCTCAACACACGCCGCGAAGCCAAGGCTGGTGGTGATGTTGTTGTGAAGCGCGTCATGCCGCGCCAGAATGAGGAAGTTAACGAGATCTGGCTGTGCGATAAGGGACGCTTCGCTTATCACTACACCGAAGGCAAGGAACGCCTCACCAAGCCGATGGTCCGCAAGGATGAAAAACTCGCCCGCGCTTCGTGGGATTCCGCGATCAAGTTTGCGGCGGAGAACTTCACGGCAAACAAGAAGGACTTTGTGGTGTTGGCTTCGGGTCGTCTCTCGAATGAAGACCTGTTCAACCTCAAGTCCCTGGCGGATACGGCTGGCGGCGAGTCCATTCTGTATTCCGACATGGGC
>JACPVC010000084.1 GCA_016191955.1 Chloroflexota bacterium
GACATGTTTTTCTGCTCCGCCACTTTTTCTTGTAGGACCTTACTAGCCTTCACCTGCGGTAAAAATTCAACAATATCCACCTGGCTGGCGAACCTGGTCAAGAACAGTCCTTCTTCAAAACCGCTGTTTCCGCCGCCAACCACCAAGATCCTTTTCCCCTTGTAAAAGGCGCCATCACAGGTGGCGCAAAAGTGAACGTTCGAACCAATCAGGTCATCTTCACCGGGAATTCCCAATTTGCGATAGCGCGCACCTGTCGCCAGTAATACCGCTGTTGCGCCATACTCCGATCCATCGGAAGTATGCACACATAGGTATTGTCCATCCTGATCGATGGAGACAACATTCTGAGCCTGCAAAATCTCCGCGCCGAAGCGCTGTGCCTGACGTGTCAAACGCGCGGCGAATTCAGCGCCGGGAATGCCTTCGTCAAAACCTGGGAAGTTATCCAGTGTCTGGGTAATGCCTGTTTGCCCGCCCAAGCCGGCTTTCTCGATTACAAGCGCATCCACACCTTCGCGCGCCAGGTAGGTCGCTGCCGTCAACCCGGTTGGACCACTGCCGATGATAATGGCATCATAAAAAGCGCGCTTGGCGCGTGTCTGCATACCGAGTTTCTCTGCCAGTTGCGCATTCGATGGTTCGACCAGCACGGTTCCATCAGGGAACACGATGGTTGGAATACTGCGGGAGCCTTTGTTGGTATTTTCGACAAAGTTCATGGCTTCAGCGTCACTATCAATATCAACATAATGATACGGTACGCGTTGTTCGCCAAAAAACTGCTTGGAACGTTTGCAATCAGGACACCATTTTGTGCCATATAGTGTAATCGTTTCAGGGTTTAATCGAGAGTCTGTCATAAAGAAAAAATCCTTTCCAGGATTGAGAGTTGACAGACAGCCTGCCATGAACAGGCTGTCTGCCGTGAGGAGAAGAAAACCAGAAGTTAGAGCGCCGCATATACAAGCGCGATCACCGCACCAAAGATCATGTGACCAACCAGCCCGCCCATGAAAGCCATCGCGCCGCCATTATTAGTCATCCACAAGCCGGGCGCTTTGACCGCACCGCTTTTGATTCCAACGTGCATCATCGGGATCATGCCCATGATCATTCCAACAACCAGCGACTGTACTGTGCCGAAGATCAGTCCGCCCACCCAGGTTGCGCCACCGATTCCCGCTGACCAGAGAAAGGCATAGATCAGGGCAAACACGACACCCATCATCAAGTGCATCATCCAACCGAGTACCAGGTTTGATTTGGCGCTGAACATGCTGCCTAACAGGCTGACAATATCCATTTTCGGCATTCCCATTTTGGGCGCCATTGCAAGGACCATCGAGAAAACGAGGCTGGCAACCACGCCAGCAATAACTGCGCTAAGAATATTCATTTGTTGCTCCTTTTGAATTTGGTTTCATACCCACCTGATAGCAAAGCGCCTGATTTCTCTTACCCACTTTCAGAAATCGACGGATTTGAAATGTCAACACTTTTGCATTTCCAATTTTCTTACATCATTAAGTCACCTTACGCGATTTATACGTAGGGGCGACCCGTCCAGGATTTACCAGTCCCAAAACCTAAAAGGGAGGGTCGCCCACGGACAAGAAGACTTTTCGGGTAAAGGGCGACCCTCCCTTTGCGCAACATTGTTATCTTCTATTTTGACGGGTTGCCCCTACTGCGTAAGGTGAGTCATTAAATTAAAAGTGCCGCCATCCCACAGATTGAATGGCGGCACTTTTTACTTTCCCGTACTCTTCAATAGGACATCGCTTTACACCGCGCCCTGCAAAATACTCTGCAATACTTTGTACTCTTCCCGACAATCGTCACACATATCCAGATGCTGCTGTACCAGCGGCATCAATTGCGCGACATCCTCGTCCTGCGCCGCGAGTTCGGTAAATTGATCGAGCAGGGCAAACACCTCATCACAGGTGAGTTCAACATCCTGTGTATTGGATAACATCGCCATCATCTTTCGCATCTTTTCGGACGGGTTCGCCGAAGCTCCTTCTGATGACAGTTTTTGTTTTCTAAAGCCAAAGAGCCTCTGGATGAACTGTGTTATTTTCATTCTAATAAATTCCTTCCACAAATGGATAGTAATGTCCGTCGATTCTCTTACCTGCCAGCCTGCTCAAAAACGGACAAGACTTCCTGCGGTGTCAAACCTTCCTTCTCCAATCGTTTTTTCAGCCGCAGACGCGCATCGTGCAACAGCTTGTATAGCGCGTTCCGATTCGTGTCCAGGCGTTGCGCGGCTTCCTCCAACGGGAAGCCCTCCATGATCGCCGTCAATGCCTGGCGCTGTTTATCGGTCAATTCCTCCATGAGGATGCGGTTGACGCGCTTCATCATTTCAGCTTGTGCCACCTGTTCCTCGGGGTTTGCCCCTTTGTCTGGCGCTTCACGGTACGAAGTATCCGCATCGTCATCCATCTCCATTTCGGGCAGGGGAACTTCCCGCCAACGCACGCGACGCAGTTCAGTCAACGCGGCGCGCACCGCAATCTTGTGCGCCCAGGTGGTGAATTGACTGCGCCCTTCGAATGTATCCAGATATTCCAACACGCGCATCAACGTTTCCTGCACCACTTCTTCCACCAGCGCTTCGGACTCTGGGCTGTTGGGTGCGATCCTTTCAGCGATGGCGTAAGGTAAGCCGCGTAAAATGATGGCACGTAAATCTTCCAATGCCTGTGCCTGCCGATCCCCGCCCGCGCGTAAATCTGCAACCCATTCTTCGTTGGTTCGTTTATCCATATTTGGGATTATACCCAGAGCGGTCACAAATTGCGCTTTTTTAGAAGCAGGGATGCGCAATTTGTGACCGTGGGTATTATATAAAGCAGGGTAAGCGTTTCAGCGTAATCTTTATCTATCCCTTAGGAGTACAACATGATCCCCTCTCTCACCACCACCCAAATGATCGAAGTGGATCGCGCCATGATCGAGGACTATCACATCGAATTGATTCAGATGATGGAAAATGCGGGGCGCAATTTTGCGGAACTGGCACGCCGCCAAATGGGCGGAGCGGTGAAAGGTCACAGCGTAGTAGTCCTCTGTGGAAGCGGAAACAATGGCGGGGGCGGAATGACCGCCGCGCGTCATCTGCATAATTGGGGCGCAAATGTCATCGTCGCGTTGACCAAATCGGCGGATGACTATCGCGGCGTCCCTGCCCATCAATTGGATATTCTCAAGCGGATGAATATTCCCATCGTGGACTCCGCCTCGCTTCCTCCGACCGTTGAGTTGATTCTCGACGCAATCATTGGCTACAGCTTGAGCGGATCCCCGCGCGGCGCGGCAGCAGATCTCATCCGTTGGGCAAATAAACAAACCAGTCCAATTCTTTCCCTCGATACGCCATCTGGTCTGGATACGACTACTGGTATGGCATATGAACCCACCATTCACGCAACCGCCACCATGACGCTGGCACTGCCTAAAAAAGGATTGTTGAACCCCGCCATAAAACCCTATGTTGGCGAATTGTTTCTCGCAGACATCAGCGTTCCACCCGAACTTTATCTGGCAATGGGTATTAAAGTGTCAGGCTTGTTTGATCGGGAAGATATTATTCATATCGCTTAAAGGATAAAACCATAAATGTTAGAACCAACTGAAAATGATGCAAAACATTCGCCTGATTATTCAAAGATCATCGCCGCCATCAGCTGGATATTCCTTCTGATCGCCTACTGGTGGTATAGCGAGACACATGGTTTAACTCCCATGCAAACCATGCAAGTATTAATCAATTTTGTTTCCACAAGTCCGTATGGTTTCCCAATTTACGTGCTCGTGTACATGATCCGCCCAATCTTCTTTTTCCCCGCGACGTTGGTCACGATGACCGCCACCTATCTTTATGGACCCGTGCAGGGTATTGCCTACGCTTTGGTTGCCAGCAACCTATCTTCGATGATCGCTTATTTTATCGGACGATTTTTTGGCGGCAGTTTTTTACAAAATATCAATGATGATAATCTGGTTGGAAAATATGCCAACCGTCTGCGTAAGGATGGTTTTCAAACCACCCTCATCCTGCGTTTTCTCTTTTTACCGTATGATCTGGTCAGCTATTTTTCAGGCTTTTTACACATTGACTTGGGCTGGTTTATGCTGGCGACAGTGTTGGGCAGTATTCCTGGCACAATTTCATTTGGCATGTTGGGTGCGTCCATCCAAGGTGATTTTGCATCCCAAAGCGTAACGCTCGACCCGCTTGCGCTGATCATATCGGCGGGGATGTTCGCGGTCAGCATTGCCTTATATCGAGTTGTGCGCTACCGCGAGAAAAAAATCAGCCCATAGGAAAGGCTTTTCTAAATTCTTCAACTGCCTTGGGACCGTTACGCTCCAGCGCTTTATAAAATTGATCCCGCTCCTGGTTGCGATAATCCAACCGTTCCACATGAAAAGGCGCGAGCCGCTCACCCGCTTTGCGCCGTTGTGGAATTTGGGCGAAGTATTGAATTGCATTTTCAACACTGTGCGCGTCCGTCCAATCGGACTTGTAGACGATCAAACCCGAACGTGCAAAGATCCAGGTCATGTTGGGCATCGAGCCATAGGCGCGGTGACATGCGCCGTCAAGTGCATCCACCAGGATGGGGCGTGTCACGCCGAGTACATCCCGCAGGTCATGCGCATGGCGGAATTTCTGCTCCATCGAGGTCAGGTACGGATAATTTTCGCCGGGGTGTGCTTCATGGGTGTAGAGAAATATTGATCCGATATTTTGCCCTGCGTATTGATCGGCAATCGCATTCATGGATGGCGACGCCATCCCGCAGTATGGTCAGGTGAAACTGCCAAACTCAACGATGGTGTAATCATGTTGTGACCATATTTCGCTCAGACGCGTGGGCACTTGATCCAAATTCCATAAGGGAAAATCAGGAGCAATCGTGCCTGTTTTCGGACTGGATGCGAAGTTCATCCACGGCTCGAATTTCTCAGGCATGAAGCTATCGTAGTTGTAGCGAGTCAACAAATCAGTCATGTTTTTTCATTCATTCGGCAGTTGTTATTATTTGGCGCGCGAGAACAGAGTTTGGATCACTTCTTTGTGCATCACAAGCAGATCGGGTTCGGCTTCAAAACCAGCCTGCTCCTCCAATACCAATTCTGCCTTCTTCAACAATGACAGTGACGGATTTTCAGGATCGATCTGATGTTCATTGAAAACAATCGTGATCAACTCATCCAAAGTTTCATCAACCTCTTTGACAGGGACATCGCCCAGACGGCGCTTCACAAAATCGCGGTTAATGCTGAAGAAACAGGCAACAACGCCTTCTTTTACTTCCCTGGGATTGAGCGCTTCTTTTTGCATAAGCGTTTGAAGAGCAATAGCGTGTTCGTTCATGATCTTTTCCTTCCTTCAAATATATTGCCTTTTTGACGCATCGTTATTCACCTAACTTACAATCCCATTCCTAAAAACAGGGGACAACTTATAGTGGGTAAGAATTTTGGCGGGATGGGTATCACCAGTACATATTCACAGAAACAGCCGATAAGGAAATCAAGTAACAGGAGCCGTGATGGAAACCAAAAAAGTAGCATTGGTAATCGTAGATATCAGCGGCTACACCCAGTTTATCCGTTCTGAAAAAACGAGCGCCGTCCACGCCGAAGAGATCATTTTTGATTTGTTGGAGGCGGTAATCGACAAAGCCGCCTATCCATTAACTTTAAACAAGCTCGAAGGCGACGCGGCTTTTCTTTACGCCGAACTGAAAGATGATGAAA
>JACPVC010000282.1 GCA_016191955.1 Chloroflexota bacterium
ACCTGCTCCCTTCGCCGTCCCTTCGATGAACTCAGGACAAGCCTCGGCGAAGGATTTACTCGCAGAACGCCGCCGTCCACAGGATGCTTCGCAAAGGACGGCGGCTTGAGCCAAACTACTAACAGACTTTGAGTGCTCCCTGGACGATGGTTAATCCAGGGCTTCCATGCTGAGCAGCACCCATGCGCCCTGATCGTTGACGCAATAGACGCGGTACAGGCGTTTGTTTTGAATAACCCCCATCAGTGATTCGGTGATGAGGAATTTGATACTATCCATTTGCAGGACGTACGACACGCGCGAGGATTGATGTCCGCGGCGGTTGATACCGCCTTCAGACGCGTACACTTCCGCGCGGGCTTCGATGGTTTGAACGGAGCCGAGCGGACTCTCCTTCAATGGCGTGCCCATCGACTTGTACATATCCACCGAAGATTGGTATTGGCGCGGGGCAATGACGAAGACAAACAAGGCAGCAAGGATCGCTGCTCCTGTCATCACAGGCAGGAAGAGACCACCCAGCATAGTTTGGAGTATGTCGAAGACACCCACGAAATATAGAATCACAACGAAGAAAAGCAAGGCAACACCGAAGATCAGCGAGATGACGGGTCCTTTGTTTTCATATTTGTTCGCCGAGTGTGCGATATAGTCCCGTTCAGATTTGAAGCGGCTCATTTGGGCTTCGGAATATCGCCCTTGTTTATTCGCTTCGAGATCGGCGGCAGTGAAATAGCCGTTTTGCTGCAAAGCGTAATTGTGGTCATAGGCAGAATCCATAAAGTACCTCCAAGATTTACAGGGTCATCAAGATAATGGCGATCAATGCACAGATGACACCGATCCATTGATTGCGGTTGAGGCGTTCCTTGAGGAATATCCATGCAAGGACAACGGTCGCGCCGGGGAAGAGAGAACTTAACACGGAAGCTACATCCAACCTGCCAGCCTGACCGGCAAGGATGAAGAAGAAATTACCGCCGAGGTCGAGAATCCCATTGACGGCAATGATGGGCATGGCAGAGAGGTCGATCTTCCACGATGAACGTGTTGCCAACAAGTATACGACGACGAGCAACATACCACCCATGCGGGAAAAGACCATGTGCCAGACCGCTCCCCCATCGCGGGTTGCCTGGTGCATGAGCACAAAGTAAAAGCCAAATCCAATGCCTGCAAGCAGAGGCAGCTTCAAGTCCGCGAGATGCGAGAGGATGTCCTTCACGCCATCTTTACTTTGGGAGACCAGCCAGACCGCGAGCAGGGCGAATCCAAATCCGATAAGGGTCAAAAAGCCGGGGAAGCCTTCGGTGAAAATTCCCACCACAACAGGCAGCACCGCCGCCAACAAGGCAGAGACAGGCGCAGCGATGCTCATCAGTCCTATGGACATGGCATGATAAAGAAGCATCAGACCAAGCGTGCCAAACATACCCGCCAACACGGAAAAGAATTGCGCGCGCGCATCGGGCAGGGGTTCATTCAAAACACCGAGGACGGTGAAAAGGAAAATAACACCGATGATCTCGGCATAAAACACGGATCGAAATGCCCCTACTTTGCGAGCTGCCAGCCCGCCCGTAAAATCACCCGCGCCCCAAGTGAGCGCGGATAGTAGACCAAATAGAATGGATAACAAGGGATGCTCCTCAATTAATGGAGCCGATTATACCTGCTAGTACTTTTGTCCAATTGAAGGCGGGGTATTCAATACGTAAAATCCACCCATCTTTATTGGTATCTTATCGGTAGGAGAGAGAGCGGACGAGGTCGCACATGAACATGTGCGACCTCGTCCCGTTAAACGTTTAATGCAGGGAATTAAGGCGCTCTAACAAGTCGTTGGTCATATTCAAGGCGCTTGCAAAGCGATCTGATGAACGCTATCAATCGGCAGGTGACATGGTGGGGGCGATCCAGGCGGCAGTACCGGTAAACGAAGTAGAGTCAACCCTTAAGGCAGACGCCGCCCAGGTTGGAAAGCCCAAACGCCGACAAACCGTGGAAGAATCGATTCCGCGGACGATCAAGATGAAGGAAAAATCGCCGTTTCGGGTTTGGTTAACCATTGGAGTTATCACGCTTCTTGCGGTGATTGGCGGTCTGTTCATGATGTTCAGGGATGGGACGCCTTCCGGGGTCGTTTCTCCCTCCATCTCAGCTTCGGCGTCACGCGCTGATTTCCCAGCCACGAACGCCATTGATGGGGACCCTGAAACCATATGGAGTTCAGGTCAGGACCCCATCCAATGGATCATGCTCGATCTTGGCGCTCCCAAAACTGTCAGTGCCATCCGCTTACATATCTCGCAATTTCCCGACGGTCAAACGGTTCACCATATTTGGGTCGGCGCGGATGTAAGCCAGATGACCCAAGTCCACGAATTCAGAGGCGACACCTCTGATCCTCAGATTTTGGAATTCATCCCGCCGGAACCGCTTGAGAATGTGCGGTTCATCAAGATCATGACCACCCAGAGTCCTTCGTGGGTGGCATGGCGGGAGATCGAAGTGGTTTCGGAATAACATGAAAGAAGAGGTCACTCAGGTTGTGAGTGACCTCTTCTTTTTATTTTTGTTCTCGGGATACTTGAGAATTATTTCAAAATCTCTTCGATCTTATTTATAAAGTCTTTGGCTATTTTCAGAATTTCTTGCGCACCTTCCTTATTTGGCGGGAGAAAAGGCGCATAATCACTTCTCTCTCGGGCAGATTGGGCGCGACCCAAATAACGCAGATATTCAGCATCTACACGCCCCGTCACCACAAACAATTCGCGAAACTTGGTAACCGCCGACGAATGTTTGCGTAAATCTATACCTTGCGAAAGTAATGCAGCTTTGGAAGCGTAAAACATCGCATAATAGGCACGGGAAATGGCATCATCATACAGACCGATCTCAAAAATCTGATGGGCATGTTTGAGTTTGGTATGCGCCAAATCCATCCAGGCAGCAGGCGAATTTAAGTCGACTGGGCTTTCCATAGCACCAATCCCTCCTTTTGAGCAGCCTGCGAGATGGGGAAATTGCTTTGAAAAACATCCTCTCCCACAACAAATACAGATACGAAAGGTCCTTTTGTGGTCATGGAATCAACCGCAGCATCCACCAGTTTATTCCAGTTTGAATCGCCGGG
The DNA here is from genome assembly GCA_016191955.1 of Chloroflexota bacterium. Classification (GTDB taxonomy): domain Bacteria; phylum Chloroflexota; class Anaerolineae; order Anaerolineales; family Villigracilaceae; genus Villigracilis. The sequence goes on from JACPVC010000282.1 coordinate 3,140, forward strand.
TCCGCCAATATATGTTTTGACAGGTTGTTTATCTCTGCGGAATACGACTAATATATCCAAATCGGAATCAGGAGTTGCCTGTCCACGCGCATAGGAACCATAAAGAATAATCTGGCTGATGGTTTCAGGGAACATCGTTACAACGCGACGTTGAAAATTCGTCAACGTTATTTTGACGGTGCGCGGTAGTTTGACCTTTGTTTTGACACTCTTTCTAACTGTTGTCATGTTTTAATTATACCCAAGAACGACCCTGCTCAATTTCAATTTCTCTAACACTTCTCTAACTTCACACCCCTTGACCAAAACTTAACTCCGGCATAAAGTTAAGCCTGCTTAACTAAAAAGAAGGCTTAACTATGACCAAACCCCTCCCAATTTCTCGAGCCCTGCGTGGTTGGATGGATATCTTCATGCACCGCTCGATGCGCAGTTGGATGCACTTCGCCCGCTCCACCGGGCTTTCGATGCCGCAGTTCAGCATCCTGATGCAGTTGCACCATAAAGGTTCCTTTGGCATGTCGCAGATCAGCGAGAAATTCGACATCACCGCCGCGGCGGCGAGTCAGCTCACTGAAAAACTGGTACAGGGCGCATACATCGAACGCACCGAAGACCCCAATGACCGTCGCGCCAAATCCATTCAACTCACCCCGAAGGGCAAAGAGTTGATCGAGACGGGCATCACCGAGCGTTACCGTTGGATGGATGAGCTTGTCTCCAAACTGTCAGCGGAGGAAAAACCAAAGGTGATCGAGGCGCTCAACATCCTGACCGAGGCGGCGAGCAAGTTGGACGAAAAATCATAAAGTCTCTCCGCCTTCTACAAATTTTCTCCACAATGATTTGATATTCCTTAGTTGCTCTCGGCGGCATCCCCGCTGCCGAAGACTGCGGCTAGTGCAAACCAGAAAACAAAAATTCCGCAAGGAGTAATACGAACCTATGATGAAGTTACTAAAATACACAAAGCCATATGGCTGGATGCTGGCGTTTTCCATCGCGCTTTTATTTGCGCAGGCAAACCTCGACCTGGCATTGCCAGATTATCTTTCCCGCATCGTTAACACCGGCATCCAACAGGGCGGTGTGGAAAATGCCATGCCGAAGGCGATCCGCGTGAGTGAAATGGACAAGGTGGTCATCTTTCTGAATGCGCAAGATCAGGAAGACGTTCTCGCCTCTTACTCGCTCGTAACTGATTCGTCTCCCGATTACGATACCTACCTCGAAGAGTATCCTGTTCTCGCCGATGAACCTATTTATGTGTTGAACGACATCGAGCAGGCAGAGATCAACCGCCTTAACCCTGCCATGGCAAAAGCCTTATTAACGGTATCCAGCATCGAGAAGGCATTGGAAGACCCCGCTGCCACCGCAGAAATGAGCGGCGCATTCGGCGGCTTCGACCCGACTCAACTTCCGCCCGGCGTGGACTTGTTCACTATGCTTGGCAAACTGCCCGCCGAGCAATTGGCACAGATCACCGACTCTGTGGATGAAAAGTTCTCAGCATTGGGCGACACAATGGTCGTGCAAGCAGGCGTGAGCGTAGTCAAGAGCGAATATGAAGCGCTCGGAATGGATACTGAGTCTATTCAAAACAACTACATCATGAACATCGGCGCGTGGATGATCTTCCTGACCCTGCTTTCCGGCGTTTGTACCATCATCGTTGGGTATCTCTCCGCCAAGATTGCAGCAGGCATGGCGCGCGATATTCGTCGCGACGTGTTTCAAACTGTCGAGAACTATTCCAGCACCGAGTTTGACAAGTTCTCAACCGCCTCTCTCATCACCCGCACCACGAACGATGTGACCCAGATTCAAATGGTGGTCATGATGATGGTGCGCATGATGTTCTATGCCCCTCTCATGGGCATCGGCGGCATCATCAAAGTCGTCACCAAAGACTCGCCGCTCTCGTGGATCATCGGCGTGGCAGTGCTGGCGCTTATCAGCTTGATCGTCGTCATCTTCTCGCTCTCGCTGCCCAAGTTCAAGCTCGTCCAGAAGCTGACCGACCGCATCAACCTCGTGGCGCGTGAAAACCTGACCGGTATGATGGTCATCCGCGCTTTCACGATGGAAGATTTCGAAGAGAAGCGCTTCGACGTTGCCAACAAAGACCTGACCGCCGTCAGCCTGTTCATCAACCGCGTGATGGTGGTGATGATGCCGTTGATGATGCTCATCATGAACGTGATGCTGCTTGCCATCATCTGGTTCGGCGCGCGCGAAGTTGCCGATGCCAACATGCAAGTCGGCGACATGATGGCGTTCATGCAATACGCCATGCAGATCGTGATGTCCTTCCTGATGCTCTCGATGATGTTCATCATCATCCCGCGCGCTTCGGTCTCGGCAGACCGCATCCATGAAGTGCTCAGCACCGTGCCGCATATCCACGACCCGCAGGAGCCAAGGAAATTCCCTGCCTCGTTCAAAGGCTCAGTGGAATTCCGCGATGTCTCCTTCCGCTACCCCGGCGCGGATACAGACGCGCTTGAAAACATCAGCTTTATGGCAAAGCCCGGGCAGACCACCGCATTTATCGGGTCGACAGGAGCCGGGAAGTCCACCATCGTCAACTTGATCCCGCGCTTCTACGAAGTGACGGGCGGCTCCATCCTCGTCGACGGCGTCGATATCCGCAAAGTGACCCAGCACGACTTGCGCGACAAGATCGGTTATGTGCCGCAAAAGAGCGCCTTGTTCTCCGGCTCCATCGAAAGCAATTTGCTTTACGCCGATAAGAACGCCACATCCGACATGCTGCAATCTGCGGTTGAAATCGCGCAGGCAAAAGAATTCGTAGACGAGAAACCCGAAGGCATGGCAACTGAAATCGCCCAGGGCGGCGCGAACGTCTCCGGCGGACAAAAGCAGCGCCTCTCCATCGCCCGCGCCATCGTCAAGAAACCGCCGATCTACATCCTCGACGATAGCTTCTCGGCGCTCGATTTCAAAACCGATTCCGCCCTGCGCCGCGCCTTCAAGGAAAAGACCCAAGACAGCACGCTGTTGATCGTCACCCAGCGCGTCTCGACCATCAAGAACGCCGAACAGATCATCGTGCTCGATGAAGGACAGATCGTCGGCAAAGGCACACACAACGAACTTATGGAAACTTGCGAAACATACAAAGAGATCGCCTTGTCGCAACTCAGCAAGGAGGAATTATCATGATGATGCAACGACCCGCAGGGCAGCAGCAAAGCGCTCCCATCGTGCGCGGACCGATGGGACAGGGCATGATGGGAGCTCCCACCGCCAAAGCGCGCGACTTCAAAGGTACGATGCGCAAACTGATCGAATACCTTGGCGCATACAAACTCGCCATTGCGATCGTGTTTATTTTTGCAGTGGCATCCACTGCCGCCAGCATCGCCGGACCCAAAATCCTCGGCAACGCCACGACCAAACTTTTCGAAGGCGTGATGGCGGAACTGAATGGAAGCGGCTCGATTGACTTCGACTACATCGGACGCATCGTTCTCTTAACCTTGGGGCTGTATCTTGTTTCTGCGTTATTTGCCTACATCCAGGGCTGGATCATGGCGAACGTCTCCACAGACATCTCCTACCGCTTCCGCAAGGACCTGTCTGAGAAGATGAACCGCATGCCGCTCAAGTATTTCGACGGCACCACGCACGGTGAAGTGCTCTCGCGCATCACCAACGACGTGGACACGCTCAACCAAACCCTCAGCCAAAGCCTGACCCAGATCATCACTTCACTGGTGACCGTGGTGGGAATGCTCATCATCATGTTCTCCATCAGTTGGGCAATGACGCTGGTGGCGCTCGTGGTCATCCCGCTTTCGATGATCACCGTGATGCTGATCGTCAAGCAATCGCAGAAGTACTTTAAGCAGCAGCAGGAATACCTCGGTCACATCAACGGACACGTGGAAGAAATGTACGGCGGTCACATCGTGATGAAAGCCTTCAACGGCGAAGCGGAAAGCATCCAAAAGTTCGATGGCTCGAACAACACCCTTTACGATGCCGCGTGGAAATCGCAATTCCTCTCCGGCTTGATGATGCCGATCATGATGTTCATCGGCAACCTCGGTTATGTGGCGGTCGCCATCCTTGGCGGGTATCTCGCCATTCGCAACGCCATCACTGTTGGCGATATTCAAGCCTTCATTCAATACGTCCGCTCGTTCATGCAGCCCATCACCCAGCTTGCAAATATCTCCAATGTCTTACAACAGACAGCGGCAGCGGCAGAGCGCGTGTTCGAATTTCTAGATGAAGAAGAGGAAGTACTCGAGACCGAATCACCCATCAAGCTCGCAACGGTTCAAGGTCATGTGGAGTTCAAGGACGTCCACTTCGGCTACGACCCGGCGAAGCCGGTCATCAACGATTTCTCGGCGGAGGCAGAACCCGGGCACAAGATCGCAATTGTCGGTCCGACCGGAGCCGGTAAGACCACCATGGTCAAACTGCTGATGCGCTTCTATGACATCGACAGCGGCGAGATCCTCGTGGACGGTCGTGACATCCGCGACTTTACGCGCCGCGACCTGCGCAAGATGTTCGGCATGGTCTTGCAGGATACATGGCTGTACAACGGAACCATTATGGAGAACATCCGCTATGGGCGCCCCGATGCAACCGATGAAGAAGTCATCGCCGCCGCGCAAGCCGCGCATGTAGATCACTTCGTCCACACCTTGCCCGATGGCTACAACATGGTGTTGAATGAAGAAACCTCCAACATCTCGCAAGGACAGATGCAATTGCTAACCATCGCCCGCGCCGTGCTCGCAGACCCGAAGATCCTCATCCTCGATGAAGCGACTTCCAGTGTAGACACGCGCACCGAAGTCCTCATCCAACGCGCGATGGACAATCTGATGAAAAACCGCACCACCTTTGTAATTGCGCACCGCCTCTCGACCATCCGCGATGCGGACTTGATCCTCGTGATGAAACACGGTGACATCGTGGAGCAGGGCACGCACCAGGAACTGCTCAACAAATTCGGTTTCTATCATGAGCTTTATATGAGTCAGTTTAAAAAGAAGGAAGAGGAAACGATAGTAGCGTAACGCGAAAGTATGTCATCTTGAGCGATAGCGAAGGATCTCTACCACTGTAGTAAGAGACCCTTCGGTCGCGAAGAACACGCTCCCTCAGGGCGACATGAAATTTCCAGATAAAAATACACGGAGGCGTAATTCCTCCGTGTATTTTTATCTGCATGGTTAGAGTAAAATCTCGACACAAAATTATTGTATTGAAGGATTGTTCATGACCGAAGCAACTCAAACTCCTCCAGAAGACAAGCTCGACTTCAAACGTATCCTGCCCATCCTCGTCATCGTTCTCGTAGACCTGATGGGACTTTCCATTATTATTCCGCTTTTGCCTTTATATGCCGCCCGCTTCGGCGCGGAACCGCTCGTGATCGGTATTCTGCAAGCCACATACCCGCTGATGCAGTTCCTCGGCGCACCGATCCTCGGAAGACTCTCCGACCGCTTCGGGCGCAAACCGATCTTGATCGCCAGTCAGATCGGCACATTGATCGGTTTTATTCTGCTGGGCTTCGCCAATAGCATGCTGGTGTTGTTCGTCTCACGCATCATTGACGGACTCTCCGGCGCGAATATTTCCACTGCTCAAGCTGCCATCGCAGACAGCACCAACGAACGGACTCGCACCCAGGGGCTTGGTCTCGTGGGCGCGGCATTTGGGGTTGGGTTTGTGTTGGGTCCCATCCTTGCTTTTATCGTTCTCGCTTCATCGGGACAAAATTATCAATACGTGGCATGGACAGCTGCTTTATTCTCATTCCTATCCATTTTGCTAACGACCTTCTGGTTCAAAGAAACCGTTGCCGATGCGGCAAACCCCGAAGCTTCGCGCAAAAGACGTCCGTTCTCGTTTGGTAATCTACGTGAAGCCTTCGCGCATCGTCCAACGATCTGGTTCCTGGTCGTGGTCATGTTCTTCTATCAAGTAGCGTTCGGCGGCTATGAACAGCTCTTTTCGTTGTTCACCCTTAATCGTCTCGGCATGGATGCGCGCGATACATCCGGTCTGTTCATGCTGGCGGGGATTCTCATTATCATCATCCAGGGTGGGCTGATCGGACGCTGGTCGCGCAAGAAAGGTGACCGTTGGCTGGCGCTGATGGGCATTGGCACACTGGCAATTGGTTTGATCGGCACGGCGCTGACTCCTGCCATCCCTGTGCCGTGGTATGAAAAAGCACGCGTGCTCGAAAGCCTTGCCGGGCAGGGCGAGTTCCGTGTATCCATTCAGAGTATCAACGTGGAGTTGCCGGATGAAGCCCTGCGAGGTTGGTTTGGTATTGTATGGCTGATAGTGGCAAGCGTCCCTGCGGCTTTGGGCGGCGGGACGCTTCAACCCGCGATCAATAGTTTGATTACAAAAGCATCTGATAAAACAGAAGTGGGTGGAATGCTCGGCTTATCGTCCGCGGCATTTAGTGCGGCGAATGCAGTCGCTCCCCTCTTTTATGGCGCGCTCTTCCAATGGCTGGGTGCGCCCGTTCCGTTTTTTATGGGCGGGGCGATTCTTTTGGCGTTGTTTATCTTCGCACCGAAGGTGATAAAGAACTGACGATGTACCGTGGACAATGGATGATGGGCTACTGTCCAATCCCGAAGGCGTCGCGTGGCGCCGTGGCGACAGATGATAGGATTATAGAATCGCGAGAACAAAAACAAATCCCCGAAGGGATGACATGGGTTTAGCGAACCATAACATCCCTTCGGGGTCATGTAGGTCGAATAAATTATATAACTCACCTTACGCAGCCAAACAGACAGGGTTAAGTTGGCGCAGTTTGGCATAAGCGGCATGAATAGCGTGCAAATAGAGTTTTGATTTGAGTGCAAAATGGTTGAGTTTCGTGTCGCCTTTAAGCAGTTCGAGTTTGA
>JACPVC010000283.1 GCA_016191955.1 Chloroflexota bacterium
ATTCACGCTGATGGTCTCGCGGGCGAGGGCGAAGAAATCTTCCGAGGTGGCGTGACCGTTGGCATAGCGCGTGGCGTAGGCTTTGATGAACTTCGAGAAGTTTCCATAACCCATCTGCTCGCGCAGGTCATCGAGGAAGAGTGCGCCCTGGAAGTAGACGGCATTGGTGTAGGCGCGGAAGGAGCCGTAATCGTAGATGGTCGCGTCCACATACCCGGTGGGCTTGAAGTAATTGACGCGGAACTGCCACCACCAACTGATATTGGCGGGATAGTTATTCTCGTAGAAGATGCGCTCGCTGTATGTAGCGAGGGCTTCATCCAGCCAGGGTTCGTATGCCTGGTCGTTGCCCACGAGGCTGAACCACCATTGATGCGCGATCTCATGCACGCCGATGGTCGTCAGGTTGCTGCGGGAGGAGCCGGTGTATTGACTGTAGAAATCGGTGGCGAGGAAGACCAGCCCATCATATTCCTGTCCATCGTCCATGTCGGTTTGGACGATGGCGAGGGTCTGATGCGGGTAGGGCGCGAATTGGGTTGAATAGGTTGTAATCGCCTTGCTGGCATAAGTGAGCATGTCATCGCCCGCGGTTTGATACCCGTTGAAATAATACGAACGGATGCTTATATTCCCCAGCGTGGTTTCGGAGACTTGGAATTCATTGCTGGCGGAGATCGCCAGCGTGCGCGTGCTGTACATGCGGTAGCGGGTCCATTCGCCGTTGGCTTCGGGGGAAGCGCCAATGGCGAGGATTACATCCAAGTCGGTCTTGATGTTCAACTCGATATCCGAAGCATCATAGACGAGATGTTCGCCCCACGGCATCGGGTCGTGCAAAACCCATCCGCCTTGATACGGCACGATGAAGGGATACCAGTCCACGAGGTTGATCTGGTTGAAGTCGTAGCCGAAGACGTCACCCGATCCCTTTTGCGGAATCTTGAGGTTGAAGCTCAGCGTGATGGTCGTGGCTGAACCGGACGCCAGCGGTTGATTCAAGTTGACGCTTAGACGCTGTCCGCTTAGGGTGTAGGAGGTGAGGGTTGTCCCATCTTGGGCGATGGCGTTGAGGGTGAAGGCGTTGGTGTAGATATTCGGCTGAACGGATAGGACAAGGTCGGAGAGCGCGCTCCCTGTGGTGTTGTAATAGCGAATGGTCTGGTCGGCGGTAAGGGACTTGTTTGCGAAGTCCAGTGTGGCGAAGAGGATGTAGTTCGGGCATGAAGACGTCACTGGTAGCGGCGGAGGGGCTTGGGTTGTTGAGACAGGTATCCCCAAAGGGGATGCTATCGTGGCGGCGGGAGGCGAAGTGAACGTCACAGTGGGAGGTGGGGTGAGGGTGAAGGTCGAAGTTGGGAACGGTGATGCGGTGTACGTCGGGATCGGTGTGTTCGTCTGACCGGAAGGTTGAAATGGCGTGACGGTCGGCTGGCTGGGGTCATGCGTGGGAATGATGAATTGCCCAAACGGTTGTGGCGTGGGTGTCGGAGATGGCGCGGCGCAGGCGGTGAGAAGCGCGGCGAGGAGTGCGTAATATGTAATGCGTCCCAAAGGGAGGCTTTGCACTAATGCGTAATGTTTCATTATTGATAAACGCTGCGGAAGTATTGGTTGATGAGGTCGGAGACATCTGTGCCCGTGTGCGAGCGCAGTATATTGAAGAAGTCGTTGGCAGTGACGATCTTGCCGCGCCCTTGATTGAGATAATCCTGCACGAAGGCGAAGAAGGCTTCATCGCCGATGCGCTGGCGGATTTTCTCGAGGAAGTATGCGCCCTGGAAATAGGTCGCGTTGGTGTAGGGACGGAAGCCCTGACCTTCATAGATGGGAATATCCACAAAACCTTCGGGCTTGTAAAAGTCTATGCGGTAGGACCACCACCATGAGACGAGGTCGGGGTAGGTGTTCTCGTAATAAACGCGTTCTGAATATGTGGCGAGCGATTCGTCGAGCCAGGGTTGCAAGGCTTGATCGTTGGCAACTTGCTCAAACCACCATTGATGCGCGGTCTCATGCACGGCGACGAAAGTTAGATAATTCGCGGGTGTGCCATCGTAGAGGTTGTAGAAATCCTTGCTGAGATAATAGAAGGCGGAGTATTCCATGCCGTCGTTGAAGTCGCCCATCACGATGGCGAGACTTTTGTGGGTATAGGCTCCATACCGCGCGCCATAGACTTGCAAGGCTTGTGCCGACGCCTGCAAGGCGGCTTGCCCGCCTGCTTCGCTGAATGGGAAGTAATAGCTGGTGAGGGCGACATCCCCAACGACAGTGCTGGAGGTTTGGAAGTCGCGGCTGGCAGCGAGGGCGAAGCTCCGTGCGGAGGTGATGGTGTAGCGGGTGCTGCCATCGGGCAACGCTTCGGGGACTCCGCTCGCGGCGACGATGGGAGTAGTGGCGGGGTCTGCAAATTTGAGATTCACTTCGTAATCTGCCGAGTCGTAAACGAGATGCTCGCCATAGAACCAGGGGTCGTGTAGAATCCACTCGCCATTGATGTATGGAACTACAAAGGGGTACCAGTTGACAAGGTTCACTTGGCGGCTGGTGTAGCCGTAAATGCGCGGACGCGATACGTTCGGGTCTTCCTGTTCGGCGAAGGGAAGTGTCAGCGTGTATTTAAGTTTGATCTCGATGGTGCTGCCTGCGGGGAGGAGGGAGGCGAGAGAGATGTCGAGGCGTTGACCGTCGAGAGTGTAGGTGGTGACAGGTTCCCCGTCGATGGCGAGGCTGGTCAGTGAAAAACTTCCATCCCATAGATTCGGAGTCACAGCAAGCACAAGCGCGTTGAGTTGATTGCCCGTTAAGTTTGGATACAAAATGATTTGATCTACCGTGACGGTATGCGCATCATAGTCGATGTTGGTGTTGAGGGTGTACTTGGCGCGTTCAAGTGTGGGAAACGGCGTGTTCGTCGGAAGCGGGGTTTCCGTTGGCGCAGCGGGCGTATCTGTCACTGGCAGGGTGAGGAAGATTTGCTCGGTGGGAGTGGGGAGATCCGCAGGTTGATTTGAAGAGCACGCAGAAAGTAAAAGGAAGATAGCAAACAGGGCTAGAGTTGTTCTTTTGTGTTTTTGCATAAGAACCATTTTAACAAAAAAAGCCCTTCCAAAAGAAATTCCTTTAGAAGGGCTAATATTACAGCGCAAAGTTGCTCTTGCGCCGTCCCCGGCGCAGGGGTTCTGGCGCAACACGCCGCCGGGGACGGCGGCTTTGAGCGTGAGCTTGTGCTGTAATACTAATGATTCGGTTAATTTCTAGCCTTCGATGGCTTTCTTCATCTGGGCAAGGGTGGCATTGAACCCGGCGATCATTTGGTTGCGCATCATGTCTTCCATGCCGGGCATGGAGGGCATTCCGGGAGGGGTGAGCACGGCTTCGGTCTGCAAGGTGAGCTTGGTTCCGCCGCCGGATTCTTCGAGGATGTAGGTGCTGATCACATCTGAAGCGGGCGGGGCAGCAATGGTCTTGGTGCTGATCATTTTGTCCTGCTCGAAAGCGAGGACTTCCTGGTTGGTGACGATAGTGCGTCCGCCAGCCTTGGTGTGGATTTTGTACTTCAATCCGGCGCGCAGGGGACCGTCGATCTCGATCTTCTCCACATATTCGTTCTTCATTCCTTCGACATTGGTGATGTGGGCAAAGACCGCCTTTGCAGGTTTATTGATCTGAATGGAAGTTTCTACTAGTGCCATGAGTTATCTCCTTTGGTTTTTCTTGTGAAATGTAATTTGATTATATAGATACCGCCCGATTCCACAATAAACTTAAGGGGGATTTAACCGTTGACCATTGGTACTATACTGGGTGCGGTCATTAATTGCGGTTTTCCTTTCAACGCAAAGCCGCCACACATGCACCGCAGTGCGGATGCAGTGCTGGTGAGTCGCAAAGATTCAAGGGTTTTCCTTCGCGCCTTTGCGTCTTGGCGTTAAGAATTCCATTCGGCAAAAGCGCAATTTGTTCCTGCGTTCAGTATGTAACTATTATCCGTAGGGGCAACCCATCCAAATCTTTATGAACCTTTTTATGCAAAGGGCGTGTCACCCGGTATCTGAGGTAACTTTCTGCGCAGGGCGACCCTCCTCTTGCGCAACAGTGTATTGCCAGACCCCGTCGGGTCGCCCCTACGAAGCTACGAAGCCTTCTGCAACCGCTTCCAACCAAAGGCAAGCAGGAAGAAAAAGGTGGCAGTCAACACAATGGCTGAGCCGGAAACGACGTTGAAGTAATACGAGAGATACAAACCAATGACCGAGGACAATGCGCCAATCGCCGCAGAGACGAACATCATCGGCAGCAGGCGGCGGGTGAGCAGATACGCTGTCGCAGCGGGAGTGACCAGCATGGCGGCGGCGAGACTGACTCCCACCGTTTGCAGGGAGACGACGACTGTCAACGCCAGCAAGACCAGCATGAGATTTCGCAAGAGTTCGGCGGGCAGACGTAAAGTCGCAGCAAGGACGGGGTCAAACGAGATGACAAGAAAAGGCTTGTACAGCACTGCCACTGTGAGCAAGATGGCGAAGCTCAAACCGCCGATCAGCCACAAGTCCGAGACGCTAACCCCAAGCACGTTGCCGAACAGGATGTGAGACAAGTCCACGGCGTAGGTTTGCATGGTGCTGATGAGCGCCACGCCCAACGATAATGCTGCTGCGAATAGGATGCCAATGGCGGTGTCTTCTTTTACGGCGCCATCTTTGGTGAAAAGCCCGATGGTGAGCGCAACGGCAACAGCGGCGACACCAGCACCGATGAGCAAGTCACCTTTGAGAATGTAGGCGATTGCCACGCCGGGCAAAATGGCATGCGCCATCGCGTCGCCGAGAAACGCCATTCCACGCAGGACGACATAGGTTCCCATTACAGCGCACAGCACGCCGACGATGACAGAGGCGAGAAGTCCGCGCTGCATGAATTCATAAGTGAGAGGTTCGAGGAGAAAGGACATTTGATTTTCGATTTACGATTTTGGATTTACGATTGACGATTAGGATTTGCGATTGCGAAGGGTTTTGAGGGAGGCGACAGTCATGGCGAGAATTTCGTTGGTTTCCTTGTAGATGGCGCTGACTTGTTCCTGCGGGATAATATCTGCTTCGACCAGGATTTCAAGCCAGTAGGCAGTCTCATCAGTTTCCTCTTCAACAATCTTCATTTTATTTATCATGTCTGGCGTGGATTTGGCTCGGCACGCAGCTCGATAATTTGCGCCAATGGATGTCCCTGACCGAATGATCTGTCTTGCAACCACGTCCGAAGCACGGGAGCTGGGGAGCTTGTCCATTTGTTTGATGATCGCTACTGCCAATTTCTTGGTTCTTGCCTTGAAGGTCTGTTCGTCCATGTTTATTCTCCTTTGCCCTAATTTATACTTTTGAAAACCAATTGGGCTAATGACCAATCGTAAATTGTCAATCGTCAATCGTAAATTTTTCCTCCGGTGGACAGCACTCGTCCACAAGCATCATTCCGTTCTCCATCACCAATAACGAATTACCAAAAGCCTGTGCAAGATTTTCCTTTGTAAAAACTTCCTGCGGCGTCCCAAATGCAATGAGACGATGATTCAACAAAAGGACGAGGTCGAAGCGTGTGCCGGCGAGGTTCAAGTCATGAGTGGAGACGACGGCGGTCACTTGTTTTTCTTGCAAGTGGTCAAGCAAACGTAAAGTCGCTTCTTGTGTGGTGATGTCCACGCCGGTGAATGGCTCATCCATTAAGAGGATGTGCGGTTCCTGTGCGATGGCGCGTGCCAAAAATGCGCGCTGCTGCTGCCCGCCGGAAAGTTGACCAATGGACTGCGTCGCCAGATCGGCAATGCCCATTTGTTGAAGACTCTTTTGAACAGCATCCTTATCGTGAGCAGATGCGCGTTTCAACCAGCCCATTTGCATGAAGCGTCCCATCATCACCACATCATTCACGGTGACAGGGAATCGCCAATCGACTTCCTCGCGCTGGGGGACGTATGCCACGCAATCTTTGTGTGCGCCAAGCGACGCGCCGTGGATGAGGATCTGTCCGCCTTGTACGGGCAGCAACCCTACCAGGGCTTTGAACAGCGTCGACTTGCCCGCACCATTAGGACCGACGACAGCAACGCGCGCTCCATGCGGTATTTGAAAACTCAGATCATGGAGCACCACTTTGTTGCCGTAACCGATGCTGATATTTTGAACTTCGAGACGATGAGGTGTGTGAGACATTCGATTTACGATTTTGGATTGACGATTGAAGGACGCGTTTGCTTCGTTTCTATCTTACTTCAAAGCATTCACGATTTGTGTCACGTTATGCTTCATCAAGTCGATGTAGGTCGGTGCAGGGTCACCGTCCGTCAGAGATTCGAGATACAAGGTATTCACGACGTTTACACCGGTTTCAGATGCGATCTGATTCGCAAGGTCCGCGTTTTCCACTTCGCCAAGGAAGATGGCAGGAGCCTTTGAGGCTTTGACCGACTCGATAGCGGAAGCAATCTGCTGGGCAGGCACGCTCGCCTCGGAACTAAAACTTGGCAGGATACTGCTCACGACGGTGAATCCATAACGTTGAGCGAAATACCCCATCGCCTCGTGGTTGGTCACCAACAAACGGCGTTCCGCAGGGATGGTGTTAACCTGTTCGATGATCCATGCATCGAGTTCATTTAACTTCGCAATGTAGGCGTTCGCGTTGGTGGTATATATTTCTGCGCCTTCAGGGTCTGCTTGAATTAGTCCGTCACGGATGTTTTCCACATAGTTGACCACGCGGCTCACATCCAGCCACATGTGCGGATCCCCGACCATTTCGGCGGGGTCTTCTTCGCTTTCGATCTGGTATGGCTTCAATCCATTCGTGGCAATAATAATGACATGTTCGCCGCCTGCATTTTCCAGAAGGGGTTCAATGAAGTGTTCATATTCAAGTCCGTTCAAGATAAGCACATCGCTTTTCGCGATCTTGGAGACGTCAGCCGGGGCGGCTTGGTAAGCGTGCGGGTCCGTGCCGAGGGGAAGTAGTGCTTCAACTTGTATTCGATCACCTGCGACATTCTGGGCGATGTCCGCGAGGAAGGAGGTGGAGGCGACGACGCTAAAGGCGTCGTCCGCACTTTGAGGGGCAGACCCGCAACCGGCGAGAAGAAGAGCCGCGATGGTTAAAGTCAAGAAAACTGTATTGAAAACCTTTTTCATTTAGAACTCCTAAATTTTATCCCTCATCATGATGTGAGGGATTTTTTATAACTGCTCGGACGGGGCTTAGCCCCGTCCAGGAGCAATGTTTATTTGCAATTCGTACACAGCCCGAACAATTGCAGCCAGTGTTCCTGAATTTGATAGCCGGTCTTGCGCGCAATCGACTTAGTCAATGTATCGAGATCATCGCCTTCAAAGAACTCGACCTGCCCGCATTGTTGGCAAAGCAGGAGATGTTGATGCCCGATGCCCGCCGCGATGAACGCCTGACATCCCATTGGCTGATGCACGCGTTGAATGAGATGCAGTTCTTCGAGCTTCTCAAGCGTGCGATAGACAGTGACCAGACCCAGTGCGCGATATTTTTTGCGCGCCGTGTCATAAACCTCGCTGGGGGTGAGCGCGTGAGTGGTTCCGAAAACTGTATCTACCACTGCGCGCCGTGCCGCGGTGACACGATAGCCATGGTCGTGTAACTGTTCCAGCCAAGTTTCAGAAGAGGTTGTCATGGATTTCCTTACTGAAAATCATTTTCAATAAGTATAAAGGGAAATTTTTGGAGAGTCAAGCCGTAAAAAGACCTCCGAGGTTTTGAAAACCTCGGAGGTCTGCTGGGTGTTACCACACCCACTTGGGAATGAAGCCGTCTATCCCCAAGCCATTCACTTCTCCGCTTTCAACATTCAAGACCTGTAAGCGCGATGAGAACGGAAAACTTTCGAGCGCATACAACTCATACAATAAATACTTGCCATCCGGCGACCAGTTCAAGCTGCCGTGCAAGGCATCGGCGTCGTTCGTCAACATGCGGGCGTCACTGCCGTCAGCGTGCATCACCCAAACTTGATCGCCGCGAGTCACAGACAAGTCACGCCGCACCACTGCAATGGATTTGCCATCGGGCGACCATGCTGCGAGCGTGTTCTCGAAGCCTTCGCTCGGGCTGATGTTCACCAGCGTTTCGGTCTCCATGTCGTACAGGAACAACTGCGTCACAAACTGATCGTGCTTGATGACCACATCACGCAACAAAATCGTTTTGCTGTTCGGCGACCACATCGCTGCCGCGCCGAGAATATTTTCAATGACACGTGTCTCGCCGTTTTCAAGATTATACAAGCGGATACCTTCCGGCGTGGCATAACTCAACCATTCGCCGTTCGGCGACCAGCGCGGGTTGCCGCCGGGCAGTTTCGAATCTTGAAAGACCGATTGTGTTTCGCCCGTGGCAATATCCACCCACCACAAGGTCGGCAAACCGTTGCCGTCCAAACTCATGCGCTCGTAAATGATACGGCTTCCATTTGGCGACCAGACCATGCCTGAACAGATCGCGTCCACACACTCTGATAATTTTTTACGGGCGTTCGTTTGCAAATCCACGAGCCAAAGCTCGCTCGATGCGCTATCTTCCTGCGTGATGAATGCCGCTTGCGACTGATCCGGCGAGACGATGTAATCGTCCACGCTTTGATTTTCTTCTGAGATCAAGTTGGACGTGTCGCTGGCATAGTCGGTGATGAATAATTGTTTGATGCGACTCTCATTCTCACGCAGATAAAGAATC
>JACPVC010000284.1 GCA_016191955.1 Chloroflexota bacterium
CAATCCTTGTACCTCTTCCCGCGCAGGGTCGGTTGCGGGATTTTGCCCGCACGGGGATGAATCCCCGTGCTATTCGTACGAAGCCGACTGAAGTCGGCTAGTCCGCTTTAGCGGGCTTTGTAGGCGTAGCCCGACGGTTTATCGTCGGGCGGGCATGGCAACAAAGAGCCATTTATTTTCTCTCCCACAACCACATCACAAAATCCTGTGGGAAGGTTTTTGCGTCAAGCTCATTGAGTCGTTGCAGGACGGTAGCACGATGATCCGTACCATGATTAACCAGGTGTAAAAGAATCTGCCATTGCGGTTGTTCGACTTTGTCGGTCGGTTTGTTCAGAGCCTCTTCAGTGAGAGTGGAAACGTAAACAGATAAATTCTTTGCCACGCTTTCAAATATCTCGCGCGCCGCGGCACGAGTGGTGTAGTCTTCTTCCTTCAAATGACCGACATCGTCCAGATTTTTCAAACCTGCCAGCCAACGACGGTCTACACTGGCGAGATGCACCATCAAATTGCGGATGGAACCATGCGAATAGATTTCGTCCGCGAGAAATTGGTCGTCGGTGATGGTGTCGATCAGGTCCCACACGCGGCGGGACGTGTCGATGTGATAGGTGATAAAGGTTTTGACCAGCTCAGTTTGCACGAGAATCTCCTTTGGGGTTTACGGCATTCTCCGTCAGTTTGGCAAACAGCCCGCCCAGCGTTTTTGGATAACGATAGGCAAAGAAGAGATACATCGCGGTACGAAAGTCGGAGGCGAGGATGGGCTTGGTCGAGAGTATCTGTTTTGCCAGCTTTTCCCCAACACGTGCGGGGTCATCCATTGCCTGGGCTGGCACACCCAATGGAGAAGCCGATTTCGTGTTCGTAAGAGGCGGGTGCATGAGGTTAACGACGATCCCATATTTCTCGAATTCAAGTGAGAGAGTCCTAGTCAGGGATTCAATTGCGCCTTTCGTGGAGGCATACCCTGAAATGCCGGGGAACCCGGTAATACCCACGCCGGAACTCATATTGTGAATGATCCCATTTCCGCGCGCCTTCATGTGCGGAAATACCGCCTGAATGGTATGCAGGTATCCGAAGTAGTTCACCTCAAATTCTCTGCGCGTTTCCTCGACAGTCCTCTGTTCGAACGGCTTGAAGATCACAATGCAGGCATTATTGACCAGCACATCGATTTGCGCCCATTGTTGGAGGATGTCATCCACCGCCTTGTTGACTTGAACCGAATCTGAAACGTCACATCGGATGGCACGCAGGCGGTTCGAAGGCGACGCTTCAAGCACCTGGAGGTTTTCGATGGAAACATCCAACCCGGCGACGGAATACCCGTCTGTGAGCAAGGATCTTGTCATGTGATACCCAATGCCATTGTTGGCACCTGTAACTACAATGTTCTTCATTGTTGTTTTACACCCTTGTGAATGATTGATATTCCTTCATTCCATAAAATCTTTTGCGTAATACCGCTGATCTTCCATTCGCCGCTTTGTTGAATGAGTTGGAATGTATAGACGCAGTGGGATGTGAATTCTTCCGTCTCTGACCTGCGCCAGACGACCATGGAAGCGCGGCAGGTCGCGCCGCCTGTATCGGGGAAGTCGATTTCGTAATTGCTGACCAGATGATGTAGTTTCAAATGGTCGAGCGACTCGCGGCGGGATTTGACATAATCAACCGCAGAGACCGTTTGCGGCGGTGTGCCGCGCAGATCGGAGTAATCCGTATAAATGGATGCGGTAAAGCAGGTTTGCAAACCGTCCCAGTCTTTCACGTCGAAGCTGGTGGCAAACTTTGCGATCACTTGCTGAATACTGAAAATATCTTCATGCATTCTAAACACCCTTTGGCAAAAATACCCGTCCAGCCGCGGTCATCCTGCCTTCTTCGATCATTTTGCGGGCACGCTCAATGTTAACGTCGGTCCAAATCGCTTTCTGCCTGCGTGGCGTGAAGCGTTTGGCATAGCGTTCATCGTCCATGCTTTTTTCAAAGCCGTCCACCCAGCCAAAACAAATGGCTTCCTCCACCGCATCCGCATAGGGAATGGACGGCTTCTGGGTGAATTTCTTGTACTGGATCAACCAGATCTCTTTGCAGCTCTTGTGATTCTTTTCCAACCACTCACGGAATTCCTCGCGGGTGGTCACATAAATTGTTTCGCCGATTTCCATAGATCCTCCATGTCAATACGAACCCTGCCGCAATGACACAATAAAAACGCCTCTCAAGCGAGAGGCGACATGAAAACATATCATCTCTCATCTCCCGGACAAATGTCCGCCGAAGTTGGCACCGCTTGAACGGTTGCCGAGGCTTCAAAGGGTCGGTCCCTCAGCCTCTCTGGATGAGCATATCCGTAAATTGTCTGTGTTTTATAACATGGGCAGTGGGCAGTGTCAAATAAAAATCCTGCTTGACTCGCCCCGCTTTAACCAGTAGACTCACAATTAAGATTTCCCTTACCCGAAAAGCATGAAAACAGTCGCCCCCATTAACTCGTTCGATAAGATCAAACTACTTGCTGATTCGCGCCGCATGGATATTCTGCGTCTGTTGATGGCGGCTCCCGCCACACTCACGCTTCTCGCGCGGACCATGAAGCAGTCCCCTGCCTGGGTGCGGCATCACATCCTGGCGCTTGAGTCTGCCGGGCTGATCGAGATCAGTGAGATCCGCAAGACGGGCAAGGTAATGGAAAAGTTCTATCGCGCCAAAGCGGATGCGCTTCTATTACAGGAGATCATCCTGCCCAAGAGTAAAAAGCCTTCGGTCATCTTTTCCGGCAGTCATGACCTTGCCCTCGAAAGCGTGACCGAGCAGCTTGCCAGGCACGTCAACCTGCTCAACCTGCCCGTCGGTTCGCTGGATGGATTGGTCAATCTACGGCAGGGACTTTGCCAAATCTCCGGCTCGCATCTCTTAGACAGCAGCGGCGAATACAACACGCCCTTCGTCAAACATCTCTTCCCAGACCGCGACGTGGAAGTTATCACCCTCGCCTATCGAACGCAGGGACTGATGCTGGCAGGTGGGAACCCCAAAGGCATCAAGAAACTTTCAGATATTGCCAGACCGAATGTCCGGTTTTTGAATCGCAACGCCGGTTCGGGCACACGCCTGTGGCTGGATGCTGAACTCCGCAAACTAAAGCTCCCAGTGGAGAAAATAAACGGGTACGAGAATCAGGTCAAAACACATAGCGAAGCGGCGAATTTAATTTCCCAAAATAAAGTGGACGTTTCGCTCGGGCTTCAAGCTGCCGCTCATCAAAACGGCTTGGACTTC
>JACPVC010000290.1 GCA_016191955.1 Chloroflexota bacterium
ACAAAATTCAAAGTGACATTACCGGTGAAAAGCACCAAAGGAGACAGCAGTCATGGACAATAAACAACTGAAGGAAATCCTGTTATCCGCGAAGACGATTGCGAGCGTGGGCGTATCCTCCAGCGACGAGAAGGAAAGTTATCATATCGTCGCTTATCTTCAAGAACAGGGGTATCGCATCATTCCAGTCAACCCGACGGCAAAGGAAATCCTCGGCGAAAAGGCATACGCGAGTCTTTCCGAGATTCCCGAAAAGGTGGATGTCGTCCAGCTATTCCGCAAATCGGAGGATGTGCCGCCGTATGTGGATGAAGCCATCCGCATCGGCGCGAAGGTAGTCTGGATGCAGGTTGGAATCGAGAACGAACAAGCCGCGGCAAAGGCACATGCTGCGGGCTTGCAAGTGGTGATGAATGCCTGTATGCGCATCACGCATCGCACGTTGATCGGACCGAAACCGACCGGGCTATGATTTTCCCTTGAAGCGGACATATGTTATGTTTTTGGGAGTGTCTAATTTCATGGGCTTTCCAAAAGATTTGACCACAGAGCCCACAGAGAACACGGAGAAAACCCTCAAAAATCTCTGTGGACTCCGTGATCTCCGTGGTGAAAGATTCTCTTAGCCCATTCTTTTAGACACTCTCATATTTTTCCAAATGTCCGCTTCAAAAACACAACTTGCAATCATCGCCGTCGCCATTGTCCTCTTGTTTGCTTTGGTTCAATTTCTATACGATCCAATTTCATCTGTAGAGCATTTACTGGAAGTCTCTCACATCCACGATCAATTTCCTGTAGCACGATCACAATGGGATGCCGCGGCGATACAGGATTACAGTTTTGAGATACGAGGCAGTTCTCAAAGCATCTGCGCCGTGGATGCTTTGGTCGAAGTGCAAAATAATATCGTCACAGAAGTGACGCCTTTGCAAAATACTTTTTCTCTGCCACCTGAAAAATGGGCAGACCCCGATTGGGGGAACGAAGTCTTTCTCTGCGATTACAACCATTTCACCATCCCTCGCATTTTCGATATGGTCGAGAAAACGCTGCAGAATGCGCCAACCTCCATTCTCGAGATTGAGTTTGATCTGCGCTATGGTTTTGTCACTGATTTCAGAGACGGGATTTTTCTCGGTCATGGATGGCTCGACCCAAAAATTGGCGCTGTTTATAATGAATTTCAGATCAGGAATTTCCGACAACATTAGGAGGTCATGCCAAAAGCATGACCTCCTTTCTTATTCAAAACGTCCGCTGACTTGGATTGCACGCGGGTCGCGCCCGAAGGCGAGTCGCTTTGCCCAAGTGCTGGGAAAAGTACGCAATGCGTGCAAATCCATCGTCTCAGGCGTTTCGAGACGCCAACCTGCCATCTCAAGATTTTCGAAAATGCGCTCTGCGCCTTCTTCGAGATTCCAGCCTGCTTCGGATAAAGCGCCTCCGTTCAAGCGGACCTCGAGCTGGGCGCCTGAACCCAAAATTGATTCAAGTCCACACATGACTCTCGTGTCGTTTTCGAGCAGGCTCCTGAGCAAACTGCCCCAGGGGAAGTTGATGGTGACATGTGAGACCAGTCCATGCAGTTCGTGTGGCAGGGATTGAGCGCTGGCGATGACGTAAAGCAGGTTGGGTAGATTCGCGCGCGAAAATTCATGCAGGTTTTCGCGGCACGCGTCTATGCCGATGATGTAATGGCTGGGAAAATTTTCGGCGTGGCAAAAGGCAAATTTGCCGTCGCCCGTTCCCAGGTCCAGTGCGATGCGGTTGTAGTTTGCGAGCCGTGCGTGTAGTTCAGTCGAATCCATATTAAGGGACGTCTTGCCCCGAATTGTTTCCATGTGAAACCTCCAATTTGTCGAATTTGAAAAAGAGCGACAAATTGGAGCGGGGCGGACCGCGTGCGCGTTTAAACGAAAATAGACGGGACCAAAAAGGTCAGGCACCGTCGAGGTCGTCGGGTGTAGGTTTTTTACGAGATGTGGGGAACGATGAAACAGCCCGGAGGGCTTGGGGGATTACGGCTTAGCAGGGTGGACGGGTTGTGTTCATGAGTTCGATAATAGCATGCCTGGATGTTGCGGCGTATTAATTTTTCCTATGAGGGTGACGATGAATTTTTGGGTATAATTCCGTTGTCGCCCTGATAGTTCAATGGATAGAACAAGGCACTCCTAAGGCTTAGATGTAGGTTCGATTCCTACTCAGGGCACAGCCAACCAACAAAAATGTTAATTAGATTCTAAGACAAAGTACTTGCATTTTTCAATGGCTAGGTGTATTATTACAAACGATGACTGCTAGGGTGCCCCCCTCACCCTAGCAGTCATCATTTAAATCCCCAGCCAAATGACAAAAAAACCGGGCGCTCAAAAAGCGCCCGGTTTTTTTGTCATTTCTTGCTGTCTTTTACCATTTGTCTAGCGGTTTGCAGGAGTTCATGCGCGGAGCGTAATGTCCCTTCGCCCACTTCGCCGAGCATTTGTGAAAGTTCCAACAGACGCGGCTCGCCTTCGAGCGGTTCCACGCGGGTAAGGGTGCGACCTTTATCTACAAGTTTTTGCACTTGATAATGCTGGTCGCCAAAGACGGCAAGTTGAGGGAGATGTGTGACGCAGAAGACTTGATGACTGCGTGAGAGATTCCAGAGCTTTTGCCCAACCACCATACCGACACGCCCGCCAATACCCTGGTCGATTTCATCGAAGATCAGGGATGGAACCTCATCGGCGCGTGCCATGACGTTTTTCAAGCCGAGCATGAGACGCGAGGTTTCACCGCCAGAGGCGATCTTCGCCAGCGGCTTGAGTCCTTCGCCGGGGTTGGGGGCGACGAGAAATTCCACGCGGTCGATGCCGTTCTGGTCGAAGGCGAGGCGGGCTCCCTCCGCAAGCGGGATGCCGTTCGGGTCGGGCTTGGTTTGGAAGTCTACGCCGAATTGGGCGGATGCCATGCGCAGATCGTCGAGTTCGGTCTCGATGCCCTTGCCCATCGTCTCGGCGGCAGATTTGCGCTTCTCTGAAAGCGTGGTGCCTTGTTTGGAAAGTTTTTCCAGCAGTTTGGCTTCCTGCATTTCAAGCTCGGCGATGCGGTCTGCCGCACCGGTGATGGTTTCGAGCTGCTTCTTGGAATCTTCACCATAGGAGATCACAGCTGGAATACTGCCGCCGTATTTGCGCGTGAGCGAATGGATGAGGTCGAGCCGTTCTTCGACTTCGTCGAGACGTTTGGGATTGAATTCAATCTCTTCGAGATAACCGCGCAAATCGTGGATGATGTCGGACAGCGTGTCAAGCATCACTTCGGCTTGATTGGACAGCTCAGACTGACCCTCGTCGATCTTTGCCAACGCGGCAAGAGCCTGCGCCGCCTGACCGATTAAGTCGGTTGCGGCGGGGGTATCTGGCGAGCCTTCTTCGAGAATCGCCAGCGCTTCTTGGGCGTTTTGTGCCAACGACTCGGCATTGGCGAGCCGGTCGCGTTCTTTGCGGAGTTCTTCGTCTTCGCCCACTTTCAACTTGGCAGATTCGATTTCCTCCACTTGATAAGTGAGCATTTCAATGCGGCGGTCTGCATCCGCCTGGGCTTTGCGCAGGTCGTTCAACTCATGGCGCAATGTCAACAGCGAGTGATAGGTCTGACGGTAATCATTCAACGGTTTGGAGACATCGGCAAAACGGTCGAGCAAGCCAAGATGCGCACGCGGGTCGAGCAGGGAGAGATGCTCCGCCTGCCCGTGAATATCGATCAAGAGCGCGCCGAGTTCCTTGAGCAGACCCACATTCACCGTCCGCCCGTTGACGCGCGCCACACTGCGTCCCTCCTTGCGGACTTCGCGCATCAGTACGACGTAATCGGGATCATCCATCAACTCTTCGCGTTTGAGGACTTCATGCACCGCCTCGCGTTCGGGACCTTTGAGTTGGAATGCGCCTTCGACAAATGCCGCCTCTGAATCCGTGCGGACGAAGGTTGTGTCCGCTTTGCCGCCGATGAGCATGACCACGGCATCGAGGATGATGGATTTGCCCGCGCCGGTTTCACCAGTGAGGATAATCAAGCCCGGACCAAAGCGCAGGTCGAGCTTGTCGATAATGGCGAAATTTTGAATGTGGAGTTCGGTAAGCATAGGTTATCGGGAGAGTTGGATACCAGAAAGGCGGGCGTATACAAGAGGTACGGCAATGACAAGATAAATCGCTTGAAAAATTAGTCCAAAAATATTTCCGCTCAGGAGTTGTATTAGCAGCATGGGCAGGGCCCCAAAAACGACGCCCGCGCCAACCGTCATGAAGAGCGCGCGTGAACGGCGTCGGCGAGTGACCGCTCGAACGGCTTCAGCGATGACACCTCCAGCGGCGGAAGAACCGAGAAAAACCAGCAGAAAACCGAAGAAGCCAACCCCTCCGATGAGAGTCACTAGAAAAGATGCAATACCGGAGAGAAGTCCTGTAACGATAAAGCCTGAGACAAAGTCGTACCAGACGGCTGTGTCGAAGGATTTTTGTCTTTCGCGCATGCAGTCTTTACAAATGTAACCAGTGGGCGTGCTGACAGCGCACGAAGTGCAAATGTAACGGTCACAGCGTTTGCAGCGTAGGGTGGTCTCACGATTTGGATGGACGTAGCAATAGGTGAGGGAAGTTTCGGTCATCGTGGAAATCCTGTGGAGTTTTCGTTTATGTGCATGGTGATATTACGATAGAAATAACCTGGGTCTCCAAAGCGGACAAATTGTGCGGTCACATCTGCGGCAGTGACGGTCACATGGTCATCCTCCAATAATGGTGTAGGTAGTTGTCCATCCACACTGAGCACGGCGTTCTCACTCTTGATGATAATGCCCACAGCAGCGCCTTCTGAAAGTACCACCGCACGGTCTACGGAAAGGTGTGGGGCGATGGGCACGAGCAAGATGTTGCGCAGCTCAGGCGGTAGGATGGGTCCACCGGCGGCGAGGGCATATGCTGTGGAGCCGGTGGCGGTCGCAGCGATCAACCCATCAGCGACGTAGCTGGTCAACTCGCGGGTATCCACAAAGGCGGTGAGCCTAACAGGGCGCAGGTTCTGTCCGCGCCCGACGACAACTTCATTCAGCGCCAGAGAAGAACCAAGATTTTCACCGGCACGGCTGTGTTCTGCCTTCAACATCATGCGATTTTCGATCCATGCCTCGCCTGTGAGCAGCCGCTCGAAATACCCGCGCCATTCCTTGCGGTCGATCTGAATAAGAAAACCAAGCCTCCCAAGATTTACACCCAAAATGGGAACGTTCGATGGCGCGCACAAATGACCTGCCCGCAACACACTGCCGTCCCCGCCTACGGCAATCAGCATATCAAATTCACCATGCTTAACCCGTTTACGCATCCCTTCGTCATATAGGGAGCCAACCGGCGCAACCATGCCCTTTTCCTTAAGAAATGCAGACATGGCTTCCGCTTCTATGAGCGTTTCCGGCATTTTCGGGTACGCCATGACAACGATTTGCTTTGGAATGAAAGGCGAGGACATGATGGGTAATTATAAGGTAAACAAGTAGACAAGTACACAGGTCAGGGATGACTTGTCTACCTGACTACTTTTCACATGGACTTCCTCACACCAGGCTTTGTTCGCAAATATCGCGATACCCGCATCGCTTACAACGGGACGCCTGCTCATGCGACCGGGCAATGTTGCTGCGGACATCATCTTCGCGCATGTCGGCGATGAGTTCGATCAACGTTTTTTCCAACTCGTGTGTGTAATCGATGGCAAAGTCGCGGTTCTCGTAATGGATGATGCCATAAGGTGGGCGTTTGCCGTAGGTCTTTTCAACCAGTAGACAATACGATGCCAGTTGAAAAATATGCGAGTCGTAGGGTGCTTCGGGCGCGCGCCCCGATTTGACCTCCACAGGGATGATCTGTCCATTCTTTTCTATTAGATAATCGGGCTTGCCTGTCAACGCAAGCGCGGGGTAGTACAAGGGCTTTTCCACTTTGCCCCAGCCGCGCGTGTCGGTATAGATGACACGTCCGCCGGGCAAGCCCGCAGCTTTTTGCTGGCGGTTCGACTGCCAGAAGAACATCAGGGCGAGCAGAAAGAGGAGAAGAACAATCGAAGTCATAGTACTTGAAAGGCGAGATACGCCACCAGCGTAAGAATGGCTGCCAGAAGCAGGAGCCAGCCCAAGGTCCGCGTGAGAGCCGAGGCGAGGACTTGGCGTCCGTGGCGACGGTGGAGTTCGGTCCCGGCGGCGAGTTCCGCTTTATTCTCGGAAGGAGTCCCGATCTTGCGATACCACCAGGCACGGCGGCAGTACAGGTACGAGCCAATTTCAGAGGAACGGATCGGTCGCATTTGCAAAGTATAGCACAAATTTTCTAATCGAAAATCATGTCATTGCGAGGAGCTGCGACAGCAGCGACGAAGCAATCTCAGAGTCGGTGAAGGTTGCTTATCACTTCGTGGCACACGTCGGGCAAAAACAAGAGCGCCCTCGCACGCGTGCCTGTGCACTGCGTCTTCGCGCAGCGAACGGCGGTACAGGCAATGACGGTGGTGAATCATGATAAACTTTCGGTGCAAAATTCCCCCAGTGGAGAAGTCCTTATGACGAAACCTGAAACCTATTCAATCGAAATTGCCGGCATCA
>JACPVC010000291.1 GCA_016191955.1 Chloroflexota bacterium
CGGATACTGCGATTGAAGCGCGGTCAGGTCGGCTTTGACTTCGTCGCAGAGTTTGCATTCCTTTTTAGTGAAGAGTGTGACATTGAGCATGTGCGGAAATTCCCTTAGCAGGTTCAAAATAAAGTCCCGCAGGAGTTGTTGAAGTTCTTGAAACCTGCGGGATGGCGGATGTTTATCTTACAAACTCGCGCTTCAAATGAGGACGAAAAGCATGTCCCTTCATGCAGCGCGGGTCGTGAGATTACAGACCGAAATCAATGAAGAAGAACTGACCACGTTGGGCGATAAGTTCGAACGTACCGGCGAAGAGCATGACGCCGATGATGACGAGGATGACGCCCATCACAATTTCCACGTAGCGCATGGTCTTGCTGTACTTGCGGAGGATGGTGGTCACCCAGCCAATGCCGAGGGCTGCGAGAAGGAACGGGATGGCGAGTCCAGCCGAATAGAAGGAAAGAAGCGCGGCGCCCTGAGAGACCGATCCGCCGTTGATGGCGAGAGTCAGAATCGCGCCGAGGACGGGTCCCACACAGGGAGACCATCCCGCCGAAAAGAAGATACCCATCAAAGCAGAAGAGAGATAACCCAATTTGGGGTCGGGAGCTTTTTGCACGCGCATGTCATACGCAAGGAAGGGAATATGGAACACGCCGATCATGTGCAGACCGAAGATGATAACGACAACGCCGCCGATCTTTGCCAGCCAGAAACGCAAGTCATAGAGCAAGCCACCCGCGAAAGAAGCTGCCACGCCCAATAAAACAAACACGATGCTAAAACCAAGTACGAAGGCAAGCCCGTGCGAAAAGGTCAACCAACGGCTGGGGCGTTCGCCGGGCGTGGTATGACCTGCCGCGATACCACCGAGATAACCAACATACGCCGGGACAAGTGAAAACACACAAGGCGAAAGGAACGAAGCCAACCCTGCAAGCAAGGCGAGCCAAACAGTGATCTGAGAAATATCCATGCAGTCTCTTTTTTTAGAATTGAGTTTCAGTCGAAGAAACGAGCGTACCGTGATCGGGGAGTTCCCGGCGTTCTTCACCGGCGGCAAGCGATACATACGGCATCGTCCAGCGGAAGATCCACTTTGAATCTTCCGGCGATACGTTGACACAGCCATGCGAACGGCGTTCCCCGAAGGCGTTGTGCCAGAACGCGCCGTGGATGGCAACGCCGCCGGAAGCGATGAAGGTACACCACGGCACCGCAGGGGTGGAATACCCCGTCCCTTCGTTGCCTGCCGTCATATTCTTCGAGATAATCTTCCAATAGGTCATCAACGAGCCTGCCGGGGTGGCATAAGCATCGGTAACCAAACCAGTTACAGGATCGTATTTTTTGCCGGAAGAGATGCGGCAGAAGTAAACCTCGCGCGCGCCTTCATAGCAGGAGAGGGTTTGATAATCAAGGTCAATCGAGATCGTCTTCTCGTTCGGGTCTACATCCGGGTTGATCGTGGATACATCCGCATCGGTGAGTATCTTAAGCCCGGCTCCATCTGCCCAGTAAAATTCGCCGTAGCCGCCATAACCATAGCCGCGTCCGTTGGCGTCTTCATTCCAACGATACTCCGGGAAGCCGTTACTTGTGCGCACCTGGTCGATCCAGACCGTCTGTCCGTAATACAAACGCGGCGGGAAGTTATAGTTGATGTGGTCTTGCAGCCAAGGGGAAGCCACGGTCCCTTCGTGAGCGAGCTCGACATACGGAACTGTCACTTCCGCCCAGAAGCCCTGTCCGTTTGGAAGTTCGGTGACAGGGGTATTGGGAATATTCTTTGTAGGCTGGAGCACCGAACCATACACATAGCCGCGAGGGGTTTCAATGTAACGTTGATTCGGCAGACCGCCAATCACATTCCCCAGCACTTCTCGATTCCATTCCAATAGTTCGTCTGCGCCAAGTTTACCAATGGAACTATTCTGGTTCGGGTTGTTAGTTGGGCGGTTACGAAGGTCTACGTCTGGTTCGCAGACGCGCCCAATGATGGCGCTGCCCGGAAACTGCGGCAAACGCCTAGGTTGGCTGAACACATCCCACCGATAGTCAATGTCACTGGCAGAGACGCGCGTGAATGCCATCGCACCCAGCCCCAACCCTGCCAGTTTTATAAAATCGCGTCGCGAAAGATAGTTCTTCATAGTTTCACCTTGATTAAAGTAGGTCACGCTTTCAGCGTGACGTCACGTTACCCTCTTCGAGGACAAGCAAGCGTGACCTACAAATATATTTTCAATAAGCATACCTGCAAACAAAAACAGCGTCAACGGCGCCGTGAGAGCAAGATTAATCTGTAAGGTAGTCTTCCAACGCACGCAGGCAAGTAGCGCTCAACTTATGCCCCACTTCATCTTCACAGTATGTAATGGATGCCCCAGCCTGCTCAAGCAATTGGATCGAAGCGCGGGCACGGTCGATGGGGACCATTTCATCCTGCGTGCCGTGCGCCACAAAAATATGCTTGCCCGCCAGAGCACGACTATTGACCTGAACATCCAAACCAGATGGGACAAAACCAGCCAGTATCCCCATCTTGCGGACTCGGTTCGGATACAGCATGCCCAACACGTTGACCATCGCCGCGCCCTGACTGAATCCGATCGCATCGAACTGCCCCGCCTCCAGCTTGACCGAAGCTGAGTAGTCGTCAATGAGCTTTATCAACGCCTCAGCCGAAGGCGAAAACGTATCCAGACCCGGTCGTTTGGTTGGGTCACTTTGAGCCTGTTCCAAAGTCAAAGGATTTGCCCGCCACGAAAAGCCCTGCGGGTTGGCAGGATGCGGCGCGCGTGGAGCGATGATCCAGCAATCGGCGGGAAAGCGGCGGGCAAAAACCCACATCGAGTTTTCATCGCCCGTCAACCCGTGGATCATCACCAGCAAGCGCGGATGTTTCGTTTCGGTAGGGCGAATACGCATCGTCCAAGCGTTGAATTCTATAGTTTCATTTGTCGTCTGGGTTTGCACGTTTTACGATCCACTCCATTCCAAATAATACGAGAAAGATCAAGCCAATCGGAACGAACGCAGCCAGGATGCAAAGGAAACCGGTCACCGCCGCGCCAAAACCGTAGATCAGCCAGATCAGTCCCAGCCCCGCGATGAACAATAGCAAAATCGCGCCAACTACAAGTCGCGTGTTCGTATCGCGCATGTATTTTCGCAGGTCGCGGCTCATTAATCTGCTCCAAAGATGCGCCTGCCAAGGCGGGCAGTCCATCTGGTTTTGCGTTTGAGTTCGGGCAATACCTTCTCCAATGCCTGCTCCCCTAAACAAGCCACATCTTCAATAATCACATTATCCAATAACTCAATATGATGCACATTCGGGCGGACGATGATCTCGGGCTTGTCCACTTGCAGGCGCAGGTGCGAAACATAGCGGCTGGAGACATCCACCGAGCGCAGAAAAATATCCAGAGATTGCGCCAGTGAGATTCGCGATATCCTTTCGGCAATCGTGCGCGGAACAATACTGGGAATTGGGAAGTTATATCCGCGCAAAGGTTTATCGATGGGGTCGTTCAAAACAACGGCAACCACCGGCAGGTCCGGTGACAAGAGCCGCGACACTGTAACAGGCACCGGGTTTAAGACGCCGCCATCCACCAGTTCCCAATCATTGATCCTCTGAACCGGAAAGATTCCCGGCAGGGCAATCGTAGCGAGTACGGCGCTTTTGAGGTTGCCTTCATTAAGGACCACTTCACCGCCCGTGTTGATGTCCACCGCAGTGACGGCGCAGGGGATACGCGTGTCTTTGAAGGTCTTTTCGCCAATGACTCTATCCAACAATTGACGTGCGCCTGTCAAGCCAAGCAGGGAGGGTCCATCATGCGAGGTGCGTCCATATAAACCCTTTTGGTTCACTGATTCAAAAATCGCTTGAATTTCCCTGGGGGAATATCCGATGGCATAAAAGACTGCCACCATGCCGCCAAAACTTGTACCTGCAATGGAGCGAATCCGATATCCTTCCTTTTCAAGGCGGCGCAACACGCCGATATGAGCATTGCCCTTTGCGCCTCCGCCGCCTAATGCCAATGTAATATCCATTTTTTCTTCAATGCCTTTCCAATGTTCGGTTAACAGACAAGGTGAAAGCGGGGGATTATACCTTTCCACATTTTGTCGATTAACAACTGACGTTATGCAATTTCTACTTTTTTACATCCCCTGCCCTTCGACTACACGGGGCGGCAACATATAAACCTAATTGCTTGGGTCGCGAATCAACCAGACCGCCATCCCCGCCCCCACGAACGCCGCAACGATCAGCACAACCACCAACACCTTGGATGAAGCAGGTTTTGAGTTTGAGCCTTCAGATACTTCTTCTGTCGGAGTAAATGTCGCTTCCACCAGAGCGGATGTTGGGGTCA
The DNA here is from genome assembly GCA_016191955.1 of Chloroflexota bacterium. Lineage (GTDB taxonomy): Bacteria > Chloroflexota > Anaerolineae > Anaerolineales > Villigracilaceae > Villigracilis. The sequence continues at coordinate 4,392 of JACPVC010000291.1, forward strand.
GCGTAGCAAGTGGCGCAAGAGTAATCGTGGCTTGTATTGTCGGTGTTGTTTCCGGGGGCAGGGTCGCAGCCTGGGTTGCGCCGATGACCACGAGCAATTCCTGCCCTTGATATACGGTCGATTCCTCGCCGAGGTTGTTCAAGGTTTGAATATTCTTGATGGTCGTGCCATAGGCTATGGCAATGCTCCACAGAGACTGCCCATACTGCACCTTATGAAAGACTTTTCCATCCGGGCGCGGTGTGCTGAGCGTAACCGGAACCATGAACTGACTCACGCCACTATCGCTTGACCCACCGGGCACACTTGTCAAAATGGATGCCGCGCTTTCCTGCTGCTGCCCAGAGCCTGTGGCTGCCGCCGTATCCACCGCGTAATAATACATATCGCCAGATTGCGAAATACCTGCGCCAATATGCGTGAAATTTCCCGACAGCATCGTGTTCATGTGTTGGGCGTCCTGCCAGCCGGCGGGGACGCCGTTCCAAACCAAAGGTCCGTATGTGCTTAGAATATTTTCCGAGCGAAAGCCGCCCAATGAAAGATCGCCTGCCAGGGGAAAACCAAGCGAAAGCAATTGTTGGGTGTAGGTTCCACTGGGGCGGGCGTGGGTCACGATGCCAGTCGCAGCCATGTAATCTGCTTGAGATTGTGCAGACTGCATCAAGATGGGATGGACTGGCAGCGGAACCAGTCCGTTCGAGATGCGCACATTGTTCACCGCATCGATCAACTGAGATGGCGAGGTAATATTGGTCTGTGGTTGTGCCGTCACAATTTCTTTCTGATACAGGCACAACACAAACAAAGTAATCAAAGCAGATGAAAACAACTTTCTCATGGGCACTTTCATTTCAGCAACTTCTTCAACGCGAATAACAACTTGTCCATATCACGGCGCGAATTATATCCCTGCACAGAGAGGCGGATTAATTTCCTCTCATTCCACGCAATGAGGGGAATCTCGATTTGGTATTCATCATACAAACGCGTCTTCAGCGCGGCGAGGTCAGTATCCGTTGGCAGGGTGGCAACGATCATTTGGGCGAACCAGGTATCGGGGTCGGAGTGAAGCGGTGCAAGTCCGGTCAAGTCATGGATACGTCCCCACGTCTCCACCGCAAGTTGATGACACGCGGCTCGTACCACTACCCAAGCCTGCTTCTGCTGAAAACGAATTGCCTCCGGGACAGCTAAGAACGCGGCAATGTCGCGCGTCCCCCACCATTCATGATGATCGATAAAAGTCGAATCGCCCGGCGTCTCAGACTCATATCCCCACGAGACGACCAACGGCTTGAGCAAATGCTGAACTTCGGGGCGAGCAAACAAAAAGCCCGCGCCTTTTGGAGCACATAACCATTTGTGTAAATTTCCTCCGTAAAAATCCGCGCCCAGCGAATCGAGCTGTAACGGAATTTGCCCCGGTGCATGCGCACCGTCGATGACAGTGATGATGCCGCGCTCACGCGCACGCTGGATGATTTTCTCTACTGGGAATATGGTTGCCGTTGGCGAAGTGATATGACTCAGAAAGATAGCGCGCGTTTTTGAAGTCACGCCGCGCCAAAATGATTCAACGAAAGCATCATGCAAAGTAATATCAACCGGTTGGTTGATATACGTGAATCCGCGTTCTTTTGATAGAAATCTCCACGTTCGATCTAGCGCGCCATACTCGTGATTCGTCGATAGCACTTCATCGTCCGTGCCTAACTCAAGCGACCGCGCGACGATGTTTAAAGCAATGGTCACGTTTTGAGCATAGATCAAATTTCCCGCATCCGTTCCAAGATACTCCGCCAGCGATTCGCGCGCCGAGCGCATCAAGTCATAGAAACGCCTGCCAAGGAATTCAACCGGTTGATTCTCCAATTCCCTTTGCCAGCGCTGATACTCGTAAAAAACAGGCTTCGGCGTCGCACCGAATGAGCCGTGATTGAGAAAGGTAATCAAGGGATCAAGAAGAAATTGCCGCTTGAGATTAAACATAATGGAAATTATAAGAGAATGAAGTTGGTGTTATGAATAAACCAAACTCCTCACAAGCATATCTGTTTTCTAAGTTCAGCCTTTTGGACCTTGCCCATGGCATTCCGCGGCAGGTCTTCTTGAAAGACAATGGACTTGGGTGACTTGTACGGTGCGAGCTTATCACGACAAAAACGGATCAATTCTTCGTCGGTAGCTGATTCGCCTTTATTGAGCACAACCACCGCTGTAACCTTTTCTCCCCATTCCTTGTCAAGACAGCCGATCACAGCGCAAGCGGCAACAGCCGGATGTTCAGCCAACACACGTTCCACTTCAGGCGGATAAATATTGAGCCCACCGCTGATGATCAAATCTTTGGAGCGACCACATAAGGTCAGGTAACCATCTGCTTCGAGGTAGCCTAAATCTCCGGTCTTGAACCAACCGTCGGCTGAGAAAGAAGCGGATGTTTTATCCGACTGCCGCCAATAGCCTTTGAAGATGTTTGGTCCACGCAGTTGCACATCCCCGATCTCGCCATCCGAAAGAATCGCGCCCGTCTCCGAATGGACGATGCGAACTCCCACACCGGGCAGAGGCATCCCCACCGAACCGATGCGCCGATCACCATGCAAGGGATTGGAACAGTTCATGCCGGTTTCGGTCATGCCATAGCGTTCAAGTAAAGTGTATCCAAATGTCTGCTGAAAACCAGCAAATACTTCATCAGGCAAACGGTCGGAACCGGAGGTGATGAGGCGGACCTTGGACAGATCAAATCGATCTGCATTAGGCACATCGAGCAAGCGCTTGTGGATGGTAGGTACTGCCATAAAGACAGTACATTGACCGCTTGAAAGCAGTTCGAGAGTTTTCTGTGCATTGAACTCACGCATGAGAAGAGTTGTTGCGCCGGCGTGCAATGCCCCATGCAAAGCGACGAACAACCCGTGAACGTGAAAGATGGGCAACACATGCAAGAGCACGTCATCTGCCTGCCAGCCCCAGGCTTTGTGCAGCGCTTCAAGATTGGAGATGAGATTACCATGCGTGATCTCTGCGCCTTTGGGTCGCCCCGTTGTGCCGCTGGTGTAGATGATGACGGCAGTGTCAGAGAGATTGGAGATTGGAGAATTAGAGATTAGTGATTGTTGGTGGTCGAGTAGCCCCGCATGCTCGTAGCGGGACGTTCCGAGACCA
>JACPVC010000296.1 GCA_016191955.1 Chloroflexota bacterium
ACAGACGAAGAGGCCACGCACATCTTCGAGCGTCTTGCAGAAGACCCGCAATGCGATGTGCGCTGGCTGGAAGCCCTGGCAATGATCTATGCGGTTCAACAGGAATGGGGCAAGCTCAAAGCCGTCTCGGTGAGGCTTGAGCAAAGGAAAAAATAGCTCACCTTACGCAATGTCATTCTGAGCCGATAGGCGAAGAATCTCTGATCTCGGAGGTAGAGACCCTCACCGCACTGGCGCGCGGCGCAAGTGTCGCCTATCGGCTCAGGGCGACATATCTGAAGTGTATTCAAATCCGCAGGGTGAGCAAATCAATAAAGTTTATGGAGAGTTATGAAAATAGCAATCATCGGAGCAGGTTATGGCGGCATGGCTGCCGCGTGGGATTTAAAAAAGGCGGGTCACGAGGTGACCATTTTTGAGTCCGCAAATTATGTGGGCGGGCTGGCAAGCGGATTCAAGGAGCCGCATTGGGATTGGTCGGTGGAGAAGTTCTATCACCACTGGTTCCAGTCGGACAGCGAAATGCTGGGGCTGATCCGCGAGTTGGGATTGGAAGACAAGGTGCGATTCCCCCGTCCATTGACGGTGATGCTGTACAAAAATAAATGGTATCCGTTTGACTCGATCATCAATGCGCTTCGTTTTCCTGGACTTGGATTTGGTCTGAACAAAATTAGATTCGGCTTCGTCGGATTATTTCTGCGCCTCACGAATAATTGGCGCGCGCTGGAACAAGTCACTGCCGATGCGTGGATGATGAAATGGGCGGGGAAAAAGGTCTACGAGCAGATGTGGAAACCACTGTTGATCGGGAAGTTTGGTCCGTTCTATAAAGATGTCAACATGGCGTGGATGTGGGCGCGCATCAAAGCACGGACGACACGCCTCGGTACGTTTGAAGGCGGCTTTCAAAAATTTGCGGATTTATTTGCAGAAAAACTCCGAGGGCTGGGGGTGGAGATTCGACTCGGAGCGAGTATCAAGTCCATTAAGCGGGAGCAGGCGTCGGGTAGTTTGAGCGTGGACGGTGAATCCTTTGATAAGGTACTGGTGACTACGTCGCCGAATCTGATGGCGAGGTTATGTCCCGATCTCCCTGAAAATTATTTAAAGGGTTTGCTGGAGTTGAAATCGATGGGCGCGGTGGTGATGACGCTGGCGTTGAAGCATCCGCTTTCCAAGGATGGGTATTACTGGTTCAACGTGCCGAAGGAGGAGGGCTACCCGTTTTTGGCGCTGGTGGAGCATACGAATTTTGTTTCGAGCGAAAATTTTGGCGGCGACCATATTGTGTACGCGGGCGATTATCTGGAAGTGGGCCACGAATATTTTTCGATGAGCGATGAGCAATTGCTGGAAAGATTCATCCCCGCCTTCCAAAAGTTCAACCCTGAATTTTCACGCGAGTGGGTGAAGAAAATTTGGGTGCATAAAACCAATTACGCCCAGCCCGTGCCGCTGGTGAATCATTCAAAAAATATTCCAGAGATTCAAACGCCGATTGAAGGGTTGTATTTCGCGTCGATGAGCCAGGTCTACCCCTGGGACCGCGGCACAAATTTTGCGGTGGAGATTGGCCGAAGAGCGGCGAGGATGATGAAGTAGGAAGAAGGCGCAAGATCTGCGCCTTCTTTTTATATTGTTTCTAAAAACTCAATAAACCACTTTTTCTTTCGCACAGAATCGAGATCAGTATCTTGTTCCAAGTGTTGTCTGGAGGGTAAATTCCCAAATTCTTTGCTTTTAGCCAACCATTGTTGGCAATCTTCTTCTGCATTAATTAGAGCACAAACACAAGCCAGGTTATAAGAAGCGCATCCCTCTTTAATCGCCTCTGCTCTGAGCAATACTTCTTTTGCCTGCTGATATAGAGATTGCTGTTCATCTCTAATTTTTTTTTGTGCCCATACTGAAAGCGCCACTCCCCAATTGTTGAGGGCTTCATGCTTATCCGCCTTGATCTGCAAGGCCGCCTCATACTTCTCCCCCGCCAGTTTGAATAACTCATCCGCCTCTGCCCCCGTTTTGGTCTGTGCCCAAGCGGAGAGCGCAGTGCCCCAATTGTATAGGGCTTCATGCTTATCCGCCTTGATCGTCAAGGCCGCCTCATACTTCTCCCCCGCCAGTTTGAATAACTCATCCGCCTCTGCCCCCGTTTTGGTCTGTGCCCAAGAATAGAGCGCAGTGCCCCAATTGTATAGGGCTTCATTATCATC
>JACPVC010000274.1 GCA_016191955.1 Chloroflexota bacterium
TTACTGACTCACTACCAACTCAGGGTGGAGTATCTTCAACAACTCTTCCAACCCGTCTACCAAACGCGGACCGGGGCGGCTGGCGAGGTTGTCATCGAAGGCGAAGATGTTGCCTTCCTTCACGGCGGTCAAATCCCCCCAGCCGGTGCGTTCGCCAATCGATTCGATGGTCACGCCATATAACGTGTCGCCGAGGATGATGATATTCGGGTCTTGCGCCACGATCTCTTCCACGCTGATCTGCGCGAACGAGTCGCTCAACACGCCGCCGATGTTCACACCGCCTGCTTTGGTAATCATCGTGTCCATGAACGTGCCGGGACCGGTCGTCCACGGTTTGGCGGGGTCAGTACCGTCGATCTCATAGAAGACGGTCGGCTTTTCGGTGGCAGTAGCTACCACAGACTCTACCGCCTCCACCCGCGCCGCCAGCGACTCAGCCAACGCAGCCGCTTCTTCCTCGTGCCCGGTCAACTGCCCGAAGAGATTGACCTGTTCGTACAGTTCGTCATAGGTGAGCGAGTTGGCGAGATAATATACCGTCAGCCCCAAGCCTTCCAATTCCTGCACTTGTTCGGGGGTGTTGATTCCCGCAGCCAAAACCAGATCCGGTTCGAGGGCGAGGATGGCTTCGGTGTTCAAGTCACCGAAGGCTGAGCCGATGCTGGCGACATTAGCCGCCTCAGCGGGGAAATCGGCAAGTTCATCACGCCCAACCAACTGGCTGCCTGCTCCCACAGCGAAGACAAACTCCGTCAGCGACGGCGCGAGAGTCACAATGCGTTGGGCGGGCGCGGCAAGGGTCACTTCACGTCCGAGTCCATCGGTGAAGGTCAGGCCTTCAGCAACGGCTTCGGTAGCAGGAGCTTCGGTGGCGAGAATTTCTGTCGAAACGGGTTCAACTACCGGCGTGGATTGAGCCGCTGGTGCACACGCTGCGAGCAGCGCGATCAATAATGTCAAAACTAAAGTCTTACGAAACATCTTTTTCTCCTATTGTGTAGCGCGACATTTATGTCGCGTTGTTGTTGGGCGACATAAATGTCGCCGTACTTCGTTCAATGAATCAAAATCCCCAGCATAGGCTGGGGAGGTGGGAGAGGCAATCCGGTTCGGACCTGTTCTCCACCTCCTTTCCGCGAGAAGTGGTTGAACCGATCAGAGCGGGCGACCTGGCTTGATTAGTTGGATGGTTTGTTAGTTACGTAGTTTGGCAGTTCAACTACTGAACTACTCAACTATTGCACTATCCAACTAACTTACAGTTGCGCGACAGCGCCGGAATTTCACCGGACTTCGCCGCTTGCTGATCGTATATAAAATCATTGTACCACTGCTTTTTTGGCAATGTCGCGAATCGACTTATCAAAGCGCAGGCGATGGAGCGGCAAAAGAA
>JACPVC010000275.1 GCA_016191955.1 Chloroflexota bacterium
TCAAGATGGATGCGGTGCGCCGCCGCTATGAACTATTGAAAAAGAAACCTGTAAGAAAAAAGAAAAAGATAATTAAATGACCGGATTAAAACCAGCCCGTATCTTAGCCATTGAAACCTCCTGCGATGAAACCGCATGCGCCGTCCTTGAAAATGGACGCGCGCTGCTTTCGTCTGTGGTCGCTTCGCAAATGGAAATCCATGCCCGTTATGGCGGTGTGTTTCCTGAAGTTGCATCGCGCCAGCATGTGTTGAGCATCATCCCTGTGGTGCAGCAGACTTTGGCACAGGCGCATCTCACGCTCAACGACATCGACGCGATTGCCGTCACACAGGGACCGGGTCTCGCGGGTTCGCTCATCGTCGGCATGAATATGGCGAAGGGTATGGCGCTTGCGCTCGATAAACCGCTCGTTGGCGTCAATCATCTCGAAGGGCATATTTATTCTTCGTGGGTGTACGAGGCTGGCGAGAAAACGCCGCCCGCGCCGAAATTTCCGCTCATGGCTTTGCTTGTTTCGGGCGGTCACACCGAACTGAATTTGATGACCGACCACCTGACCTATCAACGTCTTGGTGCGACTCTCGATGACGCTGCCGGTGAAGCCTTCGACAAAGTGGCGCGCTTGTTGGGTTTACCCTACCCAGGCGGACCGTCCATTCAGCGTGAAGCAGAGGAGGGCGACCCAACCCGCTTCAACTTCCCCCGTGCCTGGCTCGATGGAACCTGGAATTTTTCCTTCAGTGGAGTTAAAACCTCGGTTCTTTATGAAGTGCAGGGATTGAAAAAGCGCAGCAACAGCATCCCCGTGCATGACGTGGCAGCATCGTTCCAAAAAGCCGTAGTGGATGTGTTGTTCAAAAAGACGATGAATGCTGCTCGTGAATTTGGGGCGAAGGAAATCCTGGTGGCAGGCGGGGTCTCCGCTAACCGCGCCCTGCGTCAAGCCTTCAAGGGACAGACCGAGTTCCCTGTTCACATTCCGCCTTTTTCGCTTTGCACCGACAACGCGGCGATGATCGGCGCGGCGGGATATTTTCGCTACGCACTTGGGCATCTCTCTGAAATGGACATCGATGTCCTGCCCACCTGGTCGTTATCGTAGAAAAAGAGTGGAAAAAGAGTGCGTCGCACCACACTTAATGAGATTCGTCTTCAGTTGAGCCTTTGCTTGGTATTTGGAAAATCTGACCCGTTTGGTGCGACGCACTTATTTATGCCGTTAAAAGACCAAACCCCATTCGCTTGCCCGAGCGAGTGGGGTTTGACATCAGGAGAATGCAACTTTCATTATATTCCTGGAGTTTAATGGTTCCTGAACATTGCTTAAGGGTTGGATTAGAAGATTATACCTTTCCATCACCCAGGGAGTCGGATTTGAAGCAGGCGATCATGCCCTGCCAGGTCTTGATACAGCGATATGGAAGATTCAGAAAATAGATCGTAAGCCAGGTTGAGAGCTTTGACGCCCTGTGTGGCTTCGAGCTCAAGCAGGATCATGCCATTCGGCGCGAGCCATGCCGGCGCGACGTTAAGCAGGCGGCGATAAATATCGAGTCCGTCCTCGCCTCCATCCAAAGCGAGAGTTGGTTCTCGACCGAAAATGGGCAGCGCTCTGAGGGTTTCGGTTGGGATATAGGGCAGGTTGGCGCAGATCAAGTCGAAGTGACGTTCGGTGGGCAGCGGGTCAACGTGCTGCGGCAGGAGGTCGCATTGCAGAAAGTCGATGCGGTGATGGACGTGGAATTTTTCGGCGTTGTGTTTGGCGATCTTGAGCGCGGCGCGGGAAATATCCGTGGCGAGGATGTTCGCGTCTGGAACGCGCATCGCAATGGACGTGGCGATGATGCCCGACCCCGTTCCAACGTCAGCGACGGTTCTTCTCTCGGCGGAAGCGGACAGCCATTTAATGGCTTTCTCTACCATCAATTCTGTTTCCGGTCTCGGGATGAGCACAGCGGGCGTGATGTCGAAATCAAGCCCGAAAAATTCCCAGTGACCGAGAATGTAGGGAAGCGGTTCACCCGTTTCTAGCTTTGAGAATGCCTGGTCTGCCGAATCAAGCATCGGCGCGGAAAGAGGCGTGTCGAGATGGGCGAGCAGCCACGTGCGTGGATGTCCAACCACATGGGCGAGCAGGAGTTGCGCGTCGCGTTCGGTCAGGTCACCGGCTAATTTTGCAATTTGATGGATGAGGTAATTGCCCAACGTGTGGGTCATGAGGTTTCCTGAAAGAGCAGGCGTTCCATTAATGTTTCTTGAAAGAAGATGAAGACAACCATCACCGGAATAGACATGATGATGGCAAGCGAGCCGAGGTAGCTCCATGGCTGTGCGCCGGAGAACTGTCCGTTGACGAGGGCATAGGTTGCCATCGAGAGCGTGACGTTATCGGCTTTGTCCACGAAGAGCCAGCCGATGGCGAATTCAGTGTAGCCCATCAGGAAGGCGATCATGGCGGTGACGGCGATAGACGGCATGGAGATCGGCAGGCTGATGTTGAGAAAAGTTTGGAAGTGATTCGCGCCGTCGAGGTAGGCGGCTTCTTCTATTTCTTTTGGAATGGCTTGGAAGGCGGCGCGCATGTTCCAGACGGCAAAGGGCATGGCGAACGCGGCGTAGACGATGACCAAGCCAATGAGGGTCGTGCGAATTTTGAGTAGACTTAGAATGATGTAAAGCGGTGTAGCAAAAGCGATCGGCGGCAGCAATGCCGCAAGCAATAAAACGAATAGCCCAGTGTTTTTTGTGGGAAAGCGGAAGCGTGCAAAGCCATACGCAAGAGAGATGCCAAGCAAAATGGCAAGGATCGCCGCGCCAATCGAAACGATCATGCTGTTGCGCAGCAAGACATTGAACTCCACCGATTGATAGGGACGGTCTAGTACTTTGGTAAAGGCTTCGGTTGAAAATTCCTTTGGCAGCCAAGTGAACTCAGTGGGACGTCCGCGTAGGGAGCCGTCGAAGGCGAGGCGCACAGTGCTCCAAACGGGGATGAGGATGAAGAGACCGACCAACAGGAGAATCAACTGGGTGATGATTTGGCGGAAGACGGAGATATTACGCATTGATAAACTCCTCGCGGGTTTGCATGCGGCGATTGAATAAGGTGACCAGCGCGATCAGGATGATGACGGTCAGGATGTTGATGATGGCAGATACCGCGAACTGCCCGCCGCCAAATCTGCTAGAGGGGTTGAATATATTGTATGAGATATTGGCTAGAGTACCTTCACGGAAGGGAAACGCTTGGAAAAGATAGAATTGATTGAACGTATAAATGCCGCGGATGATGACGGCGGGCAATAAGACAGGTATCAATAAAGGCAGGGTAATGCCGCTAAGAATCTGCCAACTATTGGCGCCGTCTATGGAGGCGGCTTCAAAGACTTCCTTGGGTATGGTTTTGAGTCCTGCATTGACCGCCAGCATGATGAGCGGGAATCCATACCAGACGGCGGGAATAAGGAAGATGAGGAACCATAAACTTGGCGTTCTTTCCCACCCGATCAGGAATTGAAGCGGGAAGGCTTCGCCATATTTTTTTGCCGCAAGACTCAACCAGCCGATCTCTGGGACGAAGATGTTCAACCACATCAACGCGCCGATGAATTCGGGAATCGCCCACGGCAGGATGAAAAACGCCTGCCAGAATTTACTGAGTTTTACTCCGCGTTGGTTGAGCAAAATGGCGAGACCAAACCCCAAAAACACTTGCAAGCTGGTGGAGACGACCATCCAGAAAATGTTGAAGATGAAGATTCCCTGCCCGGTGACAAGAAATTCAAAGACGGGCTGGTAGCCCGATATACCTGTGAATTGGACTTCTTTTGAGCGGAAGGGGAATTCGGGAGTTACGGGTTCGATCTGCCCCGTCAGCCCGCCGGAGATTTCGCGCCAGATGCCGCCTTGAAACCCATCGCGGATGGACGCGCTGTTGAAGTCTGTGAGCGAAACGCCGAGTTGAAAGAGGAAGGGTAACAAGGTCAGCACCGCGAAAGCGATCAGTCCCGGCACGAGCCAGGGAATGGCTTGGCGCGATTCTTTTTTGTTGAAAATCGGTTTCTTTGCCTTGAACACCGCAACGATGCTTTGCCATATTTCCGCCAGCCCTTCGGCGGCGGAGAGTGAAAGCGGTACGGTGAGAGTCAGAATGTATTGGGGCCATTTGGTGGGCCAGAAAAGCAGGAAGAGCAAGGCGAACCCCAGCCACAGAACATACAGGCGTTCCTTCTTCCATAGCCGCGATAAACCAAACACAGCCAGCACGGCGATGATGAAATCCGGCGAGAACTTGAAGACATCAGGGTGCCATACAGAAGGGGAGAAGACCAGCCAGTTGAGCGGCTGCCAGAAGGGGAAATTTGCAGATTGGACTTCCGCAGCGGTTGTGGAATACCCAGCATGATAAAAAACCGATTCACGCAGTCTTTGAATTGGATCTGCCCAAAGGAACGGATCCGCCGCGAAGAAAATGATGACTCCCAAAAATCCCCACAACAGGGCTTGCTTGAAAAATGGCTTGACTTCATCTCGATCTTTTGCATCCATAAACCAGTCCACGAGGATGGCGATGCCTATGACGCAGTAGAGATATTTCGAAGCGGCGGTAAGACCGAGGAAGATGGCGGATGTGATAAGCCAGCCCGTCTTGCGATTCTTCTTGAATTGCAGATATGTCAGCACCATGCTGAAACTCATCAGCGCGGGCAGGGCTTCGAGCATGATCTGTGAGACGTATTTAATGGTGAAGGTGTGGGTCGCAAGCGCAAGCCCTGCCAACGGGTTGATGATCGCCAGCAGCGCCACAGTCAGCCACCCGAAGACAGCATTCGTGGTTCGCCCCGCCTTCACAAGCGGACGCGGCAGATATTTATTCGGCTCGGATGTGGTGGGGCGGTCGGCGACGAGTTTTTCTTCCGGCGCGGTGAGGAAGCTCAAGCCGATGACGATCTTTGCCAGCGGGGGATGTTCAGTGCGGTAGTTCGTTTCCAGAAAGCCGGACCAGCTCGAAGTCCGAATGAGATGCGCGTATTCCTGTGCGGCGCGCATGTAGTCATCTTCGTCGTAGTCGATGGACAGTTTTTGTACGGCGTTGGCGCGCAATGCCCAGGCGATGAATAATACGGCAACGATGGCAAGTATTCGAAGGGGGGATTGGAATTTTTGCATGGCAGTGAATTATATTCTTTCCTTCCCAGCAAAATGTAATACTACGAAACCGATAACTGAAAACAGGCTGGAATTCTCCAGCCTGTTTTGTACAAGATTATTCGTCGTCTTCCACGCCGGTGGCGGCGAGTTTGCCGGCTTCGTCGCGAGTGGAAAGTTCGTCGATGAATTGATCGATGTCGCCGTCCATCACGGCGGGCAGGTTGTAACTGGAGAACCCGATGCGATGGTCAGTGACGCGACTCTGCGGGTAGTTGTAGGTACGAATCTTTTCGGAGCGTTCGCCTGTGCCCACTTGTGAGCGGCGGTCTGCTTCGAGTTCTGCCTGTCGTTTTGCCAATTCGATGTCGTACAAACGCGCACGCAAAATGGACAGAGCACGCAATTTGTTTTGCAATTGCGAGCGCTCATCCTGACAGGTCACGATCATGCCTGTCGGTTTGTGATACAGGCGGACAGCGGTCGAGTTCTTCTGCACGTTCTGACCGCCCGCGCCCGACGAGCGATAGACTTCGATCTCGATGTCGCTTTCAGGGATGTCCACGTCCACCTCTTCTACTTCTGCCATCACGGCGACGGTGGCAGTGGAGGTGTGAATGCGCCCTTGTGATTCTGTGGCAGGCACGCGCTGCACGCGATGCACGCCCGATTCGTATTTCAACTTCGAATACGCGCCTTTGCCCTTCACCTCAAAGATGACTTCTTTGTATCCACCCACGCCGATGGCATTTTCCGACATGATCTCGGTCTTCCATTTTTTGCCGTCGGAAAAACGTGTGTACATGCGGAAGAGGTCCGCGGCGAAGATGGCGGCTTCGTCACCGCCTGCACCCGCACGGATTTCGACGATGACGTTCTTGTCATCGCGCGGGTCCTTCGGAACGAGCAGTCCTTTGATTTCTTTTTCAAGGACTTCGATCTTGGGCGTCAGGTCTTCCACGTCCGCTTTGGCGAGGGCGACCAGTTCCGCATCGTTTTCTGTGACGATGATGGTTTTGGCTTCTTCCAGGCTTTTCATTGCCTGACGGTATTCCTTCGCCTTTTCCATCAGCGGTTCAAGGCTGACGCGTTCCTTGTTGATCTCGGCGGCGCGCTTGTAGTCGTTGCCCACTTCGAGCAGTTCGGTGCCGAGTTGTTCGAATCGTTCTTCGATGGCTTGTAATTTATCGAGCATGGTTCCTCAAGAATAATATTGCATGTCATGCTGAGTAAAGCCACGACGGAAAGGGATCGCCGTTCCAAGCCAAAGAAACAAGAGCTTCAGCCGCGGATTACGCGAATTTTCGCGAATTGGTTTTAAAATCAGTGCGAATTCGCGAAATTCGCGGCAAAAAA
>JACPVC010000276.1 GCA_016191955.1 Chloroflexota bacterium
GAGCACTCAAAGTCTGTTAGTAGTTTGGCTCAAGCCGCCGTCCTTTGCGAAGCATCCTGTGGACGGCGGCGTTCTGCGAGTAAATCCTTCGCCGAGGACGGCGAAGGGAGCAGGTCATCTACAAACTTTTAGCGCACCCATGTGTAGGGGCGCGGTCTCCGCGCCCAATTATGTGGTGTGCGTAATATTAAAGGGCGGGAGAACCCCGCCCCTACATGAATACGGTAAAATTTTGCCTATGACCGAAAATTTACCTATGTCCCAAACTCACTCCCTCTATGAGTTAATCGGTGGCGAGACGGGCGTGCGCGCCCTCGTTGACCGTTTCTACGACCTGATGGATTCTTCGCCCGAGGCGAAGGATATCCGTGCCCTGCATGCTGCCAGTCTGAAACGATCGCGCGAGAAGTTATTCATGTTCCTCTCCGGCTGGTCAGGTGGACCGCAGTTATATATTGAAAAATTCGGTCATCCGAAATTGCGATTGCGTCATATGCCCTTCGCTATCGGCGAACGCGAACGTGACCAGTGGCTTTGGTGTATGGAACATGCACTCGATGCAGGTAACTTTCATCCGGCTGTGGTGGATCATTTGAAGACTAGATTTGCTGAAGTGGCAGATTTTATGAGGAATCAGGCAGAGAAATAAAAAACGAGTAACAAGTTTTCGCTTGTTACTCGTCGTTCGTTACTTGGTAACTTTTTTCAGCTCACCACGGGTTGACGATCTCGATCTCCATGTTTTCGAAATCGCTTTCGTTGATCGTAACCAGCACCATCTGATGAGTTAAAACAGTGGCGGCGATCAAAGAGTCGATGGCGGGGTGCTCAACGCCGATTCCTTCGAGCCTTGCGGATAACTCGCCCCAACGCATGAAGATGTCGGCATCCAATGCAATAACATTCCCCTTGAAGCGGACAAGCAGGTCATCACGAAGCCATTTTTCCAACTTTTGTTTCCGCTGGGCATTCGTCAATTTTTGGATCGCCTTGGCAACTTCCCCCACTGTGATGGCGCTGAGATAAATACTTTCCTGGTCGAGTGAATCAATAAAATCGACGACATCTGGGTTGGGACGATTTGAGATTAATTCCGAGATGACAGACGTGTCGAGGAGATACTTCATAGTTCGATGTTTTTACGAGGCAGTGATTTATTTCTTTTCAGGTCGAGTTCCAGGCCCGTGAGGGGAGAGGAACTAAAGAACTCGGAGAGCTTTCCGTGCGACTTTCGCAATTTTTCATACTCAGTGTATGAGATCACGACAACAGCTTTTTCCCCATGTTTTGTTATCAATTGCGGTCCCTGTTTTAGCGCTAAAGTAATGACTTCACTTAACTTGTTTTTTGCGTCCTGTATTTGCCATACGGCGATCATAGGGGAAATTCCTTTTCTGGCTAGTCTGGCTAGAATTTACGTTTTTTATTCTACCTGCTATTGTCGGAATATGTCAAAGCCCTTGGATTGCAATTTTATTAGCATTGGCTGCGTATAGCCAGAAAAGGTAGGTTTCTACGAACTCAGATTCTTCAATGCCTCTCTTCGGCTCAACGGATGTAACCCCTTCGTTGCCTTTACGAATTTCTTCACAGGCGCAGGCTTGGTCCACGCATATTGGCGTAATGACCAGCCGATGGCTTTGTTGATGAAGAACTCATCTGAACCAAGGTTTTCCTCGATGAGTTCGCACAGCAGGTCGAAATCGGTGTCTTCCTTATATCCGAGTTGAAATAACAAAGTGGTGCGCCTCAGCCAGAAGTTATCGGACTTGCGCCACTTTTTCAGGTACCTCGCTTTGACTTTGGGAAATTGCTTGAACATCACGCCGACGGTATGCCCCGCAATCGTGTCGACCGTATCCCACCAGGATTTGGTCGTGATGAGGTGCTCAAGGGTGGTGATGAAGTCTTCATCCAGTTGCTTTTCCATTTTTCCGATCAGGCTGACAGCGAGATATTGAAATTCACGCTGGGGCAGGTCCCATAATTCGCGGGCGATGGCATCAAGGTCCTTGATAGGTGGAAGCCCGTTTTGCTTGATGAACTCCGCTTGCAGCACCTTGAACTGCGGACTCTTAATCCCCAAATACTCGAACTGCTCGCGCATATATTTCTTCATCGGCGCGGCGTTGACGGGGTTGGCATTTTGCTCGAATAACGATTTCAGCGAACGAACGTACGGATGCATAGGATTCTCCAGTCTTTAATTACTTAGGACTTACGCAGTTCAAAATCTTTTGCCGCGAATTTCGCGAAATCACGCGAATTATTAAAAAATTCGTGATAATTCGTGTAATTCGCGGCTTGCTCTTGGGGCTTTGCGTAAGTCCTATTACTATCTTACTACTTTGCTCCTTCCGGTGGGACGTATCTGAAGTTCCATGTTCCATCGTCTTGACCGGTAATATATGAATAGGGTGTGGCAACGAACAGCCAGGTTCTGCCGGGTTTGAGCGGAACGGGGTCACCGTTCGCATCTACGAAGTAAATAGGGCGTGCCTTTCCGGTTTCTTTTTCATACGCGCGCGCCTTCGTGCTCCAGCGGATTTCATACTTCATCCCATCGCGGAAGAGATGAGCGAACCCGCCCCTGCCTAATTCCAAATGGGTATCGACCAGAGTGCGAATCGGGATTTGTTGGTATTCGAATACTTCCTGCTCCACATCCAGAAAGATGATGTTCTCGAATTGCAACTGCCTGCCCGTTAGCCGGTCGATTTCGGGATGCAAGATGCCTGCATTCTTTTGCGTTGTGTCATCTACATACCGCCAATAGGAACCGGAAGGCGCATCGTACATCCATGCCGATTGGTTGAGCAGTGCCACATATTCATTCACGCGGTTGGCAGGCAAGCCTCCTGATGGCGGCGTCTCGGAAAACACGTTGCTGGTGTAATTGAACTCGCCCGAGCGGGTAAGTTTATTTTCTTCGGCAAGCGATTTCATCTTTTCGATGCTCATCATCGCGCCGCCGCTGGCTTCATCGTGCGGGACGAGATAACACTGCGGCAGCATCGGCAGGATCTCTTCGGATGCGGAGGCGAAGATGAAACACGAATTCAAAAAGAGATCATGGATGTCGATGTATAACAAACGCCCCGAGCGGATGGGTCCCACTTCGGCGGGGGGCTTGGGGGCAGATGTGTTCACGGGTGGATTCGTTTCTTCGGACAGGACCAAGCCTGCGTCCAGATAAAGAAGCGCGGAGTTGACTTCCGCCTCAGCCCGACCCGATGCCTGATCCGCGTCACTGTCCTTGTTCTCATCCCCGACATTTTTCTTCGTAAACTTCAGCCACGCCGGAGCTTTGAATTCAACGGTGTATTTTCTGGGTTCGACGTTGAAACCGTAATAGCCATTTGAATCGCTTGTCGTTTGTTGGATGATTTTTCCAGACACATCCAATAAATTGACGCACACGCCGCCAATGCCTTTTTCGTAATCTTCCTGCCTGCCGTTATGGTTTTCATCCAGCCAGATGCGGTTGCCCAACAGTGTGGATGTTTGCACGAAAGGCTCGCGCCGCACTTCGCAACCGCCGGTGACGGGAATCTCAGGCTCGGGAAATGCGCCATAAAAAATGGATAGAAATCTCGTAGCGCCTTCGGTGATGTAGAACTCAAAAACCCACGGCGCGAAAGACAGACCTGCCTGCGGGCGTGCCGCAACGGGAAAATGTGAAATGGAGATTGCCACAGCCGGTGTTGACAGCAAACTTGAGTTTTTCATTTGCAACCCCGAAAGTGGATTGATCCCTGCCGGGAAATTTTCTCTGTCAGGACCGAACGTCACCGGCTCGCTGAATGACTGTAGTGTAGGCGTCGCCGCAGGTGTTGGCGTCGCCGCAGGGGTAGACGATGCGCTCGGTGTGGACGTTTCTGCAATAAGTGTTTCAGTCTCTGCATTTTCAACGCAAGAGACAAGTAAGATGGAAAACAAAACCAAAGCAATAACTTTGCGTCGCAAAACAATCTCCATTCTCATTTCAACCTGACACCTTGAACTTGAAACTCATTTCGATCCCGCCGGTTGATAGAACTCCAAATACCATTCGCCCTGGCTTTGTGGGACGACCGTCGTTTCAGGCGTGACGACGATGATCCACGTGCGACCGGGTTTGAGCGGCATCAGTTGTTTGGTGTCGGGGTCGATGAAACGGACGGGTTTATGCCGCCCGCTTTCTCTTTCTTCATCCGTGAGGTTCGTGCTCCAAAACATATCGTACATGCGCCCATCGCGGAATAACAAGGCGTAGCCTTCCTTATCTTCTTCGAGGTGAATGTCGAGGTTGGTGGGGGAGACCACGTCATGCTCGGTGAAGAGGACGACGACATTTTCGAATTGCAACTGACGGCTTGTCAGGCGGTCGATGTCGGGGTATACAACGCCCGCGTTGTCGTAATCGGCTTTGTCGACATAATGCCAATAGCTTTGCGAGGCGGCATCATAGACCCATGCAGATTGATTGAGATAAGCAATATACACGGCGAGCCGCGAGGCGGTTTCACCGCCCGCGGGCGGGTTTTCATCGAAGGCATTGCTGGCGTAATCCATATCGTACAGTTTGCTTTCTTCTGCCAGGCGTTTTAGTTTATCGGTTTCCAGCATGTAACCGCCGCCTTCAAGATCATGGTAGACGAAGAAACATTGGGGCAACTCTTCCAATACTTCAGGAGAAGCAAAGGCATAGATGAGGCATGATTCAGGGAAGAAGGCGGCGATGTCGGCGTAGACCAAACGCCCCGAACGGACGGGTCCCACTTTGGCGGCGGGAAGCTCGGAGGTTGTCGAAGGCTGGGTGGTCAGGACCAAGCCTGCGTCCACGTTATGAAGCGAGGATGTGACGTCAAGCGCCTCGGTCTGACCCGAAGCCGGGTCGGCGTCGCTGTCTTGATCCTCATCCCCAATGTTTTTCTGAACGAACTGCATCCAGGATGGGTTTTGAAAATCGAGCACATACCTGCCCGGTTCGACGTTGAATGCATAATAACCGTTGCTGTCTGTGGAGGTCTGTTGAAGGAGTGTGCCATTCTCTTGATAAAGATAAACGCACACGCCGCCGACGCCGCGCTCCCAGGCATCTTGAATATTGTTGGCATTATCGTCCAACCAAACGCGGCTGCCGATGATGTTGGACGTTTGCACGAACGGCTCACCGCGAATGAGACAATCGCCGGTGAGCGGGATTTCAGGCTCAGGAAAGACGCCGTGATAAACGGTCAGAAAACGCGTAGTGCCTTCGGTGATGTAAATTTCAAAGACCCACGGCGCAAAGGAAAGCCCCGCTTGCGGACGCGCCTCCACGGGGAAGTGTGAAATGGAAATAAGCAAGGCGGGCAGGTCGAGCAGGTTGACGTCTTCGACGGGCAACCCTGTCAGTGGATTGACATCCGCCCCGACCAAGGGCGTGGATGTGGGTGTTGGCGCAGTGGTAGGCGTTTGTGTTATGGACTGTTCTGTTGGTGTGCTGTTAATTTGATTTGTCCCGCATGAAGTAAGCAGCAAGACAATCAGGGTGATGAAAACGATCGTGAGCGCAAGTCGATACTTGTTAGGTCGCATTGAATCTCCATACCGCTATTTTCCCCCGTCATTCTTAACCGCAGATAAATCGGGTTATCCCTGTTTACCTATGGAATCGAACGCCGACTTCACCCGCTTATAGGTATCCTCCAACGACTCAGGCAAGACGCGCGTCTCACCGACCGCAGACATGAAGTTGGTGTCACCTGCCCAGCGCGGCACGATGTGAATGTGGACATGTCCAAGCACACCCGCACCCGCTGCCTCGCCCATGTTGATGCCCACGTTGAATCCCTCCGGTTTGTAGATGGCGCGAAGTTCCGTGGTGCAGCGTGAAGTCAGTTCCATCATTTCGGCGCGGGTGAGGGCATCCAGCTCCTCGATGGTGGCGATGTGCGCGAAAGGGATGACCATCAAATGCCCGCTGGTGTAGGGGAAGCGGTTGAGGATCACGTACGCAAGTTTTCCGCGGAAGGCGATCAGGTTCTCGGGGCTGTCCGTTTTGGCCTGCGCGTTGCAAAACACACAGCCCTCTTCGATTTTGTTGTTTTCAATATATGTCATACGCCAGGGTGACCAGAGATGTCTCATAAGTAAAGGGTGAGGGGTGAAAGGGGAAGGATGAAATATTCCTCAATTATAGGCGAAAAAAGTAATTCGTAATGCGTGACACCTGCACTTGCGTGCGGTGCAAGTGTGCGTAAATCCTTCATTACGAATTACGCATTACGCAATGCGTCAGAACTATTCCCCATTCCCAAATTTTCGATTATCCTCACCCCAATGCAACCCGACCTATTCTCTACCACCCTTACCGTTTCCCAACTGACCTTCCGCATCCGCAGGTTGCTGGAGGATAACCCCGAATTGCAGGATGTATGGGTGACGGGTGAAATTTCCAATCTTTCGCGTCCAGCGTCTGGTCACATTTACTTCACGCTCAAAGATAAGAATGCTTCATTGAAGTGCGTAATGTGGAAAACAGACGCGATGCGTACACGCCCGAACCTGCAAGAAGGCGCGGCGGTCGAAGTGCATGGCAAGATCGCCGTGTACGAACCGCAGGGACAATATCAACTCATCGCAAACCTTATCCGCGCCAAAGGAGAAGGCGCGCTCTTTCAGGAATTTCTGCGGCTCAAGTCCATGCTCGAAGCGGAGGGGCTTTTCGACCCCGAACGCAAACGCGAGATTCCCATATTCCCACAAACCATCGGCATTGTCACCTCTGCGACCGGTGCGGCTCTGCGCGATATGCTCAACACTATTCGCCGCCGACAGCCGCTGGTGCGCGTCATCCTTGCGCCATCACCAGTACAAGGTGTTGAAGCTCCGCCTGCATTGGTCAATGCGATCCAATCGCTTAACAAGCAAAATCCTGACGTCATCCTTCTCGCGCGCGGCGGCGGCTCCATCGAAGACTTGTGGGCATTCAACGATGAACACGTCGTCCGCGCCGTTGCAGCTTCGCAAACCCCGGTCATCTCCGGCGTCGGTCACGAAACGGATTTCACCCTCTGTGACTTCGCCGCCGACCTGCGTGCCCCGACTCCCACTGCCGCAGCGGAACTCGCGACTCAAACCACGCTGGATGACCTCAAAGCGAACCTCACGTTTCACTCTTCCCGCCTCACAGACTTAATCTCGGGCTTGCTCGCTGACCATCAGGCATCTGTCTCCGCTCTAGCCGCGCGCCTCAAATATGTCTCTCCCGAACGGCGCATTCAATCCGAATATCAACACATCGACGAACTTTCCCGCCGCGCCATCTCTGCATTGACTCATCGCATCCAATTGCAATCCGCCCGCGTAGATGGAATATCCAAACGGCTGGGAGCTTTGAACCCTGCCGGCGTCCTCGCGCGTGGATATGCTATCATCACGCGCAAAGCAGATGGCAAGGTTGTCAGCAAAGTGACACAAGCGCAAGGCGAGATGAACGTCCGCGTGAGCGACGGAGAATTTGAAGTTAAAAAAGATTAATGTCACCCTGAGCGGAACGACACATGCATCGCGGTGCGGATGCAGTACGGTGAGGGTCTCTAAGATAATCGTAGAGATTCTTCGCTGCTATCGCGGCTCAGAATGACATTCTCAGGAGCAATCATGGCAAAATCAAAACCTACCACCAAACTCGTTGAAGAACTATCCTACGAAGAAGCCCTCGCCGAACTCGAACAGACTGTTGAAATGCTCGAAGGCGAACAGAATCCATTAGACGAGGCGATGAAGCTTTTCGAACGCGGACAAGCCCTCGCCGCGCGCTGTGGCGTTTTATTGGAAGCCGCGCAACTCAAAGTGCAGAAACTGGTTGGCGAGACCACTTTAGATTTTGAAGAGGAAACTGAATGAACCTATTGGATGTTTTCCAAAACCGGGTGCTTATCGCCGTATTGGCGGCGTGGCTGCTGGCACAGGCGTTGAAGATCCCCTCCGAATATTTACGCTCGCGCCGCTGGTTGTGGACAATGTTCTTCGCGGCGGGCGGTATGCCGTCTTCCCACACCGCCCTGATGGTTTCGGGTACATTGGCAGTCGGTTTGTATCACGGCTTCGACAACCCAATCTTCGGCATCGCAGTTGCCGCCACCATGATTATCGCTCACGATGCGGCGGGAGTCCGCAGGCAGGCGGGGAAACATGCCGAGCGCATCAATGTGTTGTTCGATGAACTATTGCATGGTCATATGTGGAGCGAAGACGACTTGAAGGAAGTCATCGGTCACACGCCATTGGAAGTCATTGGGGGCATCATCTTCGGTCTGCTGGTCGCCACGGTGCAGTGGATGATTTGGAAATAGCGACGATAGACTGTAGACGATAGACCGAAGACCGTGGACGGTTCTGTGGTCTACCGTCCATCGTCCATTGTCTATCGTCTAATCCTTCTCATCACCCCATTCAAGATATACCCCAATTCAGGCAAACGCAGAATCCATAAGACTGCAAAATAAACCGCGCCGCCAAGCGCTACACCTACGGGGACAAGAATCCATGCGCTGAGTCTCGCGCCGAATGACAGCCATCCGAACAACGCCAGCGCCATGCCAATTGCCGCCGCCAAAGAGGGGATTGCTCCGCGCAAAATGTGCCCGCCTTGGATGCCGTTGAGGCGTTTGCGCATCATAATGAATAAAGCCGTCGCTTCGAGCGCGGTTGCCAGTGAGTTTGCCAACGCCAAGCCGCCGTGTGGCATCCAGCCAGCGGATTCGAACATCCGCGCAAAGAGAACGCTGAAAACGACATTCAACAACATGGCAGTTGTGCCGATGATGACGGGCGTCTTTGTATCATGCTGGGCATAGAAGGCACGCGTGAGCACTTCCATGATGGAATGACCGAGCATGCCCGCGGCGTACCAGAGCAATGCCCAAGACACGATCTGAACGGAGCGTTCGTCGAATTCACCGCGTTGATAAAGCAGTGAAATGATCGGTTCGCGCAGAACCATCAAGCCGACGCTGGCAGGGAGTGCAAGCAGAATCACCCCACGAAGAGAAGAAGCCAGCGAGAAACGCATCTCATCTTGTTGACCGAGCGCATGTTGCGCGGAGAAGGTTGGCATGGCAGCGATTGCCACCGATTGAGCGATAACCGCCTGCGCCATCAACATCAATGAGAAACCGTAATATAAACCGGTCACACTTCCGGGCGCCATTTGCGAAGCCAGCCAGGTGTTGACCCAGAAATTCAATTGCACCACTGCCACGCCGAGTAGACGCGGTCCCATCAGGAGGAGGACCTGGCGGACGTTTGAGTCATGCAAGCTTAGTGAAAAAGTAACGAGTGATAAGTGATGAGTAATAAGTTTGAAAAGCGAGGGGAGTTGTACGGTAAGGTATAAAACGGCTCCGAGCACGACACCCCATGCGAGACCATAAATCCCCATTATGGGGGCGAGCACAACTGCTCCGAAGATGATGCCGATTTGATAAAGGGCGGGTGTCAGCGCGGGGACTAAAAATATCTGATGCGCGTTGAGGATGCCGACAATGAGTCCGCCGAGACCGAAGAGGATGGCGGAGATGAGTTGAATGCGCAGGAGGGAGATCGTCAGCGCGAAGAGTTCGGGGTCGGCAGATAAACCCGGGGCGAGGGCGAAGCGCACAACTTGCGGGGCGAACAAGGCAATTAACGCCGCAAGCAGGCTGAGGGTCAGCGTGACCGCGTTGGCGAGGGCGGAGGCGAGTCGCCAGGCGGAGTCCTTTTCGTCGCGGGCGAGTAATCCCGTAAAGGTCGGAATGAACGCCGATCCCAATGCGCCGCCTGCTACTAAAAGAAAGAGCGTTTCCGAAACGCGGTTGGCGGCGAAGAAGGCGTCGAGTTCGGGCGATGCGCCGAATGCGCGGGCGACCAAAATGCCGCGTATCAACCCTGCAAGTTGACCGAAGAGAATGGCGAACATCACCGTGCCTGCGGCGCGGGCGATTTGGCGATTAGCGTTTGCGTTGATATCTGTCATGGGCGGGGATTATACCCAGCGCGGTCACAAATTGCGTGGCGCCAACGCGCCAGGGAAAGCGCAATTTGTGACCGTGGGCATTATATAAACGACGTACCGCAGAGCAAACGAAAAGACCGTGAACGTACATTCACGGTCTTTTTGCAAATGTTGGGGGTTACTTCACTCACCTTAGGCACCTGCGCTTCGACTGCGAGCGGGAGAAGCAGCCGCTCTCCGCTCACAGTCGAAGGGCAAGGGATCCAGGAAAGTAAAAATCGCGTAAGGTGAATTACTTCAATTCTGCAAGGATTTCGTCGGCAGCGCGCTCGCCGGTTTCGACAGCGCCGTTGAGATAGCCCTGAAAATCGACCGAGGTGTGTTCACCCGCGAAATGACAGTTACCCTGTTGTTCGCGCTCAGCGCCCGAGAACTGGGTGTATTGACCGACCTTCCAGAAGGAGTATGAGCCGCGCGTCCATTTGTAGGCGGGCCAGTTGTTGTAAATGGCTTTTCCGTTCCAGCGTTGAGTCAGCCCCGGCAGGACGGGTTCGACCTGCGAAAGGAATTGTGTTGCCAATGTGGAGGGTGAGCCATTGGCGCTGTATGCCGCGCCGACATCACCGCCGGTGTAGTTGACTAGAATTCCGCTCGTTCCGGGCTGCCCACGGGTGACATCCCATGTGCATTGATACCCGGTATCGGCATAGGTTGCGCCGTTGTTGCCGAGCGTGTTCCAAATGCGGTCTGTGAATTGGAGTTGAAGTTTGCCATTGGTGCCCATGCTCGATTCGTTGATGGCGGTCTTTTTGAGATCGCTGAACCCGGCTTTGCTGAAGTCTACCGAGTATTTCAGGATGGAGAAGGGCAGGGCAAGCACCACTTTGTCGAAGGTCTGGTCGGTGACCTTTTTGCCGCCCTTGATACTCAAGGTCACTGTGCCATCGAGGTTGGTCTTGATGGCGACCAATTCCTTGCCAAGCTGAATCTGACCGACAAGCGCGTCTGCCATGCGGGTGACGATCTGGTCGTTGCCGCCGTTGACGTGGTACTTCTCGTTGGACGGACCGAAGATACGCATCTGTCCCTGCCCGCTGTAGCCGAGCAGGTATAACAGGTTGAGCGAACTCTGAATATTGCACTCGCCGCCATACTCGATGTTATAGGCGACGTCGAGCAGTTGACCCAGCTTCGAATGGATGCCGCCCGGCACACTCTCGTTGATCCAGTCGATGATGGACATGTGGTCCAGTTCCCAGCCGCGCTGGGTGTAGAGGTTGTACAACGTGGGGTAGCTGGCAGCCTGCACATCGCTCTTGATCTTTTGCCAAATATCCTTCAGGTCATTGGTTGCCTGGGTGTAGCTGTATGGCTGACCGTCGAAGTAGTAAAAATCTTCTGTGCCGTTCGGCTCTGCCGAAAGCAAATTATCGAGAGCCAACCCCAATTCCTGGCATAACTGGCGGATGTGCGTATGCCCCTGGTCGATCAACTCGCCGCCGTTCTCGATGATTTGCCCGTCGTTAAACAGTCCGCGCCCCGACCAGCAGCGCCCGCCGAGGCGGTCAGATGCTTCAAAGACGGTGGCGCTATAGCCGTTTTGTTTCAGGCGGTAGGCGGCGGTCAACCCAGCCAAGCCTGCACCGACGACGGCGATTCGCGGCGCGGCTGCAAAACTACGGGTGACCGGTTGAAATGCAACTGCTGCCAATGCAGCGGCAGAAAGTTTCAGAAAATCACGACGGGAGACATTTAGTTTTGCACGGTTTGCAATGACCTCTTCCACAGGGGTATTGCGTTGGGCGGCTTCCGATGCAACTGAAGCCATTTCCTGTACTTGATTTGCCAATCGGGTGCGGGGCATGGGGCATTCTCCTCTTTGAGTTGAAATGGGCTTGCTAAAAATTACTATACAAAAATAAAAAATAGAATTCAAGTCTTTTTTGTCGTATTCGGAAAAATTAAGGAAGAATTTTCAATTTTCCTTTGCAGGATAACCAAAACACCTTCCGAAACCTACAAAACAGGCCGGGCAAAATCAGTTGACACAAAAGGTTATAATCAAGACAAGAGGTATCTGAATATGTCCACCATCACTCAGTATGGATATTTTGTTATTGCAGACATTTCAGGCTACACATCCTTCGTGGCGAAGACCGAGTTGGAACATTCGCACGAGATCCTTACCGAGCTGCTTGAATTGTTGGTCGAGCGTTTTCAGCCTTTGATGACCATTTCCAAACTCGAAGGCGATGCGGTCTTTGCTTACGCTATCAGGGATGTGTTTGCGCGCGGCGCAACCTTGATCGATTTCGTCGAGTCGATATATGTCGCATTCCGCGACAAGCAGGTCTCGATGAAACGTGCCACGACCTGCACATGCAACGCCTGCCGTAACATCCCTACGCTCGATCTGAAATTCTTCCTCCATTGCGGCGACTTTATTCAACAAAAAGTGGCAAACACCCGCGAGCTGGTCGGCTCGGATGTAAACCTGATCCATCGTCTCACCAAGAACCACGTCACACAAGCGACGGGCTGGCGGGCGTACGTCATGCTCACTGACCAGTGTCTTAATGATCTGCAAGTGCAATTCGACGACGCGCACATCCAAATGGAGGAGTACGAGCATTTGGGCCAGATCAAGACGCACAACATCGACTTGCACAAGCGCTACCAGGAAATTACCAACCGACGCCGCATCATGCTCGAAGAAAAGGATGCCGATTTCATCGTGCAGGTGGATTTCCCTACGCCTCTTGTTGTGACCTGGGAATGGATCCAGGACCCAGACAGACGCAACGCCTGGAACGGCGGACACGAGCTTTGGTCGTTAGGGGAGCGCCCAATGGGACGTGCCGGAATCGGTGCGAGCAACCACTGTGCGCATGGCAAGTCGCACAGTACCGAAGTGATCGTGGACTGGCATCCCTTCGAATATTCGACGGCAGATTCGTTCGAGAACGGCAAGAAGTCTTTTACTGAAACATTCCGTTTCGAGTCGCTGCCAGACGGCGGCACGCGCGTCCACGATGTGCTCCTGATGCACATGCCCTTGCCGCGTTTTATCCGCAAGGCGATGTTGAAGTATGTGCTCATCACCCAGCATCACATGGATGAGGCAATGGAACTTGCCGCACGTATGGCAGGAGAAGAATTCGCAAAGTCCCGAGGCGAATGACTCGTGAACGAGACCCAACACGGATACCTCCTGCTCGCCGATATTACGGGTTATACGTCCTATGTTGCCACCACCGAACTGACCCACTCGCAGGAAATCCTTACCGAATTACTCGAAACCATTATTGCGCAATTCAAGCCGTTGTTGACCATCTCAAAAATTGAGGGCGATGCTGTCTTTGCATATGCGCCGGAAACTTCCATTCCGCGCGGTGAAACCATTCTCGAACTGATCAACTCCACCTATCTCGCCTTTCGTTCCCGCCGCGACGCATCTCAGCGCCGCACGACTTGCACTTGTAACGCCTGTCGTAACATCCCCAATCTTGATCTGAAATTCTTTTCCCACCATGGTGAATATTTTGTGCAGAATATTTCGGGTGTAAGGGAACTCGTCGGTTCCGACGTGAACTTGATCCACCGCCTCACAAAAAACCGTCTTGCAGAACAGACCAACTGGCGAGCCTACGTCATGTTCACCATGCAGGGACTTTCCCACATAAATCTGCCGCTTGATAGCTTGTTTGAACAATCCGAGATTTACGAGCATCTCGGCGAAATCCATACCTTCAGCCTGGACTTACATGCCCGTTATCGGGAGTTGATAGACGCGCGTCGCACCTTGATCGCGCCTGCAAGCGCCCATGTCACCTACGAAGCGGACTATGACGCCTCACCCAGCCTTGTTTGGGAATGGTTCAACGACCCACACAAACGCGGGCAGTGGATGACGAGCGAGATATTGCCAATTCTGCGCATCGGCGGGCGGAGTCGGGTGATCGGCGCGCGCAATCATTGCGTGCATGGCAATAACCAAGTTATTGTTGAAGATGTGTTGGATATCCGTCCGTATGAATATGTTACGGTCCGGCAGAGCCCTCAGGGATCCAGGCTGGCTTTGGAGATCACCTTTTCTTTTGCAGCAACCGGTGAAAACAGGACGCACTTCGCCATGTTGTTCAAGGGATATGTGCCATACGCGCCGGAGTGGTTCAAAAAATTATTCTGTCGTTCTATTGTTCGCACACAAATCTATTCAGTGTGGAAATTAGAGTCGATCAATGACCTGATCAAAGGCGATTTGGCGGTTAAGTAGACGAAATACTTTTTCATTTTCAAATTGCCGCCCACTTATTATCCATGTCACGCCTTGCAGCCCTCATTTCCATCAAGCCCGGTGAAGGACGCATGTCGTCCCTTCTGGTTGGCATTATGCTTTTCTGTGCAATGGGCGCCGCGTTGGGAGGGACGGGCATCGAGGCGCTCTTCTTCGCCCGCTTGGGTGTGGACTATCTCCCATACATGTACGTTGGGCTGGGCATCACGGCGATGATTACCTCGTTCATCGTCACCGCCGCGCTGGGGCGAATCCCCAAGCAGGTCGTCTACACTGCCATTCCGATTCTGATTGCGGTCATTCTGGTCGCGGCGCGTTTTGCGCTTTTCACCAAACAGAATTGGCTGTACCCGGCGCTCTGGCTGGGCAAGGAGGTTTTGAACGCGCTCGTCAGCCTGATGATCTGGGGTGTGGCAGGCGTGGTCTGCGATACGCGCCAAGCCAAGCGGCTCTTCCCGCTTTTCAACGCATCTTTTATTCTGGGTCAGGTCATTGGCGGGTTTGCGACCGGTTTGCTGGTCAACATCGTCGGCGCGGAAAACCTGCTCATCATTTGGGCAGGTTCGCTGATCTTCGCTTTCCTGTTCAACCGCGCCGTGCTTTCAAATCGTCAGATCGAATCGGCGCCGCAGAGAAAGCCAAAACGCAAACAGCCAACTCTCGCACAGGAAATGCAGCGCGGCTTTCAATACGTCCGTACCTCGCCGCTGCTCACGTCCATTTCCCTTTCCACCATTTTCTTTTCAATCCTTTTCTTCTCGATTGCCTTACCGTTCTCCCGCACCGTCACGGCTCAATACCCCGATGAAAACGCCCTGGCTTCCTTCCTCGGCGTCTTCAATGGGCTGACCACGGCAGGCGCATTCCTCACATCACTCTTTATTGCCAACCGTGCCTTCGCCCGTTTCGGCATTATGGCGAGTCTCTTTGTCTTTCCGTTGATGTATATTCTCGGTTTCGGTGCGTTGATCTTCTTCCCAATCTTTGCGATCGTCGTTGTTTTTCGTTTCGTTCAAATGCTGCTGCTCTCCGGCATCGCCGACCCCGCCTGGCAGACGATGTTCAACGTGGTCCCCAACGAGAAGCGCGATCAAGTGCGCGCATTCGTAGGTGGCGTGCCCGAGCAGGCGGGCGTGTTCATCGCGGGCGGAATCCTTGTCATCGGCGAGCAGGCGCTCACGCCGCAACAGCTTTACATCATCGGTTTCATTGCTGCGCTTTGCTGCGCGTATTTCATCCTGCATGCATGGCGTGGCTACAACCTTGCCCTCGTTGATGCTCTGCGTGCGGGGCGCCCTCAGCTTTTCTTCAGTGAAGAACAACCCTTTGGTGGTTTTCACCAGGATGCCGCCGCCATTCAAACCGCCCTCAACGGTCTGCGAGATTCCGACCCGATTGTCCGGCGCGTCTCTGCCGAGATCGTCGGTCATCTATCTCTGCCCGAATCGACGAATGCCCTCGTCTTTGGATTAAGCGATGTGGACCCGCTCGTGCGTTCTGCGTCTCTCAAAGCTTTATCTCACTCCAAAGCGACTCCTGCCCTGTTAGACATCGCCGCCTCTCTCTCCGACCCCGAGCCGGATGTGCGCGCCCAAGCCATCGCCACGCTGACGGTTTTATCTCCCACCTCTCCGACACTAGGAAAACTCCTCGCCCCGTTATTAGATGATGAATATGCCATCGTGAGCACGCGCGCGGCGTTGTCGCTTTTGCTGCTTGACTCGACGAATGAAAAAGCCAGACATCATCTCCGCCAGGTTGCTGTCTTTGGGAATCTCGAAGAGCGGACACATGCCATCCAAGCCCTCGGCGAGTGGGGCGACCGCGAAGCCTTCGACTTCCTTGCCAACGAGTTGAATGACCGCCAACTTGAACCCGCCATCAAGAAAGAGATTCTCACATCGCTGGCGAGGATTAACTCGCAAACTTCCATTCCTTATTTGATCGATGCGCTCAAAGACCCTTTTGTTCGTGGAACGTCTGCGAAATTACTGGGTGATATCGGCGCATCCGTTACGGGCTCGATCATCGATCTGTTGAACGATGATGCCTTCACCGACGGCGCATTGCTTTCGCTTGAGAATCTCCCGCCTCCGCCGCCGAAGCCGATCCTCAACTTTGCACGTGTAGCGGTATCCAGTGCGGGTGAGTATCATGCTTTGAGGCGGAGCGTACAGGCGTCGGCGGGGAGTGCAGCGATGCTTCTCCTCGAAGAGTCGCTGCATGAGAAATCCCATCAATACGGAATCCATGCCTTGCGTGCCATCGGTTTGTTGAACAACAGAGACTCGATGAATATCGCCATCGAAAATTTGCAATCGCACGATGCCAGCCAACGGGCGAACGTCATCGAAGCGCTGGATTCCATTAGCGCAAAATATCGGAACATCATCCAGCCTTTGACCCATTTGTGGGAAGATGAAAGAGCAGGATCGACCTCTGTGGATTGGGAACGCCTGCTGAACGATCCGGACGATTGGATTCGTGAATGTTCCGCCTTTGCACAGCATTTCGGAGAGATACCTATGGACACACTTGCCGCCCTGTCTTTGATGGACCGAATCCTATTCTTCAAACGTGTGCCGCTCTTTGCCACGCTTCCACCCGTAGACTTGAAACAAGTCGCTTCCATTGCAGAGGAGGAATTTTTTAGCGACGGCGAAGAGATCGCCCATGAAGGTGAAGTGGGCGACGTGATGTTCATCATCGTCAGCGGCGAAGTGAAAGTCTGTTCGCATCAGGACGGGCAGGAGCTTGAGATCGCGCGCAGAGCTAGCGGTGATTATGTGGGCGAGATGTCCGTCATTGGGCATGAACCACGCATGGCATCGTTGGTTGCCGTTGGCGATGTGCGGACGTTGTGCATCGACCAGAAAAGTTTTGAGGGACTCCTGCGCGAACGCCCGGACGTGAGCATTGCCGTGATGAAGATCTTGAGCCAAAGGTTGAAAGAAGCATCACTGAAAAAGTGATTCGGACGATAGACCGTGGAACTTCATATAATAGGGCTTATGAAAAAATTTCCCCTGTATTTTTCTGCATTCTGTATTTTACTTTCCGCTTGTCTCACTACAACCCCAACACCGTCGGAACCCGATACTGTGACGGTCACTGCTGAACCTGTCACTGAACTTATTCCCATCGACCTTGCGGCGGGCTATGGAGTCAAAGGTACATGGTTCGAGTTGTATTTCACCGATCCCACCAGTTCTCTAGCTTCACAAAAGACCGGTGGCATCGACCAGCCCCTGGCGAATGCCATCGATTCTGCCAAGCTCAGTGTGGATGTTGCCGCTTACAGCTTGAGCCTCAACAGCATCCGCGATGCCTTGCTGCGCGCGCATGACAGAGGCGTGCAAGTGCGCATGGTGATGGAAAGCGAGAACCTCGACCGCGCCGACCCGCAGCGCCTGATGGATGCAGGCATTCCCATTTTGGGCGACCGCCGCGAAGGCTTGATGCATAACAAGTTCATGGTCATCGATGGTTCCGAAGTGTGGGTGGGTGGCATGAACTATACCGATTCAGGCGCGTATGAAGATAACAACGTGATAATGCGCATCCGTTCGGTAAAGATGGCTGAGAATTACACGAAGGAGTTCGAAGAGATGTTCACGGACGACCGCTTTGGCGATAATATCCTTGCCGAAACGCCCAATCCGCGTGTGACAATGGACGGCACGCCGGTGGACATCTACTTTTCGCCGGATGACGGTGTACAAGCCATTCTGTTCGACATCCTCAGCGAAGCGCAGGAAAGCATTTACTTTATGGCATTCTCCTTCACCGCCGACTCGCTGGGGGATGCGCTTCGCGAGCGCGCGGATGCAGGCGTCACCGTGGCGGGCGTCATGGACGACAATCAGGTCGCGTCGAATATCGGAACCGAGTTCGATCCCTTCCGCCAGGCCGGGCTGGATGTATACCGCGACGGCAACGCCGGGCAGATGCATCACAAGATCATCATCGTGGACGAGAGCATTGTTATCGTTGGCTCATATAACTTCACGAGCAGCGCAGAGACAAGGAACGATGAAAACCTATTGGTGATCTATAACGAAAAGATCGCCGCGCAATTCCTGGCGGAATTCAAGCGAGTCTATGGGCAGGCACAGGACTAGTTTTTCCATCCTATTTTTTTCTTCCCCAATCATTTGCCTTTTGACACGAAATGGGTTAAATTTACTGTGTAGCACGAACGTTCTATATGACATCGACCACGCTCTAACAGGGACTTAGTCCCTGTTAGAGCGGCAAGTACTTACAGGAGAGAACCACATGACCGAATCAACTTTCTATCTCGGGCGCCTGTTCGACCCCAAGACCGCCAAACTCACTGCCACAGATATTAACTACGACTCTGCCGACCTCACGACTCACGCGGTCGTCACCGGTATGACTGGCTCCGGCAAAACCGGCTTGTGTATTGCCTTGCTCGAAGAAGCGGCTCTCAACGGTGTACCTGCCATCATCATCGACCCCAAAGGCGACCTGACCAACCTGCTCCTGCATTTCCCTGAACTTTTGCCGAAGGACTTCGAGCCGTGGATCGACCCCGAAGTGGTGCGCCGCGCAAATATGACAATTGAGAAGGCTTCGCAAGAGGCAGCCGAAGCATGGCGTGACGGACTCAAAGAGTGGGGCATGACCCAGGAGCGCGTCCTCGACCTCAAGAATTCTGTAAACTTTGCGGTGTACACCCCCGGCTCTGATTCAGGTATTCCTGTCAGCGTGCTTTCTTCGCTCGATGCCCCTAGCTTGGATTGGGAAGAAAACCGCGAGGCTCTGCGTGAGCGTATTTCGAGTACTGTCACCGCGCTGCTTGGCTTGGTCGGTATGAACGACCTTGACCCGATCCGTTCACGTGAACACATTCTGCTTTCGAACATCTTTGAAGAACATTGGTCACAAGGAAATGGCATCGACCTGACCGAACTCATCCTGCAAACGCAAAACCCGCCTTTCGATAAACTCGGTGCATTCCCGGTCGATACCTTCTTCCCGCCCAAAGATCGCATGGAACTGGCGATGGTCTTGAACAATATCCTTGCATCGCCCGCGTTTGAAGCCTGGCGCGAAGGGCAGTCGCTCGATATTCAATCGCTGCTCTTCACCGGCGATGGTATGCCACGTCATAGCATTTTCTATCTTGCGCATCTCTCCGACGGTGAGCGCATGTTCTTCACCACGCTGCTCCTTTCCGCCGTCGAAACCTGGATGCGCACCCAAAAAGGCTCCACTGCCTTGCGCGCTCTTCTTTATATGGATGAAATCTACGGCTACCTTCCGCCGACAGCCAACCCCCCGTCCAAGCAGCCTCTTCTTCGCATGCTCAAACAGGCGCGCGCTTTTGGTTTGGGCATATTGCTCGCCACCCAAAACCCCGTTGATCTCGATTACAAAGCCCTCTCGAACACGGGCACCTGGTTCATTGGTAAATTGCAAACCGAGCGCGACAAGAACCGTCTGCTTGATGGGCTCGAAAGTTTGGCGGGCGGCATCTCCCGCGCGCAAATGGACAAGCTGATCTCTTCACTTGGCAAACGCGTCTTCGTTATGAATAACGTCCATGCCAAAGCGCCGCTGCTTTTCCAAACGCGCTGGGTGATGAACTTCCTCGCCGGACCGATGACTCGCTCCCAGATTCGTGACCTCAATGAACTGGTCGGCGCTGGAGAAGTGGCAACGCCTCAGCCCAAGCCGATGCCTGTCTCTGCACCCAAAGCGGAATTTACCCCGCTGACTGTTGACCACGTCCAACCGGTTGCCGTCCCTACAGCTGTGCCTGTAAAATCGAAAGTCCAAACACCTCCGCGCAGCATGGCATCTACGTCTTCTTCTTCCAACGGCAGCGCCACCAAACCGAACCTGCCTGCCGGCATCCGCGAATATTATTTGCCGCAAAATTACAGCCTGCCCGAAGCCTTCAATGCGGCTGGAAAAACTCAAGCCTATGGCGCGGCAATTCAAGGCGTAGTCTATCGCCCGGTGCTGCTTGCCTCCGCCCAGATACGCATCCTCGACCGCAAATACGGCGTGGATGTGGAAGTTACCAAGACTACCCTCGTCGAAAGTCTCGACCGCCGCGGCATCGTCCGCTGGGATGACTTTCCTTATGCCGGTCCCTCGCTCGATAAATTGGAGAGCATGCCCGCGCCTTCCACTAAATACGGATCCATCGAACCGCCATTGAACGACTCGAAGTTGATGACCGCCCTGCAAAAAGATTTCACCGATTGGGTCTTCCGCAATTCGTCCGTCTCGGCGCGCGCCAACACCGCCCTCAAAGTCTTTGCCGGTCCCGATGTCAGTCAGGCGGATTTCATGAAAGCCTGCGCTGACACTGCCCGTGAAGCCCGTGATGCCGAGATCGCCAAGAAGACTACTGCCATTGAGAGGAAGATCAAAACCCTCGAAGATAAATTAGGCAGGGAAGAACGCGAATTGCGCGAGGATGAAACCGATCTCCAGAACCGCAATATCGAATCCGGCGCGAATTTGCTGGAATTGGGCGCAAGCGCGCTCGGGATTACCAGAAAAAAGAGCATCACGACTCAGTTCACGAAACATCGCCTGGCGCAAAATGCAAAAGCCGAAGTGCAGGAATCCCAGGAGATGATCTCGAAATTAACACAGGACCTGAATGACCTGGTGCGTGAGCGCGAACAAGTGCTTCGAGAGATCAGTGACAGATGGGGCAGGGTTGTCAGCGACTCGACCGATGTCACCATCAACCCGAAGAAGACCGATGTCTACGTCAACATCTTCGGCGTGGCATGGAAGCCATACTACGTCATTCAAGCAGGCGGCGAGACGATGGAACTGGCAGCGTTTGGGGGTGAGTAAGTGCTAGTGAACAATGGGCAGTGACCAGCAGTAATCAGTAATCGGTGTACAGAAGGCGGAAGGCGAGAAAGCAACCTTCCGCCTTCTGCTTTGCCATCGTCTACCTGTAACGAAACCCGCCCTAACTGCATCTAAAGGACATGAATACTTTCATCATCCTTCTCTCGCTCGCCATTTGGGGAGGGGTTCACTCCATCCTCGCCTCGCACTTTGCCAAGGACATGTTTAAAGACATATTGGGCAGTTTCTACAGGCTTACCTACAATCTCTTTGCCGTCATTACTTTTGCGCCCATTCTTTATTTGCTGGTCATTCTGGAAGATCAATCCCTCTATCAAGTTGCCGTGCCTTGGAGTTTTGCTATGCGCGGCGGACAAGCGCTTTCGGCATTGCTTCTGCTTGTCGCTGTTATTCAAACCGATACGCTCTCTTTCATCGGTCTGCGTCAGTTGTTTGAGGAGGATAATCCGGGTAGGTTGGTAACGCGTGGCTTGTACAATTTGGTGCGGCATCCACTCTATCTTTTCAGCCTTACCTTTCTTTGGCTAAGTCCGTCCATGAGTGTGAATTCATTGGTGTTCAATATTGGTGTCACCCTATATTTTGTGATCGGTGCGTACTTTGAAGAGCGAAAACTCCTGCGCGATTTCGGTGAAGCCTATGCAGACTACAAACGCCGCACGCCGTTCCTGATCCCCGGCTTGAATTTTTAGTACCCAAACCTGACAGGTCTCCCAAATACCGCGCCTGCATGGATTCGTGTCCGCGCAAATGTTTCGATGGGAAAGGTAGCGATGAGACCTGTCAGGTTTTTGGTGAAACTATTTTTCGTAAAATCTTGACACTCCATTTCAGGCATGATAATCTTGCCCTCACGTGCCTGGCTCGTGGCGCCACGGCGCCATCGACGGGCGTAAATTTTTTATAGCAGGAGTAAAGAAAGATGTCAGAACGTATTGTTGGAACCGTCAAGTGGTTCAATGCGACCAAGGGCTACGGCTTTATCGGACGCGACGGCGGCGAGGATGTGTTCGTTCACTTCAGCGCCATTCAAACAGACGGCTACCGCAAGCTGGAAGCCGAACAGAAAGTGGAGTTTTCCATCGAGGAAGGACCCAAGGGCTTACAAGCCGCTAACGTGGTACCCCTCCAGTAAGACAACTGAATAGCAGCAAAGCAGACAGGATTGTCGTGAGACAATCCTGTTTTTTTATTTGCCGTTCTTTTTCCCGTTCGTTTCTATTTCACGCGGCTCGAGCATGCCCCAACGCCCGGCGGCGAGATACAGGATGTCTAATACCAGGTCTGTGTGATTAATCCCTTCGGCGGCGGCTTGTAGGCACAGGTCGCTGTAATTGGGGGTCAGCCCGGGTAAGGTATTGATCTCGATCAGACGCGGGTTGCCTTCTTCATCCAAACGAATGTCGGTGCGGGAGACATCGAGCACGTTGAGGATGTTATGTGCGCGGAAGGCAAGGTGCTTGAGCCTTTTTTCCAATTCGGGGTCGACGTTTGCCGGGCAGAAGAAACCGAGATTATCTTCGGGTCCAACATCTTTCGACTTGGCTTCATTTGTGTAGATCCAGGGACCTTCGGTGTTCCCTGTGTCTAGCTCCAAGACGGGGAAACGATGGAAGCCATCCTTTTCATACCATTCGGGGTGACGGGAATAAAGTTTTGAATCAGAGCGCCCCAAAATGCCGACGGTGAATTCACGCCCCGGCAAAAAGTTTTCGACGAGGGCGGGCTGCTGATAGGTGTTGATGATGTATTGCGCCCGCTCGCGTAATTCCGCTTCACCCTTAACAATGGCGTTCATGTCCACGCCCATGCCTGTCCCTTCGCGGGCGGGTTTGACGAAGAGCGGAAATTTCAACTCAGGGCGGATGGGCTCATCGCCGAAGGTAAATTCCTGAAACGGTGCCACAGGCAGGCGGCGGTCGCGCCAGATGCGTTTGGTCAACGTTTTATCAAGAGAGATGCCGTTGGCAAGGACTCGCGAGCCGGTGTAGGGAATGTTGAGCATTTCCAACAGGGCGGGCACTTGTGCCTCGCGTGCATCGCCGCCAAGACCTTCGGCGATGTTGAAGCAGATATCGGGCTTTACCTTGCGGAGGGCGTAGGGCAACTCTCTGTCAGCTTGGATAAAGACTGTGGTGTGTCCATCCGTTTCGAGCGCGGTACGAAGCGCGTCCACGGTTTCGATGTGGTCAAAATCGGCAAATGCATCCGGTGGGACGCCTTCCGGTTTGGGGTGATTATCATCCTTGATATTAGCAAGAACAGCAATCTTCCAGGGTCGTTTGCTTATGCGTCGGGGTGTACTATACTCCGGTGTTGTACTCATCAATTGTTTGATGCTCCATGTTTCGTCTAGTCAACGTATTTTATCCTTAGAATGAGGGTAAAAATCACTTTTTTAAGAAGAGGTGAGGAGGAAACTAGACAATCAAAGACCTTTCAGGTATCATTAGCCCGCTTGTGCGCTTACTCACTAAGTCACAAGATAAAAGACTATACGCCCGGATAAGCCCCTTATCCGGGTTGTTGTACGTAAAATGAATTTCCTGGTGGAGGCTACCGAATGTCAGACTTGATCAAGCAGATCACAAGTGATTTGCAGAAACAAATAGATGGTTTTAAGCCCGAATTCAACGTCAGCGACTCTGGTGCTGTTCTTGAAGCGGGTGACGGCATTGCCCGTGTACAGGGTCTTGCGAAGGTTCGCGCGCAGGAGCTTGTGCAATTTTCCAACGGCGTGATCGGCGTTGCGTTTAACCTTGAAGTGGACAACGTCGGTGTGATCGTCATGGGTAACTATGAGGGCATTACCGAAGGCATGTCCGTTAAAGGTTTGGGACGTATCGCTTCTGTGCCGGTGGGTGATGCAATGATTGGACGTGTGGTCAACGCATTGGGCGAGCCGATTGATGGCAAGGGTCCGATTGCGACCACGGGTTTCCGCCCGATCGAGCGCATTGCGCCGGGCGTGGTGGAACGTCAGGACGTGGATACTCCGGTTCAGACCGGCATCAAATCCATCGACTCGATGATCCCGATCGGTCGCGGTCAGCGCGAGTTGATTATCGGCGACCGTCAGACCGGTAAGACTGCGGTTGCGATCGATGCGATCATCAACCAAAAGGGGAAGGGAATTACCTGTATCTATGTTGCGATCGGGCAGAAGAAAGCTGCTGTCGCTCGAACCCTCGGTATTCTTGAAAAAAATGGCGCGATGGAACACACCATTATCGTGATGGCATCCGCAGACGAGTCTGCCGCGCTTCAATATATTGCTCCATATGCCGGTACCGCCATCGGTGAAGAGTTCATGGAAACCGGTCGCGATGCTCTTATCATTTACGATGATCTTTCCAAACACGCGTGGGCATATCGCCAGGTCTCCCTGCTGCTCCGCCGTCCTCCCGGACGTGAAGCGTACCCCGGCGATGTGTTTTATCTCCACTCCCGCCTGTTGGAACGCTCCGCGCGCCTCGCGAATCAGTATGTGGTGACCAAGAAAGACTTTAGCAGTGATCTCGCCGACGCCAAAGACGGCGTGGACGGCAAGGTGTACACTGGACCACTTTCCAAACATGAAGCGGAAGAAGCCGCCAAGGCAAAAGGGGATGGTTTCAAGGCTGTGAAGGTGAAGGGAACCGGCGGTTCGCTTACTTCCTTGCCGATCATCGAAACCCTGCTCGGTGACGTTTCTGCTTACATCCCCACGAACGTTATCTCCATCACAGATGGTCAGATCTATCTCGAAAGTAACCTCTTCAACGCTGGTATCCGCCCGGCGGTGAACGTGGGTATTTCCGTTTCCCGCGTGGGTGGTGACGCCCAGACCAAGGCGATGAAGCAGGTCGCGGGTCGCTTGCGCCTCGACATGGCTGCCTATCGCGAATTGGCGGCGTTCGCCCTTATGGCGTCCGACCTCGACAAATCCACCCAGCAGCAGTTGGGACGCGGTCAGCGCATGCAAGAGATCCTCAAGCAGCCGCAATACCAGCCGATGGAATTCGAATTCCAGGTTATGGTCATCTTTGCCGGTACGAACGGTTATGCCGACGGCGTTTCGCTCGACAAAATGGCGCAATGGCAGAACGACCTCATCCGTTACATGGAAACTTCCTACCCCGAGATCGGCAAGGATATCGTGGCGAAGAAGACCATCTCTGACGACAATCGTGTCGCTTTGACGAAAGCCCTTGATGGCTTCCGTGCGGGCTGGGCGAGTTAGTCGAATAGTCAAACAGTCTGGTAGTCAAGTAGTCGAATGAGACGAAAGACGACAAGACAAATGACCAAACGATAAAAGACTAAAGGACTAAAGGACTAACTATGGCTTCCGCTCGTGAAATGCGGCTCCGAATTAAGAGCGTAAAGAACATTTCACAGGTTACACGCGCGCTGGAAACAGTGAGCGCCAGCAAGGTCCGCAAGGCAGTTAATGCGGTCATGGCGACACGTTCCTACGCGACGAAAGCGTGGCAGGTGTTGCGGCACGTCGCCGAACAACCGGGACGTGACTCCCTGCATCCGCTGCTCGTCAAGCGTTCTTCTACCAAGAATGCTCTGGTCGTGGTCGTCACCGGCGACCGCGGTCTCGCAGGCGCGTACAACTCCAATGTGATCCGTTTTACGGCTCAAAAATTCGACAAATATTCTGTTCCCGTCAAATACATCGCAGTCGGGCGCAAGGGCAGGGACCTGCTCTTCCGCCGCCGCAAAGATGTGATTGCAGACTTCAGCAATCTGCCCGCGGCTCCTTCCTTTGCGGATGTGTCCGCGATCGGGCGCATGGCTGTGGATGAATACAACAACGGCAATGTCGATGAGGTCTTCCTCGTTTACACCGACTTCATCAACATGGGCAGGCAGATTGCCACCGTGAAGAAACTCCTTCCGCTCGAGCTTGAAGGCGAAGGGCTTGTGGAAGATTTCGAACGCAAGGCATCCAACGGTCCTGCTGCGGCGTATGAGTATGAACCCGACCAGCGCGAATTGCTCGACCAGATCATCCCGCGTTTTACCGCATTGCAGGTCTATCAGGCGATCCTCGAATCGCAGGCGAGCGAACACGCCGCCCGTATGATCGCCATGCGCAATGCGACCGATAACGCGAAGGAACTTGTCAGCGCGCTGCAACTGGTCTACAACAAAGTTCGTCAACAGACGATCACAAACGATATTTTGGATATTGTCGGCGGCGCCGAAGCGCTTGCCGCGAAATAACTGGAGGAAATCATGGCAAATGGAAATGGCCGTGTCGTACAAATCTTAGGTGGTGTGGTGGACGTTGAATTCCCCGAAGGCAACGTCCCCGAACTCTTCGAAGCGATCACAGTTGACCGCGAAAATAAGGAACCGCTTGTCCTCGAAGTTCAGAAGCATCTTGGTCACAGCTGGGTCCGCACTGTGGCGATGGACTCCACAGATGGTCTTCAACGTGGCGTTCCCGCCCAGGCGACGGGCGCTCCCATCACCGTTCCGGTAGGACCCGCGACCCTTGGTCGCATCTTCAATGTGCTTGGCAATGCCATCGACCGCAAAGGCGATGTGCAGGTAACTACCAAGTACCCCATTCATCGCTCTGCCCCCGCGTTTGAAGAACAGTCCACTCGCGTGGAGATCTTTGAGACCGGCGTGAAGGTCATCGACTTGATCGCGCCCTTCACCAAAGGTGGTAAGACCGGTATCTTCGGCGGCGCTGGAACTGGCAAGACCGTTATCATTATGGAGCTCATTCGCTCGGTAGCTTCTGTGCATCAAGGTAACTCCGTGTTTGCTGGCGTGGGTGAACGCAC
This sequence comes from Chloroflexota bacterium, assembly GCA_016191955.1. Classification (GTDB taxonomy): domain Bacteria; phylum Chloroflexota; class Anaerolineae; order Anaerolineales; family Villigracilaceae; genus Villigracilis. The sequence goes on from JACPVC010000276.1 coordinate 26,918, forward strand.
CCGCGAAGGGACCGGCTTGTACCGTGAAATGATCGAATACGGCGTGATGAAAGACACCGTCATGGTCTATGGACAGATGAATGAGCCTTCCGGCGTGCGCCTTCGTGTTGCGTTGACCGCTCTCTCAATGGCGGAATACTTCCGCGATGAGGGCAAGGACGTGCTGCTCTTCATCGACAACATCTTCCGCTTCTCCATGTCCGGCTCCGAAGTGTCCGCGCTGCTTGGTCGTATGCCTTCCGCGGTGGGTTACCAGCCTACCCTTGCTACTGAAATGGGGGAGTTGCAGGAACGCATTACCTCCACCCGTACCGGCTCCATCACCTCTATGCAGGCGGTGTACGTCCCCGCGGATGACTACTCCGATCCCGCGCCTGTGGCGACCTTTACCCACTTGGATGCGACCATCGCGCTCGAACGCTCCATTGTGGAAAAGGGTATTTACCCCGCCGTGGACCCGCTCGCCTCAACCTCCCGAATTCTTGATCCCAACATCGTGGGCGAAGAGCACTACCGGACGGCTCGTGAAGTGCAGCGAGTGCTCCAGCGCTATAAGGACTTGCAAGACATTATCGCCATTCTCGGTATCGACGAACTCTCTGAAGACGACAAACTCGTTGTGTCTCGCGCCCGCAAGATCGAACGTTTCTTCTCCCAGCCGTTCTATGTAGCGGAACGCTTCACCGGCATCCCCGGTCGCTACGTTTCCATCAAGGACACTGTCCGCGGTTTCCGCGAAATTCTCGACGGCAAATGCGACGATCTGCCCGAGCAGGCGTTCATGATGGCGGGTACCATCGAAGACGTGCGCGAACGCGCCGAGAAGCTCGCCAAGACGTAATTATTTTCGTCATTGCGAGGAGCCGTCCTGAGCGTAGTCGAAGGATGAGTGACGAAGCAATCTCATGATTAAGTTGGAGATTGCTTCAGGCTAATGCTCTCGCAATGACGGGGATTAAACTTATGACCATTCGTTGTGAAATTGTTTCTCAAGACCGCACGGTGTTCACAGGAGATGTGGACATTGTTGTACTTCCGGGTGCGGCGGGCGAGATGGGCATTCTGCCCAAACATGCACCCGTGTTAACCACCCTGAAATATGGCTTTGTGCGCGTGCGCAAGAGCGGCAAAGAGGAAGTGTTTACCGTGGCGGGCGGAGTTGCCGAAGTGCAGCCCGATATCGTCACCGTCCTCGCCGATGCGGCGGAGAACGTCGAAGAGATCGACGAAGCCCGCGCAGAAGCTGCCCGCAAACGCGCCGAAGAGATTCTTAAAAAGGGTATCCCGCAGGATACGGACGCCTATCTCATCATGGAAGCTGCCCTGCGCAGGTCGAACCTGCGTCTGGATGCTGTCCGCCGCTATCGCAAGGGCGGATCGAATATCCACTTTTCTTCGGAGAATTAAAACCTAGTGTTTTCAATGTTCTCGAAAGACCTGGGCATCGACCTGGGTACCATGTTCACGCGTTTCGCCGATAACAATAACGTGTTATTGGAGGAGCCGACCATTGTTGCCATCGAAGTGGACGATCAGAAGATGGTAGCGGCTGGCATCGAAGCCCGCGACATGTACGGCAAGGTGCCGGAGAGCATTGAAGTCGCCCGTCCACTCCGCAATGGAGTGATCGCCGACTACGAAATTACCGAAACCCTGTTGGCATACCTGCTTCAACGCGCCAGCGGTGCAATGCGCATCTTCCGCCCGCGTGTGATGATTACCGTCCCGTATGGCGTGACCAGCGTCGAGCGCAGAGCCGTCTACGAAGCCGTGATGGAGGCGGGTAGCCGCGAGGCGTATCTTATCCAACAGCCTCTTGCTGCCGCTATCGGTATCGACCTGCCCATCAACTCTCCGTCTGGCAATATGATTATTTGTCTCGGCGGCGGCTGCTCCGAAACTGCCGTGATGGCGATGTATGGCATCGTCTCGGCAGATACGTTACGAGTCGGCGGCATGGATCTGGACGAAGCTATTGTCAATTATGTGCGCCGCAAGTATGGCGTCATTATCGGGCAGCAGACCGCCGAACAGTTGAAGGTCCGCATTGGGGCGGCCGTCCCGCAGGATATTGAAAATAGCATGGAAGTGCAGGGACAGGACCAGGTCACCGGCTTGCCGCGCCCGGTCACGTTGACCACGGGCGAGATCGTGGAAGCCCTGCAAGACCCGTTGAAACAAATCGTCGAGTCGGGGCGCAAAGTGCTCGAGAAGACTCCGCCCGAACTGGTTTCAGACATCATCGACCGCGGTGTGGC
>JACPVC010000088.1 GCA_016191955.1 Chloroflexota bacterium
CCTTTTTTGCCGCGAATTTCGCGAATTCGCACTGATTTTAAAACCAATTCGCGAAAATTCGCGTAATCCGCGGCTGAAGCTCTTGTTTCTTTGGCTTGGAACGGCGATCCCTTTCCGTCGTGGCTTTACTCAGCATGACAGTCTTAAGATTTTAAGTGATTATGCACATAGGCTACGATCTGCGAACGGTTCTCCGTGCCCAGCCGCTGCCCGATCTGGTGCATATGCGACCGCACGGTCGATTCTTGCAAGTGCAATATGCTGGCGATCTCTTCGTCTGTTTTGCCCTCCGCCATCAACATCATGATCTCGCGCTGGCGGGCTGTGATCGTGATCTGTGGGTCGCCTTGCGGTACGGTTTTTGTATTCCGCAGCCCATCAAATAATTTTTTGGTGATCCCGGCCGGCATGTAAGGCGCGCCATCCGCCACTTTGCGAATGGCTTCCAGCAGATATTGGCGCGGCGCAGTCTTTGGGAAATACCCCAGCGCGCCTGCTTGAATGGCAGCCATCACATGCTCTTCATCTTCCATGCTGGTCAACACCAGGATTCTCGCCTGTGGGTTGCTCTTGAATATCTGGGTGATGGCTTCCACGCCGTTCATTTCCGGCATCATCAAATCCATCAGGATCACATCCGGTGAAAGCGACTCCAGCAGTTTCAGAACTTCTCTGCCGTTGCTTCCCTCCCCGATCACTTTCATATCCTTCTCGCTTGCCAGCGACATTTTCAACGCATCGCGCATCATGGGGTGATCGTCCACAACAAGGATTTTGATGGTAATCATGATCTCGGGATCTCCATCGTACATTGTACCCGCGTGCCGTGACCAGGAGAGGATTCAATAGACAATACCCCGCCGAGGATCTCTGCCCGCTCTTGCATGGACTTCATCCCAAACCCGCCGCCTCCCGCCGCGCCCGGGTCGAATCCGGCTCCATCATCCTTTACTTCCACTGTGAGTTGTTCAAGTCCGCCCATAATATGTACCTGAATGTGACTGGCTTGCGAATGTTTCAATGAGTTATTCAAGCCTTCCAGAATGATCCAGTAAATATTCTCCATCCATTCTTTTGGTGAACGCTCCAAAGCCGAAATGTCATACGAAAAATCCGCTTGAATGCCCGCCCGGCGCTCGACCATATTCAACCGTTTTTCTATCGCCAAAATCAGGTCATCATACCCCCCCATGAAGGATACCTGACCTTCGTGAACCAGCATGCGCGCTTCCTTGAGCGCCTGTTCGCCGCTTTCATGGATTCGTTCCGCCGCGCGGATGGCTTGCTCTGTCTCTCCGTTTTGCAGCAGGGCGATCAGCGTTTCCGAAAAAAGCATCAGGCTATGAATGGATTGGTTGACTGAGTCGTGCAGGTTGCGTCCGAGCCGCTGGCGTTCCTGCGCGGTGGCGAGCGCGCGTTGCTGCTCCACGATCTGGGTCTGCGCTTCTTTTAACTCCTTGTTCAGTTCCTGGATCTCCAAAAAGCGGTTTTCCAACGTTTGTTCCGCCAGTTTGCGATCGGTGATGTCCTCTTGTATGGCAATGAAACTGTGAATGCCGCCATTCGCATCCAACACAGGCGCCATGACCACATGCGCCCAATACAGGTCCCCGTTCTTCTTTTTGTTCAAAAACTCGCCTTCCCACATCTTCCCGGAAAGAAGGGTCTGCCATAGGTCCTGATACACCTCGGTGGGTGTTTGCCCCGACTTTACGATGCTCGTTTTTTTTCCAATGGCTTCCGATGGGGCGTAGCCGGTCAGCATGCTAAAGAAAGGGTTCACGAAGGTGATGATCCCGTTCTTGTCCGTGATGACGACCGAGGTTGGGCTTTGTTCCACTGCCCGGCTAAGCTGTTGAAAACGCAGTTCATTCTTTTTGCGCTCCGTGATGTCGCGAAAAACGATCAGGTTCCCTATTTGCGCTATTTGATTTTTGTCATAAAGCGGGGAGAGAAGCGCGTCAAAATATTGTTGGGTGTCGTTGCCGATCTCGAACTCTGTGCGCATTTCCCGCCCGGGCGCTTTCATCAAACGCGAATAGGTGAGCGGCATAACCTCTTGCAGACCTTTTCCGATCAGTGAAGTGGCTGTGCGCCCCAACATGGACTCGGCTGCCGGGTTGATATCGATGATGCGGCCCTTTGCATCCACTGCGATCATGCCGTCGCTCAAGCTGCTCACCAGCTTATCGCGGGCGATTGGCACAAGGTCCATAAAATGCGTGCCATACAAAGCCCAAAGGAACAAAATCCCTGTGATCGAAAATGTGAGCGACGACCAATCCACCCCTTCCGCGCCTTGGATGCCGTATAAGTAGACCATGTTTGAGACAATCGGAAACAGGCTGGCATAAAAGAGCAAACGCGCCTGGCGGCGCATGATATCCGAACCTCTGCGCGATGCAGACCAAAGGATCACGATCATCGCAAGATACATGGGGTATTCTGTAAGCGACAGCCAGAAGAAGCCGGGACCGTGTTCGAAGACAATAATGTTATCTCCAACGGCTTTGAACCCCCGCCAGATCCAGCCATGCCATTCGTTGGTGGCCACCAACAAGATATTTGAAATGGTAATCAGATAAAGGCAAACCCTCAGCCAGCGTTTATTTGCCCACTCATCGAGACCCGCAAAATACATCCCGAAATACAAAAATAGGATAAGGGCAATGGTATAGCCTGCTGCATCGATCTTTGCAAAGATGATCTTTAGTTGAAGCGCAATAGCAGCATACCCGAGCGCGACTGCCAATGTCCAAACTGTGATGCTTATCATTCCCAAGGCAAAATACAGCCCGAAAGTTGACCTTCTCCTTTTCCAGACGGTCAGGGTTGCGGCGATGTTTATGACGGTTGTGATGAATAGGATGATCGAAATATCCGTTAGTTTGAACATGAATGGACAGTTCTATTATGTATATATCTTAGCTGTATTTGAACAAATAGCAATATTCGGGAATTGCAAAAATAAAAGGAATCTCCAAAGGAGATCCCTTCGTTTCTATTTGTTCAATTCATCGTACTTCCTGCGCACTTCGCGGATGTCCTC
>JACPVC010000299.1 GCA_016191955.1 Chloroflexota bacterium
AGGAAAGTTTCCTGACAGACCTTTCCATTTCACTTGTGATCAATTTCGGTCCTGGTACGGTTGGCTTGGTGTTATATCCTGCTGAGTAATAGATTCAATGAACGCAAATCAGACTCCCTCCCCAAATAATGAACTGCAATCTCTCGAAACGCATCTCTCGCGGACCTTGAAACGGGTGCCGCCTCCGAGCGGCCTGGTCGAACGCCTGCGCGGACGTGTCCAAATGCCAACCCGCTCCGAAATCCAACTACGGCTGACGGATTGGCGAAAGTTGTTAGTTATCTTCGGTGGTGTGATGTCTGGTATGCTGTTGCTGGTCACTCTGGCAAGGGCGTTCTACTATCTCGTTGGTCGCAGGAATGTGATGTAGACTCAAGAAAACGAATCAGCCCCTAAAGGAGAAAATCCTTTAGGGGCTTTTGATTCCAAACGCTCTGTTGGGGGCTTAGCCCCCAACAGAGCGTTTAATTCTTCAACAACCACTCACACAAAGACTTCGCCTCTGCCACCAAATCTACATCGATGGGGAGGTTGAATTCTTCGGTGACGCGCAAAGTCAAATGGTTGGCGACCCGTTTCAGGTCGGGGGGGAGAGGCGTTTCTTCCTTGATGAAGTTCAGCAAATCATGGGCAGAGCGGCTTGGGAGTCGCATCCCTTTGCGGGTCAGATAATCCCGAATGGCAATGCCGGCGGCACGGCGCGCGCAGACGCGGGCTTGTCCTTCGTTGCCGTTTGCCCGCGCATGTTGAGCCGCTTCAAATTCACGTTGGATTTCAAGTTCAATGGCATTCATGGAAGAGATTATATGATACCCTCAGTGTATAATTTGGTAAATTTTCAGGAGGCTGAAGATGAAATTTAAATGGTTTCAAATATTTGCTTTGATCGCCGTCTTGAGTATCGTAATTAGCGCATGCGGAGGGGTGGCGCCGCTTGGCGAAAATTCCAATGACGACACAGGGACGGAGTCAACGGAACCTACCATGGAAGCCCTCCCTGAGGGTGATGGTCCCACCGTGGTGACGGGCAAGGTGGAATACACCGATCTGTTCTTCACGATGGGCGTCGCCGAGCCTGTCATTATTTTGGAAGACCAGGGCGGATTCGTTGCCCGCGACCGCAAGTTTCTTATTCCGGTTGAGTCGCAGATAATGGGTCAGATCACGTCTGATTTTTATACATCGCCGTTTACATATAGCTTGACCCTGCCCGCGCAGCCAAAAGGCACGTTGAACGATGTCGATCACGACGGGCAGACGGATACCGGCGTGATGATCTTCGCTGTTGCCTACTGGACGAATACCTGGGGCGACCCGTATCTCGAACGGCGCGATCAGGGCGGCGGTGGTTGGTCGAGCGCGTACGCTTCGACCCGTGTCAGCACGGACAGTGACGCCTTCCTTGAAGTTTTCGGCGGGCAGTATGTAGTTTTCGCGCCGGATGAGAATCAACAGTTCCCTTCTGATTTCGGTGCGGACAAAAAATTATTCACGGATGACGATCCGCTCATGAGCCTGCCCGCGGGCTGGTCTGTGATCGATATGGACCAGACTCCGTTTGCAATTGACCGTTCGGAGGACCCGACCCTCGATTTGTACGAGCCGGAAAGTGCCGCGTTGGATGACTTCACGCAGATGTCTTACACTGAAGCATTCGATGCCATGCTGGAGAAATTCCGCAAGGAATACGCGTACACCGAGTTCAAGGATATCGATTGGGATGCGCGTGAGGAGGAATTCCGCCCGCGCTTTGAAGAGGCAGAGAAAGCCAAGGATGCTCATGCGTTTGCTCTGGCATTGCGTGATTTCATCTGGTCCATCCCGGATACACATGTTGGCATGGATACCTCCGCTCTCGGTGAGGATTTTGCAGCCGATATTGCAGGTGGTATTGGTCTTGCATTAGGCGAAACCAACGACGGCAAGATCGTTGCCCGTTATATCATCCCGGGCGGTCCGGCAGATGAAGCGGGAATCGAATTCGGCGCAGAGATCATTTCCATGGACGGCGAACCGATTGGTGATGTAGTTTCAGCCGTTGTGCCGTGGTCTTCGCCATTCAGCAACCCTGAGATCAAGCGTTTGCAGCAATTGCGTTATGCCACGCGCTTCCGCGCCGATAAGGGACAGGTGGAAGTGGCGTTCATGAACCCGGGCGGTACGGAGAAAACTGCATCCCTGGCAGTTGTTTCGGAGCGCGATAGCTTTAGCGTCACTTCCTTTGCATTCGGGCAGCCTGCAACGTCCCTGCCTGTGGACTTTAAGATCCTGCCCAGCGGATATGGCTACATCAACATCAGCAGCTTTTCAGATAATCAGGTTTTGAGCATTCAAGCCTGGGAATATGCCTTGCAGTATTTCAATCAAAATGAAGTGCCCGGCGTAATTTTGGATATGCGTCACAACAGCGGTGGCAGCGGCTGGCTGGCAGACCAAATGGCGGCATACTTCTTCACCGAAGAAGTGGTGGCTGGAAAAGGTTCCTCCTACGATGAAGTCACCGGTGAGTTTTACATGGACCCCGCCAGTGATGCGTTGATGATCCCGCCGCGTGAAGGATTGCAATATACGGGACCCGTGGTGGTGATGGTTGGACCGGCGTGTGTCAGCGCCTGTGAGTTCTTCTCGTATAACATGACCATCAAAGATCGGGCAATTATCGTTGGGCAGTATCCAACTTCCGGTGCCGGTGGAGGCGTGGAAGCCTTCCTGATGCCGGAAAATACTTACGTGCAAATGACTGTCTCTCGCCAAATGGATGCGGATGGCAATATCCACATCGAAGGCGGCGGCGTGGCGCCGAATGTGCGCGTGCCCGTAACGGTTGAATCCTTCCAGCGTGAACTGGCGGGTGAGGATGTGATCCTTGAAGCGGCGGAGAAAGTAATTAGCGAACCGAAAGGAGCGGGTGTGACTCCATCTGCGCCGCCGAAGATCGCATCCGTTGGTGAAACGGAGTCCGCTTTTTCGGCGGGAACTGCTTTCCTCGAGGATAAGAAGCGTGAGGAATATACTGCTGAGGAAACTTCCATCCCCGGTGTGTTGACCTATACCGTCCCGCTTGTGAAGTCTGAGACCTTGATCTGGGCATATTACTGGTGTACTACCACCAAAGAAATTCTGGATCAGAACTTCAGCCAGATCGATGTAACATTTGAATTGAATGGGGAAGAGGTTCCGCTCGATCAGTTTGCCGTGGCAGAGTTGCCCTCTGGCGGGAATCAGTGCCGCATCATTTACACGGCTCTTTCCGATTGGAAGTCTGGCGAGCATCACCTCACTACGACGGTCACGTTCAAGTCCCCCATTAATGATGGGATGGGAGATTACCCGGCTGGCGATTACGTCTCCGAGTATTCGGTGTTCGTCCCGTAATCGGGCGGATTAAAGATTACATCCCGCAGAAAACTCTGCGGGATGTTTTTGTTTGAGTCGTGAGTACGGCGAGATTTATCTCGCCAAAAATAGCGACATAAATGTCGCTGTACTTAATTGCTAATCTACGAACCGATACTTGAGCAACGCCCAGACCGCCTCGAAGGCATCGTGGAGTTTGATCTTCTTGCCCTGTGAGTAATCGCGCGGGTTGAACGTGATCGGCACTTCAAAGATGCGGTAATTTCGTTTGAGAATCTTCGCGGTGAACTCCGGCTCGAAGTTAAAACTGTTGGCGCGGATGACCATCCCTGAAATGACCTCTTTGCGGAAGACCTTATAGCCGGTTTCCATATCGGTCAGGATGGTGTTGTACAGAATGTTGGTCATCAACGTCAGCAACTTGTTTGCCACCAAATGCCAGAACATGGTCACACGGTGCGCCCTGCCGAGAAAGCGCGAACCGTACACCACGTCGGCAAGCCCCTCTTCGATGGGTCTCAACAGTTCGGGGTAGTCGCGCGGATCATACTCGAGGTCGGCATCCTGGATCAGGAGCACATCCCCTTGGGCGGCAAACATCCCCGTGCGGACGGCAGCGCCCTTGCCTTGATTTTTCTCATGCAGGATGATGTGCAGCCCCTTTTTGCCATCCCATTTTTTGAGGATATCGCGAGTCCCATCCTTGGAGCCATCGTCCACGAGTACGATTTCATGCACCAATTTGGTCGCCTGCACGCGCTGAACAATGGCTTCAATGCTTTCAACTTCATTGTAAACAGGAATTATGACGGAAAGTTTCATAGCGGCTGGATTATAAACGAAAAGAAGTATAATCAGTTTGTATGTTCGAAATTCTTCTGCCCGGGATACGGTGACCACATGGTAGTAAAGCAAACTGGACAAATTCCCACACCTTCTTCTGGCGGGTTTACTCCTCCGCAGATCAACAGCCTTGAAGATACGGGACTTTCCACGCTATGGCTTCAAGATTTAATTTTAAAAGTACTTTATTTTCGCGGTTATCTCTCAGGCAGCAAGATCTCCGATGAGATTACCCTGCCGTTTGCCGGTGTGACCGACCAACTGCTCACAACTCTTAAACAGGAAAAGCTGATCGAAGTTAAATCGTCGCAGGGCGGCTTGGGCGAAGGCTCTTACACCTATGGCATTACCAGCGCGGGCATCCTGCGCGCGCGTGAGGCGTTGGAACGCAGTCAATATGCAGGACCCGCTCCCGTTCCGTTCGAGGTGTATAACGAATCCATCCGCAAGCAGAAGACCGGGCGTGTCACTGTCACCACGCGCACCATGCGCCAGATACTCTCGCAGTTAATCATCTCTGAAACGACATTCCAGCGCCTGGGTCCCGCTTTGAATTCCGGTAGTTCTATTTTTATGTATGGTCCTCCCGGAAACGGCAAGACGAGTATCGCGCGCGCTTTCGGCAATTTGGTGCTCAGCCAGAATATGTACATCCCTTATGCGTTGTATCTGGATGGGCAGGTCATCAAGGTCTATGATGCGGTCAGCCATACGCTTGCCCCAGACAATGACGTAAGCTCCAACCCGACCGGGTCTCTTCGTTCGAGCACCCGCCGCGACCCGCGTTGGCTGAAGATTCGCAGACCCTTCATCGTCGTCGGCGGTGAGTTGACCCTTGAAGGTCTCGACCTCGTCTTCGACGACACCACCAAATTCTACGAAGCGCCGTTCCAGGTAAAAGCCAATGGCGGCATTTTACTTATCGACGACTTCGGACGCCAGCAAGTCCGCCCGCGTGACCTGCTCAACCGCTGGATCGTTCCGCTCGAAAACCGTGTAGACTTCCTGCGCCTCCATACTGGACGTAAAGTGGAAGTGCCCTTCGATGTGTTGATCGTCTTCTCGACCAACCTGCCGCCAAAAGACCTCGTGGATGAAGCCTTCCTGCGCCGTTTACGCCACAAGATCGAGATCGGCGACCCTTCATTCGAAGAGTATCGCGAAATTTTCAAACGCGTTGCACAAGATAAACGTGTTGAATACAACGACCAGGGTTTGGCGTATCTCTTGCAGGAGTGGTACATCAAACGCAATCGCAAACTGCGCGCCTCGCACCCGCGTGACTTATGCGACCAGATCCTCGATATCGCTTCGTATATGGCAGTCTCGCCCACCATGTCGCGCGAGATGCTCGACCGTGCCGCTCAAGCTTATTTCGTGGACATTTAACCCATTCGCTTCATTTCGCCGCCGCAACCTGATTCGCCATGCTTGACACTTTTCCCCGCCCCATCCTTTTCGCCCATCGCGGCGACCTTACCAATGCACCGGAGAACACGCTCCCGTCGTTCTCTCAAGCCATCCGAAAAGGCGCAGACGGTGTTGAACTCGACGCCAAACTCACCGTGGATGGTCACGTCATCGTCATCCACGATGACACTGTGGACCGCACCACCGACGGTAAAGGCAAGGTCGCTTCATTCACCCTCGAAGCCATCCGCAAGCTGGATGCAGGCTCCTGGTTCGACTCGGAATTCGCGGGGATAAAAATCCCGTTGCTGGAAGAAGTATTTGAAACGGTCGGTAAAAATAAACTTATCAACATTGAGTTGACCAACTACGCCACTCCGCGCGACGGGCTTGCTCTAAAAGTTTGCGAATTGATCAAGCGCCATAACAACGCGAAGCAGATCATCTTTTCATCCTTCTTTGCTTCCAACCTGAAGATTGCCCAACAGACGTTGCCCGAAATCCCGCGCGGACTGCTCGCCCTGCCCGGTTTTATGGGCTTATGGGCGCGTTCGTTCGGCTTTATGTTTGGCGATTATCAGGCGTCGCATCCGCATATTTCGAATGCCAGCCGCGAAGGGATTCAGCGCGCGCACCGTGTCCACCGCCGCGTGCATGTGTGGACGGCAAATTCTCCAGAGGAGATTCGGCGTCTGCGTGATTGGGGCGTAGATGGTCTCTTCACCGACGATCCCGGCGCAGCGGTTCAGGCTCTTGGGCGGGCGAAGTGAAGCTTCCCGAATGCCGGGATCAAGCCCGGGCGCGGTCTGAAGCGGAAATCCAATGGCGTCGTTCAGTGAACGGCGTCCATTTTGTCTTATCGCTTGCCTTGTGGAAGAGTAAACTTTTTGTCAAAAGCTGCGAGTGGAAAATGAATTTCTTGTTTAATAAATTATGCGATACTCTGTAACGTCGAGTTGTGTTATAAGGGTGGGGCAATGCGCCTAATTCGTATCCTTCTTCTTGTTCTTTTTATTTTTTCGCTCGCGCCCGGTTCGACATTGGCGCAGACCGCCACACCGCCCGCCGCGGTGCGGATCATTTTGAATTCGATGACGCCCGAAGAACGGGTGGGGCAGTTATTTTTAGTGACGTTTACTGGTATGGATGCGGGAACCGAATCTCAAATATACGATTTGATCACACAGCGGCATGTGGGCGGCGTGATGTTGGCAGCCCAGAACGATAACTTCAGCCAAGCCGATACGTTGGCGCAGGCCTATCGCTTGATCTCAGAACTGCAACAGGTGGAGTGGAATAATTCTGCCAACACCGCTATAGACCCTGTCACTGGAGACTTGGTGCGATATGTGTACGTGCCGTTGTTCGTCGGCATCTCGCAGGAGGGGGATGGGTATCCGACGGATCAAATTCTCGAAGGCTTGACCCCGTTGCCAAGTGAAATGGCGGTTGGCGCCACCTGGAATACCGAGTACGCCGAAAATGTGGGGCGGGTGCGCGGCAGTGAAATTTCTGGGCTGGGGTTCAACCTATTCCTTGGACCCTCACTCGATGTGTTGGAAACACCCTCTGCATCTGGCAGCGATCTGGGCACGCGTGTGTTCGGCGGTGACCCATTCTGGGTAGGCGAAATGGGACGCGCCTACGTCAACGGCTTGCATCTCGGTTCCAGCGGAAATATGTTGGTGATCGCCAAACATTTCCCCGGTGCGGGCGGCGCGGACCGCCTTCCACAAGAGGAAGTTGCCACGGTGCGAAAATCACTCGAACAGTTGAAGCAAGTGGAGTTCGCTCCGTTCTTCGCGGTGACGGGTAATGCAACCAAGCCCGAAGAAGCGGTGGATGGCTTGCTCGTCTCGCACATCCGTTATCAGGGATTTCAGGGCAACATCCGCGCGACCACACGCCCGATCAGTTTCGACCAGCAAGCGTTAGGGCAGATTATGGCGCTGCCTGAATTTGCGACCTGGTACAACAATGGCGGCTTGTTAGTCAGCGATGATCTCGGCTCGGCTGCCGTACGCGAGTTTTATGCAACGGGTGGAAGTCTTTTTCAGGCGCGGGTCGCCGCACGCGACTCCTTCCTGGCGGGGAATGACCTGCTGTACCTGGGTAACATCAAAGGCGATGATGCGCCGGATAGTTACACGTCGGTGGCGCGCACGCTTGACTTTTTTGCACAGAAATACCGTGAAGACCCGGCATTCGCCCAGCGAGTGGATGCTTCTGTGGAGCGCATCCTTGCCGCCAAGTTCCATTTGTATGAAAACTTTAATATTTCCAATGTAATTCTTCCTGCACCTGAAACTACCGAGGCGAATACGAGCGCCGATATTACCTTCCAGGTGGCGCGCAGCTCAGCCACACTCGTCAGCCCGAGTCAGCAAGACCTTGCCTCGATCCTACCGCTGCCGCCGCAGCCAAACGACAGGATTGTCTTCATCACAGACTCCGTCAGCGGGGCGCAATGTTCGGCGTGTTCGCCCCAGCCCCTTCTTGCGTCTGATGCGTTGCAAAACGCGATCTTGCGTTTGTACGGTCCGCAGAGCGGCAATCAGGTGGAGGAGTTCCGTCTCAAATCGTATTCCTTTGGGAACCTGCAAGCCTGGCTCGATGCGCCCGATGAAAATCAATTCGTTGCAGACGATCTCGATAATGCCGATTGGGTGGTGGTCTCCATTACGGATTCGACCCGCGGTCAGCCTGCGCTTGTCAGCCGCTTTTTACGTGAGCGTCCGAGTCTGCTGTTGAATAAGCAGTTGATCTTGTTTTCATTTGGCGCGCCATATTATTTCGATACCACGACCCTTTCGCGCTTCACCGCCTATTACGCGCTTTACAGTAAACAGCCCCAGTTCGTGGATGTGGCTGTGCGCTTGCTCTTTCAGGAATTGACTCCTGCGGGCGCTTCGCCGGTTTCGGTTTCTGCGGTGGGCTATGACTTGATTACGGTTACTTCGCCCAACCCGATTCAGATCATCCCGATCTTTCTGGACCTGCCGCCTGCCCCGACCACCCCAAGTGCAGATACCGTCCCTGAAGCGACTCTGACTCCGCTCTTCAGCATTGGCGATACGATTTCGATTCGGACGGGCGTAATCAAAGACCATAACGGTAATCCGGTTCCCGATGGGACGGTGGTTCGCTTCTCGATGCTGCTGACCGGTGAAGGCAGCGGCATTTTGCAGCAAGTGGAATCTGTGACCACTGACGGCGTGGCGCATGCTGCCTTCGGTTTGGATAAACCCGGCTTGTTGGAAATTCGCGTTGCCAGCGAACCGGCAGTCATCTCTGAGGTATTGCAATTGGACGTTTCACAAAACGGCGCGGTGGCAGTGACCGTGGTTGTGCCGGAACTTACCCAATCTTCCGAGCCGACTCCTGCTACGCCTGTAGTGCAAGAAGAAGATACCTTTGTGACTCAGGAAGGTTACCCGCGCGTTTCGGCGTGGTCGCTTGCCATGTTGTTCGTGCTGCTCGGTTCCGGGGCTCTGTTTGGGATTGTCTCACGCTTCGTCAAACGGACTGTTGCCTTGCGTTGGGCGATGGGCATGCTGCTTGGTGGCTTGCTCGCTTATAACCTGCTGGCATTCGGCTTTTTCAACCTGCCAGCCTGGCTTACCGAAGCGGGGATATCAGGCGTGATCTACACGACCATCACCGGTCAATTGTTGGGGCTGGCGGGTGGGTGGCTTTGGTCGCGCGTCAAGAAATAGTACCTTCAACTCATTTTTATTATTATGTTCGGTGATAACATTTACAAGGTTGTACTCATCAAGCTTAGGAGCAATATAAATGGAATCCAATAGCAAGGCTGGAAAATCCGGGAAAGTGCATAAAGCAAAACAACCCCCGATTTTGTTCGATAAGACTCAGGCGATCATTTCAGACCTGACGAAAAGACTTGGCGGCACGCTCGTCA
>JACPVC010000288.1 GCA_016191955.1 Chloroflexota bacterium
CAGTGAGACAGGCAATGGGAACAGACACATCACCTTTCGTTGCAATCATAACTTCTTTGTTTCTGGTATCATCCCCACACACTCAGGAGATTCAACCATGTCTTCAACCGAATTCGAAACCTTCCTTCAAAAATATCCCACCTACAAACAAACCGCACTCATCGACGAACTCCGCAAAAAGGATTACGCCCGACTCGACGATGCCGAACATGTTTATCTCGACTACACCGGCGGCGGCATCTATGCCGAGTCGCAGATTCAAAAGCATCATCAACTCCTGCACGAAGGCGTCTTTGGCAACCCGCACTCGTCCAACCCCACTTCGCTCGCTGCCACGCATCTCGTCGAAGGCGCGCGAGAATACATCCTCAAATTCTTCAACGCCGATCCCGATGAATATCTCGCCATCTTCACGCCCAACGCCAGCGGCGCGCTCAAACTCGTCGGCGAGTCTTATCCCTTCCCGAACGGACGTTACCTCTTAACCTTCGACAACCACAACTCCGTCAACGGGATACGGGAATTTGCTCACGCGCGCGGCGCAGATGTGACCTATATCCCGGTCATGCTGCCAGACATGCGAGTCGACGCCTCCCAACTGGACCTTGAACTGTCGCGCCCCTCCAAGGCTGGTCATAACCTGTTTGCTTTCCCCGCTCAATCGAACTTCTCCTCCGTCAAGCATCCGCTCGAATGGATCGAGCAAGCTCACGCCCACGGCTGGGACGTGCTGCTCGACGCCGCTGCTTTTGTCCCAACCAGCAAACTTGACCTGAGCAAGGTCAAACCCGATTTCGTTCCCATTTCCTTCTATAAAATCTTCGGCTACCCAACCGGGCTTGGCGCACTCATCGCAAGAAAATCCGCGCTGGCAAAATTACATCGTCCCTGGTTCGCCGGTGGGACGATCACCGTCGCATCCGTGCAAGGCGACAAATACTATCTCGCCGAAGGCGCTCCCGCCTTTGAAGATGGCACGCTTGATTATTTGAACATCCCCGCCCTTGAAATCGGACTCAAGCACATCGAGTCCATCGGCTACGATGCCATCGGAGAACGAGTCAAAACTCTCACTGGCTGGCTGTTGGAAAATCTCACCTCCATGAAACACAGCACGGGCGAGCCGCTGGTCCGGTTGTTCGGACCCAACTCCATCGAAGGGAGAGGCGGGGCGGTCACGGTCAATTTTTACGATAAGAACGGCAAAGCCTTCGACCATCGCTTCATCGAAAGCGAAGCGAATAAAGTGAATATCTCCCTGCGCACCGGCTGTTTCTGCAACCCCGGCGCAGGCGAAATTGCCCTCGGCATCTCGCGCGTGGAATTAGATGTGTGCTTCACCGGACCCGGTCACGAAGACCGCCTGTCCATTGACGACTTCCGCCTTTGCATTGATGGCAAATCTTCAGGCGCGGTGCGCATCTCCGTAGGCATGGTCACCAATTTCAATGATGTGCAGGCGTTGTTGACGTTTGCGAGAGGACTGCTTAGTTAATGGTAAAGAAAAATATAAAAGCAAAGTATCAACCGCCAGAGGCTAATTCTTTAGACACTGCTCATCTTGTCGCAAAAGCAACCTTGTCGATTGTCCCAGGTGCCCCGACCTTTTTGAATATTTTGTAAAACCTCCTTTAGAAAAAAGATTGGAAAAATGGCGAGAAGAAATAGTACATGGATTACGGTATTTAGAGGAAAATAGAGGAATTAAGTTAGATGAATTACAAGATAATGATTTGTTTATTTCAATAGTTTCGCAAGCAACTACTATTGCTATTCGGACTCATCAAAAAGAGAAATTAGAAGCGTTGAAAAGCGCTATTGTAAATTCTGTAACTTCTTCAAAAATGGAAGAGGATTTCCAATTAACTTTTATCCGTTTTATAGACGAGTTATCTCCTTCTCATCTTAATTTACTAAAGTTTTTCATAAACAACGAAGAGGAAATAAAATTCTTAAAGTCTTATCCAGCCATTTACCAGTTAATATCACGAAATAATACTAGTATCTCGAAAAATCAATTTAAACTTTTAATTGGCGACTTAAATATTCGCGGCTTAATTCACATAAGCATTGACATTGAAGATTTCGAGGAAATATATCAAGCAAGTTCCATTTTATGGGATGAAACAAATGATGAGCTTCCAAGACTAATTGTTACTGATATTGCCAAGAAATTTATTCATTTTATCTCTGACTACAAAGGCTTAGGAGATTAATGAACATTCAAAACATTCAACTCATGTACAACTACAACTACTGGACAAAGTGTCATGCTGAGTGACAGCGAAGCATCTCTACGCCCATCCCAGAGATCCTTCGGTCGCAAAGAACACGCTCCTTCAGGATGACACAATAAAGAGGGTTTATGAAAAAGTATTATGTTTACATCATGGCGAGTAAATCACGTGTTCTCTACACAGGTGTGACCAACAACCTTGAGCGGCGTGTATATGAACATAAGAATAAACTCGTCGAGGGTTTTACCAGCAAGTACAACATTACACGGCTTGTCCATTACGAAGAAACTAACGATGTGCATGTTGCCCTTGCGCGCGAGAAGCAAATCAAAGGCTGGTTGCGCGTCAAGAAGATTGCCTTGATCGAGTCTGTAAACCCTCAATGGAAGGATTTGAGTTTGGAATGGTATGTAACACCTGTTGAGCAGAGCACATCTTCCTAGCATGTCATCCTGAGCGAAAGCGAAGGATCACTACCCCTGTAGTAAGAGACCCTTCCCCTTCACTATCGCTCAGGGTCAGGGTGGCACGAACAAAGGAGAGCAAATGAACAACCAAACCCGCTCCAACATCAAACCCGGCATGACCGTGCTGATCGTCCTGAAGCAGGACCAGCGCACAGGCAAGTTGACCAAGGGCATCGTCAAAGACATCCTCACCAAATCGCCAAATCACCCGCACGGCATCAAAGTCCGCCTAACGGATGGGCAGGTGGGACGTGTAAAAGAAATTGTAAACTCAGCGTAAGTAATGCCGCGCGAGGTCATGTTATCAATATTTGCATGACCACACCCAATCTTAACTACGATCAGATCGCTTCCCAATACAACCAACGCTATCCCAACTCCCAAACCTGGGAACGCGGGCAGGCGCTCCTCGAACTCGCCAAACAGGCAAAATCCAAAACCATATTGGAAGTTGGCAGCGGCACCGGTTTCTGGCTGAATCTTTTGAATCAGACAGGCGCTGCCCTCTACGGCTTGGACTATTCGATGGGCATGATCCGGCAGGCAATGGGACAGCCCGCGCCTCTTCACCTAAGCCGCGGCTTGGGTACTCAACTCCCCTACCGTTCCTCCGCCTTTGACCTCATCTACTGCGTAGACGCCATCCATCACTTCGGCGATCACCATGCCTTCATCGTCGAAGCATCCCGCCTTCTCAAACCGGGCGGAGCGCTGGCGATCATCGGGCATGACCCGCACGAAGGCGGCACCAACTGGTACATTTACGACTACTTCGATACCGTCTACGACACCGACCTGCGGCGGTACCCGGCTGGTAGTTCCGTTTTGCAGTGGATGGAACAGGAAGGGTTTCAAAACACATCTTCGCAAACCGTCGAACATATCCGCAACATCCATGTTGGCGAGGCGGTACTGAAGGACCCGTTCCTCAAACACAACGCCACATCCCAATTGGCTCTCCTCGATGAAACAAGCTATCACGCAGGCATGGAGCGCATCCATCAGGCGCTTGCAGATGCAAAAGAGAAAAATGAACGTGTTATTTTCCCTTCCGAGATCAATGTAAAAATGTTCCTGGGCTTTAAAAAGGAAAAGGAATGATCGGCAGGATCTGGCACGGCTATACCACTTTTGAAAATGCAGATGCATACGAGAATCTGCTGAAGGAAGAAATCTTCCTCGGCATCCGCGGACGTAACATTCCCGGCTTTCAGGAAATTCAACTGTTTCGCCGTCCGCTTGAAAGCGAGGTCGAATTCATCACCATCATGTGGTTCGACTCCATCGAATCTGTAAAAGCCTTTGCGGGTGACGATTATGAGACCGCCGTCGTGCCGCCCAAGGCAAGAGCCATCCTCTCGCGCTTCGACGAACGTTCACAGCATTATGAAGTCAAAGAAAGATTATCCGCTTAATAATGAACGCCCGACCCGTACAGGTCGGGCGTTTTCGTTCTGCGTGCTATACTTCGAAAAATCCAATTGCCTGGGATATATATGAAGATAAAATTCGCAGCATGGTTCTTGATCTTTTTCGTCCTGACGGCGTGCTCGCAGTCTGGCGACCAGCCCACAGTCACGCCAGAGCCGCAGCAAAATTCCCCCACTCTCACGCCCACACCAGAAATCCTTTCCACCGTCACCCCGGTCTGCATCTCTCCTGAACCCTCTCAAGATGATATTGACCGTGCATTGAGTTTCACAGGACAAGTCTTTCAGCAAGAAGATTGGGAACAAAGCCACACCGTTTCAGAAGACCGCGTGTCCGTATCATGGCTCAGTAATTCGCAAGGCGCAGTCGCTTTTCTCGAAGCCTTGATCTTCCCCTGTGGTTACGAAGAACCCGATTTGAACGCTTACTTCGCAGACGAAAACTGGACAAACGTCTTTGCCAATTATCAAAGCTACGAACTCCAAATCGAATGCCGCAGCGACGTTGGTTTGCGTCTCTATAAATTTAGTGCCGTCAGTGAAGATGTTCCTTACATCGCCCGCTACTGGGTGATGAACGATACGAACAACCGCGTCATCACCTTTATGATCCTCATGGCTGGCGAATCTTTCGCGGGCATCGACCCAATCGGTTACTCTCTCTTCCCGCAGTTATCGAATTGTTCATAAATAAGTAAGACGTGACAGTCACCTTAAAGGTGACTGTCACGTTATTTGAAAAGGAATCCCTATGCCCTCTCGCTACGACATCCTCTTTCAACCCATCCAGATCGGACCCGTCACTGCGCCGAATCGTTTTTATCAAGTGCCGCACTGCAATGGCTTCGGCTGGCGCATGCCGCAAAGTATGGCAGCCATGCGCGGCATGAAAGCGGAAGGAGGCTGGGGCGTGGTCTGCACCGAAGAGACGGAAATCCATCACACCAGCGACCTCTCGCCGTATTTTGAAGGTCGCATCTGGGACGATAACGACATCTCAACCTGGCAGTTGATGACCGAAGCGGTTCACAAACACGGCGCGCTCGCAGGTATCGAACTAACCTATAACAGCCACGACGCGGCGAATTTATATTCACGCGCCTCGGCGTTCGCTCCGCGTTCGATGGGCATCACCGGCGGAGGCGGATATGAACCCGGTCAATCACACGCGGCAAGCAAAGACGACCTCAAGCAAGTCCGCAAGTGGCATCGCAATGCCGCCATCCGCGCCAAGCGAGCAGGCTTTGACATTATCTACTGCTACGCCGCGCATAACATGACACTGGCGTTTCATCTGCTCTCAAAAGACAATGACCGTTCCGATGAATACGGCGGCTCGCTCGAAAACCGCGCGCGTTTCTTCCGCGAACTCATTGAAGATACAAAAGATGCTGTCGGCGATACATGCGCCGTAGCTGTCCGTTTTGCTGTAGATGAACTTCTCGGCGAAGAAGGAATGCAGCACGATGGCGAAGCAAAAGAGATCGTCTCCATGCTCGCTGAACTCCCCGACCTGTGGGATGTGAACATCAGTGCATGGAAGAACGACTCCATCACCTCGCGCTTTGGCAAGGAAGGTCATCAGGAAAAATATATTTCTTTCGTCAAACAGCTCACCACCAAACCCGTCGTCGGCGTGGGACGCTACACTTCGCCCGACAGCATGGTCTCTGCCATCGAGCGCGGCATCATGGACATCATCGGTGCGGCGCGTCCGTCGATTGCCGACCCGTTCCTGCCGAACAAGATCAAAGAAGGCAGGCACGAAGATATTCGCGAGTGCATCGGCTGTAATATCTGTGTCACGGGCGATACGCGTTTTGTTCCAATTCGCTGCACGCAGAATCCAACCATGGGCGAAGAATGGCGGCGAGATTGGCATCCCGAAATCATCGCGCCGAAAAAATCGGAAGAAGAGATTCTTATCGTCGGTGCGGGACCCGCCGGGTTGGAAGCGGCTCGGGCGTTGGGTCAGCGCGGGTACAAGGTCATTCTCACCGACGCGAAGCGTGAAGCGGGCGGTCGCGTTCTACTTGAGTCTGCGCTGCCGAATCTGATCGAATGGCGGCGCGTCATCGATTGGCGTCTCACACAGATCAACAAACTCGAAAACGTTTTCTTTTATCCTTCCAGCAAAGTCTCGGCGCAAGATGTGCTCGACTCTGGCGAGCCGCATGTCATCATTGCAACAGGTTCCACCTGGCGGCGCGACGGCGTGGGGCGCAGCAACGCACATCCCATTCAAGGCAATGGCAACCTCTTCACACCCGATGATTTGATGAATGGCATCGTCCCCGCAGGGGGAAAACTTCCAAGCGGTAAAGTTCTGATCTACGACGATGACCATTACTACATGGGCGGCGTACTGGCAGAACTACTTGCGCAAAACGGCTGTGAAGTCACGCTGATGACTCCCGCTCCCACCATCTCAGCATGGACCGAATACACCCTTGAACAGGATCGCATCTACAAACGACTCCTAAGCTTGAATGTGACTCTGCTCCCCCACCATGTTCTCGCCTCATACTCCCCGACAACTGCCACTGTTTCTCACACCATCACCAACGCCGAATCGACTCTCGCCTGCGACGCCATCGTCATGGTTACCGATAGAATCCCCAACGACAGCCTGTATCACGAACTCAAACCCGCCCTCGCAGACGGACGACTCAAATCACTGCGACTCATCGGCGACGCCGAAGCACCCAACATCATCGCCCAAGCCGTGTTCAGCGGTCACCTCGCCGCCAGAGAATTCGGCGAAGTCATCGACCCAGATATGACACCATTCAAGGTGGAGCGGGTTACAACAACCAGCTAAGTAGTCAAATAGCTCTGTCGGGGGCTAAGCCCCGACAGAGCAGCTAAATTTTCAGTAGGGAGCATTAATGAATGCCGCTGAACTCAAAAAGAACTTCCAACCGTCCGTTCTACTGCCCAGTCTTACTGCCGGGTTGATCAACGCCATCATCCTCATCAGCGTGGAGATTTCCCTCGCCGCCCTGATCTTCTCCGGTCCTTTGAGCCAATTCCTGCCGCGCGGAATCGGCATCATGTTGATCGGAACAGTGGTGGTCACCATCGTCATTGCGCTGACATCTTCCCTCGCCAATATGGTCGGCGTACCGCAAGATACGCCTGCCGCGCTCATGGCGTTGATGGCGGCTGGGGTGGCGGCGACTCTCCAAGGTCAGGACCCTGAGGCGGTTTATTCCACAGCCGTGGGCGCTATTATGCTGGGGTCGCTCCTGACGGGTCTGTTATTCATCATCCTCGGCTGGTTCAAGCTAAGCGGATTTGCCCGTTATGTGCCGTATCCTGTTGTCGGCGGCTTTCTGGCAGGAACGGGCTATCTGCTTGTCAAAGGCTCGTTTGGCGTGTTAGTGGGCATCCCGCCAACGCTAGCCGAGCTTCCCAAGTTCTTTGCTCCATTCGTTTTATGGAACTGGCTGCCCGGCATTTTGTTTGGGCTTGTCTTATTGCTGATCGTGCGGCGCTTCAATCACTTTTTGATTATGCCCGGGGCTGTCCTTGGCGGGATCGCTTTGTTCTATTTATTTTTAGCCGTATCAGGAATTCCCATCCAACAAGCAGGCGCGAACGGCTGGCTGTTGGGACCCTTCCCACAAGGCGGGTTGTTCAAATTCTTTACGCTTGAAAATTTGCGCATGGTGCAATGGGGCGCGATCTTCGGAAATGCAGAGACCTACGCGACCTTGTTCGGGTTGAGCGTGATCTCCCTGTTGCTCAACGCCAGCGGATTGGAAGTGATCTATAAACAAGACATCGACCTGAACCGTGAGCTTATCTCCGCAGGCGGCGCGAATATTTTGGGTGGCTTGATTGGTTTCCCGGTGGGATATCAAACGCTTGGGTTCTCGGCGCTGCCGAATCGTTTCGGCGCGAAAAGCAGGTTGGTTGGAATCTCGACAGGGTTGTTTTGCGCGTTGGCATTGTTCCTCGGCGCATCGGTCATTTCATATTTTCCGCGCTTCGTGATGGGCGGCATGTTGTTCTTTTTGGGCTTGTCCTTCCTCGCCGAATGGCTGGTGGATTCATACAAACTCCTGCCGCGCATGGATTATGCATTGATCTGGGTCATGCTCATCATCATCGACCGTATTGGCTTTCTTCAAGCCATTGGTGCGGGGATTGTGATTTCATCTTTGCTGTTCGTCATTAGTTATGGAAACGTCAGCGTTATCAAGAATGTTTTCTCCGGCGCAAC
>JACPVC010000289.1 GCA_016191955.1 Chloroflexota bacterium
CATGATCTCGTATGCGTCCGTGCTTGCGATTTCATCGAATTGACCATGGTGGAATTCCCCAGCCGGGATCTGCGCACAAGAGTTCGGGTCGATGCCTGTCTCGAAGGCGGGCATCGGAGCGTTCAAGTCAGCAGGGGCGCATGAAACCAGTAGTACGACCATCGTCATTGCGAGGGCGCCAGCCCGAAGCAATCTCGTGTTGTGACGGGGGTTGCTTCGTCGGGAAGAGCACCCTCCTCGCAATGACGGGAACGAGAAGAAGCGTTTCATTTCGCCACCTCCTCAACGAGTTCTTGAGTCGCTTCTTCTGTCCAACGTCCCTTTGGTTTGAAAAGGTCGATCAAGCGCCAGACCATGACGATGGCGAGCAGGACGAGCAGCATGCCAAGACCGAAGTCGATGGCATACATCAACCCGTTGACCAGCGGCTGCTGTTCGGCTTCGCCAATGAAGAGACGTTTCATTTCAAAGATGGTGACTGCCGCAAGCGCAATATCCGAGAGGAAGATGATGCTCCAGCCGTACAGTTGGCGGACTTTGCCTTTCAGTCCGAGCATGTCACCGTAGTACATTAGGATAATGGTGGCAATGATAGCGGAGAGCGCGTGCCAGTGACCGGTCAGTTCGATACGTTCTTCGCGCGCGGGCCACACACGGAAGATTTCATCCAGTTTAATCGCCATGAAGATGCCAATGCCGCTGGTGGTGAAATTCATGAAAAGCATCTGCCAGGTGGGACCAAATTTGAGCGGGTCATGCACCATCGCGCCAAGTTTTTCCAGGAAGGTGGGTTTGGCGAGATGCGCCGTGCCGTCTTTGATGAGTTTGCCCCAGTCCCAGATCAGCAGGAAGAGCGCCGCCAGCATAGACGGGGTCGCGCCGACATAGATAACCATGTGCGCCACAGGTTCGAGCGGAGTCACCACACCCCATACGCCAAGGTTCAACACAACCGTGCCGAGAATCATGAGCGGCATGGCGATCTTGTGCAAGATGCCTTTGAAGTTCAGCCAGCGCCCAATGATGAGCGTAATCATGATGCCGATCAGCGCCAGCATGATGTGCAGGTGACCGATGACTGAATATTCCAGCAAAGTTTTTTCGGGGTAGCGGATGATGTTTTCGGCTAGGAAGGTCTCGAAGCCGTGACCGTAATACGAACCGGGCACTGCGCCGAATAAAGAGGACAAAACGGTTGTCACTGCCGTGGCGAAGAAAGCGGTACGTTCGAGGTCGAGACCCTTTTTGGTTTTGGAATAGTCGTTATCGGTGATGTAGTATTCCGGGTTCCAAGGGTAGAGCGCGATGCATAACATCACGCCCGCGAAGAAGATAAGCGAGAGACCGGAGATGTAAATTCCGTGAAATGCCCAGTTGTGACCGAAATAGGCAAAGCCCATACCGAAGACCATGGTCAGGATGTACCCAACCGTGATAATGGCATTGATGGCGGTCTTGAAGAAGGCTTTCATCTTCAATAAGCCCGTCACCATATAGGTCTCGATGGCGATCACGCCCATTGCAATGGAGTGATACAGGATGATGATGCGCCCTTCGCGTTCCGCCTGGACGATGTCCATGCCGAGCGCCTTGATGACGATCTCGCGCACGCCCATCTCCGCCATAGGACCGGATAACATGCCCCACACCGCGGTGACCATCGCGATCATTGCGATGGCGACGAGGATGAGCCCTTTGGTGGAGTTGAAAAGGTAGTTGAATCTGTCTTTCATGGTTTTCCTTGAGGTAAATAGTAATTGGTAATTGGATATCTGCGCACCCAATTACCAATTACTAATCTCTAATGACCAGTTACCCCTTTTTCGTAAACCCCAACGCAAACGCCCCAGCCATCAAGAAGAGCAGGGGAGTGAGGATGAGCATGACGAACTCAGGGCTGAAGAATAGCAACTGCTTGCCGAGGGAGATGAAGGCAAGCGCAATGCCGCCGAGACCAATGAGTACGCCGCCGATGCCAACCCACCAAAATCCCTTCGGCGCATCCTTCGCCACGAACGGACCGATGAAGATGACCAATCCCGCCACGCCGTGGAAGAGCGGAACCGCGATCTTCTTCAGTGCATCCATGCCGCCAATGCTGGTGACGGCGATGGCAAGGAAGCCGATGGCGGCAAACCATTTGAAATAGGTTTTCCAGGCGGGGAAGTATTCTTCAGCCAACCCCATCGAAATTCCCAACGGGATCAGGCTGGCAACCGTCAGCACGTAGGGGGAGGCGAGGATGTCGAGACCGAGGAAGATCAACAACAGCCCTGAAACCAAAAGCACCGCAAAACCCATTAGATAGTAAAGGTTATGCAGTGCTTTGTGCAATTGATAGCGCTGGTAAAAGAACCAACACAGGTACGCGGCGATCAAGCCGGTGAGCAAGAGGAACAAATTATCTAGCGTGAACATGGCATTCTCCTTAATATAGTTAGTTGGATTGAAAATGATGCCAAAGACAAGAGTGCTTCGATATGTGAATTATTGCACAATTGATGTAATTTTTCAGTGACATAAATCACACTTTCGCTTCACACTGACGTTGGTCTTGTTCCCGGTTCCTATCCTTTTCCAAGCTGCCACATCTTCTCCCTATTTTGTGTCGTTCCACGCTTCGATCATTTTGCGCGTTGAGGGGAGAAATTGATAGATCAGCAATCCTGTGACCATCAACGGAGCGGGAAGGAACAAAGAGAAGCGATGCACTTCAACCCTTGAAACGCGAATTGCGCAAACCGGGCGAATGACGCGAAAAAATTCGCGTCATTCGCTTCCTTCGGAAAATTCGCGTTAAGATCTCACCTTACACGCCTACGCTTCGACTACGAGCGGGACGAACACCCGCTCTCCGCTCACATCGTCCCGGTGTATTTCGGGAGCGCGGCAGCCGCCCTGAGCGGAGCGACGAGTGAATCCTGAGCCTGCCGAAGGACGGGGAGCGCAGTCGAAGGGCAAGGGATACAAGAAAGTAGAAATCGCGTAACATCAGTGATTAAAAAATTCGTGGCAATTCGCAAAATTCGCGGCAAAAGATTTTGAACTGCGTAAGCCCTATTGCGATTTTTGCTCTTTGAACGGCCGCGTCTTGCAACCTGCGCACTCTTTCTCCTGCCCAGTGAAACTCTAATCCGTTTTGTCTTATGCAAACCGATTCTGCGTATATAATCTCCTCAACCCCAGCGCAACGATCATGCTTTCCAAATTATTCAGGTCACCTTTTACCGCATTCAAGCTTCAGATAGGGGATGCTTTTTCGTCCCTGCAGGAGCGGCGGTCTCACCTCCTGGATGGGGTGTTGAGAGGGATATTCATCTTTTGGCTGGTCGCACTGGTCAGTGCTATAAACAACGTATTGGTCGAATATCGCGAAAGCAGGGGCCTGTTTGAAAATCCGCAATCTCTGGCGGGCCTGACGATTTCCATTTATCTTGCGACCACTGCCATCTTTGCCTTTATCACTTTCAACCGCGCATTGAATTACAAGCTGCGCGCCGGGCTTCTGCTCTTCAACCTCTACATGCTGGGAACGACCGGCATGGTGTTGACTTCCTTCAGCGGGGATGGACGCATCCTTTTATTTGCTTTTGTCATTTTTTCCGGGGTGTTCTATGAATTTCGCTACAGCCTGATCGCCTTTCTTGTTGCATTGTTTACGCTGGGAATGATCGGATACCTGCAAGTATCGGAGCTGCTGGTCGTTCCTTCGAAATTACAAGTCAACGCGGCGCTGCCGGGGGCGTGGATAAGCGGCGGGCTTGTCTGGGTATTTTTGAGCATCGCAACGTTGATCTCGATCAACTATCTGCTTCGAGCGCTGGAGGGCAGCCTGGCAGAGAGCCGCAAGACGCTTCAACGTGAACAGCACCTCAGCCAAATTCTGCGCACGGTTAGTGAAGTGAACCGACTAATCGTCCGCGCGCAGGACCAGGAAAGCCTGCTCATGGAGGCTTGTAAACTTCTCATCTCCGATAGGGGCTATGCCTTTGCGTGGGTCGGTTTGTTGAAAGGGGACGGCACCAGCCTTGAATTCACTGCTTGCGCAGGCGACCATGAAGCTGAGAAAACACTCAAGGCTCATCTAGGCAGGGAGATTCAGCCGCCGGTCTGTGTCGAATCGGCTATCCATTCGAAGACGTATTATTACGTGAACCCCGGCGACTCGGATGATCCATGTCGAACATGCCCCCGCAAAGGGAAGTATCCAAACCGTTCGGCGGTTGCCTTGCCGCTTCTTTATAACGAGCGTGTGCTAGGTTCTCTCGTTGTGGATTACGATGAAGAATCGAAAAAGTTCGACGAACAGGAGATCACCCTTCTTCAGGAATTGGCGGGCAACCTGGCGTATGCCCTCGAGAATATCAAAGCATCGAAGCAGTTGAACATGTACGCCAGCCGTCAGAAGTTATTAAATGATGTGACGCAATCGGCATTGGGAGCGCCCAACCTCGACAGCCTGTTGCGGGATTTCATTGGAAAACTCGAAGAGGCGATGGATGCCGATGGGTATTATTTTGTCCTTTGGGATGAAACCCGTCAATTCCCTTCGAAATTTGTTTCTTCGGATAATCTCAAAGATGTCCCCGCCCTTATGCCGGCGGACAGGCTGTTCAGCCGGTCGATCCTGGATGCGGGACACATCCTTGCAGTATCGGATGTGAGGAATAGTCCTTATGTCAGCCCGTATCTGGCTGAGAAATTCCAAATGTGCTCTGCGCTTGGCATTCCACTGACCGCCAATAACCAACGACTCGGCGTGCTTGTATTTGGATACAAAGACACCCATGCATTTACCGCTGAGGAATTGGAACTGGCGGAGCAGGCATCGCAGCAGTTTGCGCTTGCCATTCTAAAAGTGAAGCTCAACGATGAGACCCGCCTCAAAGCCGCTGAATTGGAGCAGCTCTATTCCTCTGCGCAAGATATGGCGTCCAGCTTGCTAGACCCGCCTGCTTTGCTGGCGAAGCTCGCCCTTCACATGACCCAGGCGTTGAACGCCACCAGCACGAACATCACTTCCATCAATATGGAAAAAGACAGCATGCGGGTAGTTGCCGAATATTGGAGCAGTGATGCCGTACCTGCGGAGATCCATTCGGACCTGGGGCAAGAATACCCAAACAGCGATTATGCAACCGTTCTAAAATACATGTCTGCGGGGCAGGTTATCGTCCTTCAAGAGGATGATATTGAAATGACACCGGCTGAGCGCGTACAGTTTTCCGCCTACCAGATCAAGTCCATGCTGTTTGTGCCGATCATGGCGCACGGAAAAATGTTGGGCACCATCGAGATTTGGGAAAGCCGCCGCCGTCGTAAATTTACAGAAGCGGAGAAAAGACTGGCTCAGGCAATAGCGGGGCACGCTGCCTCCATCATTGAAAACGCGGAACTTGTAGACGCCCTGCGCGCTTCAGAGACCCGTTACCGGACCCTGGTAGAGCAGGCATCAGACGGTATATTCCTTTCGAACGCGGAACGGCAGTATGTGGATGTGAACCCCAGTGGCTGTGCCATGCTGGGATATTCACGCGAGGAAATCCTTTCGATGCGCATGGAAGACCTTGTCTTTCCAGACGAGTTATCCAAAACGCCCTGGAGGATGCAAGATCTGTTGGATGGAAAGACGCTGATTGTCGAACGCAACCTCAAACGGAAAGACGGTTTGCCGATTCCGGTTGAGATCAGCGCCAAAATCTTACCGAACGGATATTTGCAAGGCATCGTCCGCGATGTTAGCGAACGCAAGAGAGCCGAGAAAGCTCTTGCCGACCGCGAAGCATATTACCGCGCGTTGATCGAAAACTCTGCCGAGGGTGTCGGGATATTGGATGCGGAAGGAAACGTCCGTTATCTTGCGCCTTCAGAAGAACGGCTGACCGGTTTTACCGTGGATGAAATTGTGGGGGGAAGCGCCTTCAAATATATCCATCCCGATGACCTGCCAGAGGTGCTGAGAGTTTTCTCGGAGGGCGTGGCAATTCCGGGCGCGGTCCGAACCGTTGAATATCGTCTCAAGCGAAAAGACGGAGAGTGGCGTTATTTCGAGATCACCGGTCATAACATGCTGCATGAACCGCATATCGCCGGGATCGTCGTCAACTATCGGGATGTGACGGAGCGTAAATTGGCGGAGCAGGCATTGGAGGATAATGAAGCGCGGCTGGATGGGATCATCCGCACCGCCTTGAACGCCATCATTACCACGGATGAAAACCAGCGCATCATCTTCTTCAACCCCGCTGCAGAAAAGGTGTTCGGGCTGCCAGCCGAGAAGGCAATCGGTCAACCCTTGGAAATTGTGATCCCGAAAAAATATCGCAATGCCCATCATAACCACGTTCAAAATTTTTCAAAAACAAATACTTCGAGCCGTTCTAAAGAGATGATGGATTCGATTTATGGTTTGCGTGCAAACGGCGAGGAATTTCCCATGGAAGCCTACGTTTCGCAAAGTGTCGTTCATGGAAAAAAATTCTTCACCGTCATCTTGCAGGATATTACCGAACGGAGAAGGTCTGAAGAGACTCTGCGCCAGCGTGCGTATGAACTGGAGATTTTAGCCAGGGTTTCATCCTCTTTGCGCGCAGCTTCCAATGTGGCTGAAATGACTCCGCTGATTACCTACCATGCGGCAAAGGTCGTCAATGCTGCGAATGGTTCGATCTTCCTGTTGGATGAGGAGAGCGGCGAGCTTGTCTCTTCCGGCTGGTATGACTCTCGCCAGGAGGCGGGCATTCAGCAAGGGGTTGAGACCGCTCTGCGGCACAGCATGGGGGAAGGGATCACGGGTCTCGTCGCGCAGAGCGGCGAACCGCATTTCACTGAAGATTTGCAAACCAGCCGCGTTGCCATCATCTTGCCGTTCGAAGCGGAACGTATGCGGAAAATTCACAGTGGTCTCTCGCTGCCTTTGCGCGCGCGCGATCAGGTGATTGGTGTGCTGCACATCTGGCTGCGCGAGAAACGTTCATTCACCGAGAATGAGACCCGCCTGCTGATTGCCATTGCTGAAATGGCTGGGAGTGCGATCCACCGCGCCTCCCTTCATGAACAGACTCGCCAACATGCGAGTGAACTGGCGCTTGCCTACGATAATACCCTCGCCGGTTGGGCGCGCGCCCTTGAACTGCGCGACGAATTAACCGAGGGGCATACCCGCCGCGTAACCGAACTGACCCTCGAACTTGCGCGCGCCATGAACATTTCGGAAAACGACCTCGATCAGATCCGGCGCGGCGCCATCTTGCATGACATCGGCAAGATGGGCATACCGGATTCGATCCTCAACAAGCCGGGTCCGCTTGCGGCACACGAGCAGCGTATTATGCACTTGCATCCGCAATATGCTTATGAAATGTTATCGTTCATTCCATTCTTGCAGCCCGCTTTGGATATTCCCTATTGTCATCATGAGTGGTGGGACGGCAACGGCTACCCGCGCGGTTTGCGCGGTGAGGAGATTCCCCTCTCTGCCCGCATCTTCACTGTGGCGGATGTTTGGGATGCGCTGACCTCAGACCGCCCCTATCGTTCAGCATGGTCTCCAGAAAAAACCTTGAAATATATCCAGGACGGCTCCGGTAAACAGTTCGACCCCAGCGTTGTAAATATATTCCTACGTCTGATCGAGAAACAGTAGCTCTGCGTCCCGGTCGAGCAAGTCTCGAGTCGTTTCGCGCCGTTGAATGACCTGCGCCTTTCCCTCCTCCAGCCATACCACGGCAGGTTTCCGCGCGCCATTGTAATTAGAAGACATGCTCAAGTGATACGCCCCCGCCACCGGGATCGCGATCAAATCTCCCGCTTTGACTTTCGGCATCAACAAATTCTCGATGACGATATCCCCGGACTCGCAATACGGTCCCGCAATGGATGTGCGTACGCTGCCTTCTCCGCCGACGCCTGATACCGTTAAACAAGAATATCTCGCCCCGTAAAGTGCAAAGCGCGGGTTATCCGCCATGCCGCCATCGGTGAGAAGCCAGGTTTTGTCTCCGCGTTTCTTCACCGCTCCCACGCGATAGACCGCCACCCCTGCCCGCGCAACCAGACTCCGCCCCGGTTCGAGATGCAGATGCGGCAAGTCAAGCCCGCGTGACTGACAGCCTTCGACAACGGCTTCGGCAATTCCACGCACATAACTTTCTATGGATGGATTGGGCAGTTCATCTTCGTGATATGCCACGCCCCACCCGCCGCCGGGGCAAAAATGCCATTCGCCTGAAAAGCCGATTTCTTTCGCAAGATCGAGCGCCATGTCAATGGCAGGAATCAACGGTTCGGGGTCGCGGAAGTTCGAGCCTTGGTGGAAATGAATGCCCTTCAAAGGTAAATCATATTTTTTGCAATACTGTGCCGCTTCGAGAATCTCTTCACGCGTCATGCCAAACTTGCTTTCGTGATGTCCCGTCTGTGTGTGGGCATGGTGGGTAGCGACGGAGACGCCGGGAAGCAGGCGGAGCCAGATGGATGTATTGCGTAATTCGTGACCCTTGCACCGCCCGCAAGGGCAGGTGTGCGTAATTCGTGACAGCTCATCAAGGTTATCAACCACAATCGTTCCGGTATGTTGTGTGGCGGCGTTCAGGTCCACGGTTGATTTATTGACCCCGTGAACGAGAATGTTCTCGCGCGGCACGCCGGCTGCTACGGCAATGGCGATCTCGCCTTCACCTGTGCAGTCGACGGTCAAACCATGCAATTGAGTCCATTGCGCGAGGGCGAGGCAGAGGAATGCCTTCCCGGCATAGGTCACAGAGGCAGCTCCGGGGTAGTGCGAAGCGAGCACGGACTTGTATTCCGTCACTGCTGCATCGAGTGTGGCGCGGTCATACAGGTAGAGCGGAGTCTCATACTGGTTGGCGAGTTTGGTGAGGTCATGCCCGGCGATGGTCAGGCGGTCGTTTTCGATCTTTGTTGTGATGGGGAAGAGGTCAAGTCGTTTCATGGTTGCCGGCGAATTTGATTTGGTTTCTGCCTTGCTGTTTTGCGCGCATGGCGGCGTTATCTGCCGAGATCAGGAGATCGGAGGGAAGGACAGCATCCTGTGGGAAGGTGGCGATGCCGATGCTGAGGGTGTAGCCCGGCATGCCTTTTCTATTTTCAGGTGGCCGCGGCGCGCCCGCCATGGTGCCCTGCCGCAGGCGTTCGGCGAATGCCAATGCGTTTTGCTGGTTGCAATCCGAGAGGATGATTGCGAATTCGTCGCCGCCGTAACGGGCGGCAATATCGTATTTGCGAAGGTTGAGTTTGATGATATCTGCCACGGCTTTGAGGCGCGCATCCCCGGCGGGATGCCCCCATTTGTCGTTGTATTGTTTGAAGAAGTCGATGTCAAAAACGATCAGCGACATGGGGGACTGGTTCCGTTCCGCGCGCTCGATTTCGGCGTGAATGGCTTGTTCGAAAACATGGCGGTTGGAAAGCCCGGTCACGGCATCAGTGGTTGCCATTTTCTTGAGTTCGGCGTGCAGCCTGGCATTATCTATGGAAACCGCAATAGGACCTGCGATGGTGGTCAATAAGTCCACGTCTGCCTGGGTCAATTGATTTTGCTGACTTGACTCCACGTTCAATATTCCCAGTACAACCGCATCTTTGAGCAGGGGAATACAGATCTCACAGGTGATGTGGTCATCTGCCTTGAGGTAGGTATCTTCTTTGGCAGTATCTTCAATAAATTGAATGGAACGGGTGCGATATGTCTTGCCGATAACTCCCTGACTGATGTGCATCTTCTTGATCGCCATTTCTTCCGAATACCCCACCTGGGCAGACAAATACAGGTATTCACCGTCATGAAAATAAATGCTGACATGAGAATAACCAAACACATCCTTTAGGCTTTTCACCACCGTCTGGCTGATGGTTTCAAGGTCGAGCGAACTGGCAATCAGGCGGGAAATATCCTGAATGGTTTTGAGGGTGCGCAGGTCGTTCTGGGTCTGCGCATATAACTCCGCACGATGCAGCGATTCGGAAATCTGGCTTGATAAGGTTTCAAGCGTGGCGACATCCAATTCATCAAAGGCGTTTAGTTCAAAACTTTCAACGTATAAAACGCCGTACAAGGCTCCCTGTTTGAAGATTGGCGTACAAATGGCAGAGCCAGAGCGGGTACTGGTCGAAAAGTAATGTTGGTCCTCAGAAACATTTCCGGTTACATATGTCTTTTGCAGGCTGGCAGTGTACCCGATGATGCCCTCGCCAAGTTTTTGCCGATAGCCGGGTCTGTAGCCAAAATCTTCGGTGCCAGAGATGGTGGCTGCTTCCAGCATGTTGTCTTTGGTCAATAGGGAGATCGCCGTTTCGGGATACCCGAATTCTTGGGTGATGGTGTCCAAAGCGCGTTGAAGGATTTCCCTTTCATCAAAACTGTCCGCGATGCGCCTGCCCGCCTGTTCAAGCAGGGACAATTGCTGGGAACGGCGTTTTTCTGCCCGCAACAAAGCCTGCTCCTTGGTAATGTCGTGCAGGGCGATAGCTCGCCCCAATGGCTTAACGCCCTGATTGATGATGATCGGGAGTACGCGCGCTTCATACCATTTGGATGCATTCCCCAACGTCATTTCCAGTTTGAAGTTGTTCTTTGGGCTATCCCAGATCTGCTTGAACTGCTCCGCTTGCGGCAGGACCGAGAACACCTGCACGCCTTCTTTTATATTATTTATGCCGAACAGTTCCTTTGCCGCATGATTGATATCCGTGATCTCGTTCTCGCGATTCACGACGATGATGGCGTCTTGCAGGTTTTCTACCACAAAGGAAGCCGCCAGCGGAAAGAGGCTGGACGTTCCAAAGCGAAAAAAACCAAACGCGATCAATGGAGCGGATAACGCGAAGGACAGCGGGGTTGGGTCGATATGCAGGTGGTTCTCGAAGAGCAGGAAAAAAATATTAACGGCGCCGGTCAACATTACGCCTGCCAGGATGATACCCGTCTTAATTCGGAAAATCTTTCCGTTTCTGAAGTAAGTAATAATGTGGGCTGTGATCCCTAATAGGATCAGAATATATGCAAAGATCATGTAGAGCCAGAATCCCAGTCCGTATTCGATGGTGAGCGGAGTCGGATTTTGGTTCGAAATTGTGAGGGATTGCCAAATAAGGTGATGAGATTCGTTGGTGGACCCAAGCAGGAATGCAATCGCGCCGGGAATTGCCAGGAAGTAAACTCGTCCGTGTTGCGACCAGTAGGCGCCGATGCCGGTATATTGCATGGAAAACCCAAGCCAGAAGGGCGGGCATAACGTCATGCCGAGGTGTAGCATCTTTCTGGCAAAGATTTTTGCAGCCAGGGAAGGAAGAACGATTTCAAGCAGGTAAAATGCCGCCCAAGTTGCCATAACCGTCATCAGCAGCCCCAGAATGGGCGCGCCGGGAGTATGCCAGTTTAGGAAAGCCCGGATTCCAACGCTCGTTATGATAACGACTAACAAAGCAAGAGAGACCAGATATACCGATAATGAGGTTTCCATATAGGAAATTCTGTGGCTACCGTTCGAAGAAAAGGGTCCACCAGATTTCCCAGTTTTGCATCGGCGTAGGGACAGGGACAGGCGTATCGACAATAACGGGAGCGCTCCCCGGCTGTTCCACTGGAATGACCGGCTGATCACCTTCCTGTAAATAGTGCCCATCGGTGCGCGCCCATTCCTCCACGGCATCGGTCGAAGCGGCATACGCCGCCTGGGTTTGCAGGGCGATTTGCGTCTGCACCGCTTGAGTGGCGAGCGCGCGCATTTCATCGCGTTGTTCGTTCAAGCGGTTCAGTTCCTCAAGGCGCGAATTGAATTCAATCACGAAGAGAACGAGAATGAATATTCCGGCGAAAACTGCCACGCGCCTGAAGCGGATGGGTAACTGGGTCATGGCATTATCTTAACCGTATTCCCCTGCATTGGCAAATCTTGTTTGTAGGTGTGTGCTTATACGAGGTTTTCCTCGACTAACGCTCAAGCCGCCGTCCCCGGCGGCGTAGGGAGCAAGTTACCTGACACCTTTTGCTTGCACACCTTCGGCAAGCCCACGAAATTCGGCGCTCTTGTTTGTGGTAAAATCCTGACCCGCAAGTCGTTGTACCCTTCGACTTGACATCCATTTTGCCAGAAAGGGCTTAAATCATGAAAGTATTACTCATCAAGGACGTTTACAAACTGGGGCGCGCCGGAGACATCAAGAAAGTTGCCGATGGTTACGGACGCAACTTCCTCCTCCCACAGGGGCTTGCCGTTCTCGCAACCGCAGGTGCGCTCAAGCAGGTTCAGAAGATCAAGGCGCAGGCTGAGGTCCGCCGCGACACCCAGAATAACGAACTCAAAGGCGTTGCCGACCTCATCAAGGATGTGACTCTCGTCTTCCCTGCCAAGGCTGGCGATACCGGTAAACTTTACGGCTCGATCACCACCGGCGACATTGCCACGGCGCTCACCGAAAAGATCCGCTTCGAAGTCAAGCGCCAACAGGTGGATACCCAGCCCATCCGCACGCTCGGTGAATTCACCGCTCACGTCCGCCTCACAATGGACCTGGTGCCCGAGATCAAGGTCATCGTCCACCGAGAAGGCGAAAGTCCCGAATCGGTGACGGGACATCACGAAGAACCCGCCAAGGTTGAGAAAAAAGAAGAAGCCCCAGCGGAAGCAAAAGCGGAATAACAAAAATGACAAAACATCACCGGCGGAAGTCGGTGATGTTTGTAATACAATACTCCCATGCAAGAAACCATCGGTCAACGATTGAAGCGCGAACGCGAGGCGCGTTATATCTCGCTCGAAAAGGCGGCGGAAGAAACCCGCATTCGGCGCGTCTTCCTGCAAGCCCTTGAAGCGGACGATTTCTCGGTCATACCGTCTGCTGCGCAGGGGCGCGGTTTTTTGCGTAACTATGCCGAGTATCTCAGCATCAACATTGACGAACTGATCGCCGAAATTCAACGCAACCCCATCCCGCCTGCCGAAGTGAGCGGACCGTTGCCGCAGGTCAACCTCGCAGAGACGGAAATCCCGCCATTAACAGAATCACAGGATGAAGAACCCGCGCCTCGTTTCTTGGACCGATTCTTGAAGCGCAAACCCAAAGTTGAATCTACGCCGGAGCCGGTTCAAGAGCCTGCATCCGTCGAAGCGAAGGTCGAAGAATCGGAGAGTCAACCTTCGGCGGAGATCAAGGCGGATGGCGGGGAACAGGTTGAAGCGGAGGAAGAGCCGAAGCAAAGTATGTGGGGGAGAGCCGTTTCGTTATTCAAGATAAAGGTTCGAAAGCAAGAGTCGGATTCAGCGGTTGTACTTCCAGAAGAACCGGAGATTAATCCGCCATCTCAACCTGCCAAGCCGGAGAAGCCTGCTGACGTCATCATGGCGGAGATCGGCGTAATGCTGCGTGAGCGGCGTGAGCTCATCAGCCTGACGGTGGATGAAGTGGAGCGGCACACGCATTTGCGCGCGGTCTTTGTGAAGGCATTGGAGGAAGGCGC
The DNA here is from genome assembly GCA_016191955.1 of Chloroflexota bacterium. Taxonomy (GTDB): domain Bacteria; phylum Chloroflexota; class Anaerolineae; order Anaerolineales; family Villigracilaceae; genus Villigracilis. The sequence continues at coordinate 13,481 of JACPVC010000289.1, forward strand.
GTTCGACAAACTGCCTTCGACGGTGCAAACACGCGGGATGCTTTCGAATTACGCCAGTTTCCTCGACCTCGATGTGGATACGGTGCTGCTGCGTTATGCTGATGCGTTGCAGGCGCGGCGGCGCGAAAAATATGCCGAGACGCCGCGCGAAAAAATCCAGATGCAGGTCAACCCGTCCCTGCCTTTTCTGCGGACCTTCATCGCCGGGGATGTGCTCTTTGGCGTGTTGATGATCGCGGTGTTGGTTGGGCTGGCGGTCTGGGGTGTTGGGCGTCTCGTCAACTCGGAAGAAGAGACACAGGCTCAGCCTACTTCTCCATCGATTGTGGATGTGTTGGGAAATTTGCCTCAACCAACGGCTTCACCAGCGTTGACCTTCGTCGCTGTGGACGACCCATCGGTCGCAAATTCGGGAACAGGCGGTGAAGATGCTGCCACGCCCGAAGCGACAGAAATTGTTTCGACCGCGAATGTGGCGGTGAATGTGTTTGCTTTGGAGCGGGTCTTCGTCCGCATTTCTGTGGATGGGGAAGTGGCATTTGAAGGGCGCATGGCTCCGCGTGAGACCAAGGTGTTCGAGGCGGACGATCAGGTGGTGATCCTCACCGGGGATGGTTCTGCCCTGCGAATCACATATAATGGAGCGGATCTTGGTCTGATGGGCGGACCGGGTGAAGTAGTGAACCGCGTGTATTTGGTCTCCGGTGTGGTGACGCCCACCGCCACCATCCCGCCGACGCCAACCAACACGCCATTGACGACCCCAACCTTTACGCCGACGTCAACACCTACTGCAACGGCGACAGCAAAACCGTAATGCTTTTCCATTGGGTTTAATTATTGAGCTCCGTCCTTCGACTACGGACTGCGAAGAGCTTGCAGCCCTCCGCTCAGGACGATGATTTTATTGTCAGGAAAAAACGTGTCGAAAAATACATTTCATTTGGTCTCTCTTGGCTGCTCAAAGAATACGGTCGATTCCGATTCGATGGCGCAGCTTCTTACCCGCGACGGCTATCGCTTTGTCGAAGACCCTTCAAAGGCTTCGGTGTTGATCGTGAACACCTGCGGTTTTATCGGTCCGGCGAAGGATGAGTCGTATCGCGTGCTGGGCGAGTTGGCGCAGGGCAAGAAGAAGAATCAAGTGCTCATCGCGGCGGGATGTTTAACGCAGCGCTATGGCGTGGAAGTGGCGAAGAAAGTCCCCGGCATCGATGGCATCTTAGGCACACGCCGCTGGATGGATATTGTGCAAGTAGTGGAAGATGCCCGCACAGGCAAGCACCCCGAACCGATCTATCACCTGCCCGAAGCCGCCACCGTCGGCGCGGATGAACACGGCGCAATGCGCGTCAGTGTGACTGGACCCAGTGCATATCTGAAAATTGCGGATGGCTGCCGTCGTCCATGTGCGTTTTGTGCCATTCCGCTTATTAAGGGCACGGCGGTGTCACGCCCGGTTGAGTCGATCATCCATGAAGCTCGCACGTTGCGCGACAATGGCGTGCGCGAGTTGATTTTGATCGCGCAGGACTCGACGGATTATGGTCATGACCTTGGCATGAAAGACGGTCTCGCCACCATGCTCGAGCAGTTGACCGATGCTGTGCCAGATATGGATTGGATCCGCATCATGTATTCGTATCCGGGTTATGTCACAGACCGAATGATCGAAGTGATGGCGACCCGCAAACAGATTTTGCCGTATCTGGATATTCCGCTTCAACATGCGCACCCAAAGACGTTGTATCGCATGAAGCGCCCATCCAATATGGATTGGGTCCACAAGACGCTTGCCAAGATGCGCTCTACCATCAAAGACCTTGCGATCCGAACGACCTTCATCGTTGGTTACCCCGGCGAGACGGATGAAGAATTCCAGGCATTGTATGACTTTGTGCAGGAAACCCGCTTCGACCGCGCCGGAGCCTTTCAATTCTCCTTCGAGCCGGGGACGACATCCGCGCCTTTGGGCGACCCGGTCCCGGTGGAAGTCAAGCAGGAACGATATGAACGCCTGATGGAACTTCAACAGAATATCTCCTTACAGGTGAATCAATCTTATGTGGGCAAGACACTCGATGTGCTCGTTGAAGGGTTTGATAACGGCATTTCGGTTGGGCGGTCTTACCGCGACGCGCCCGAGGTAGACGGGTATGTGGTGGTGGAGGGCAAGGCGAACGTGGGTGATATTGTCCCTGTGAAGGTCACCGGCGCATTTGCGTATGACTTGACGGCGGTGTTGGTGGAACAGCAGAATTTGATAAAGTTATAAAGTACGGTGAGATTCTTGCCCTGAGCCTTCCAAAGGGTATCTCGCCCGCCACTTGCGACATAAATGTTGCAGTACAAAAACGTCTGCTGATTATTAAACGAGTATTCGCATTTACCCAAGACGTCTTTCTGCTGGGTTGCGCTAAAAAATTTAACGCAAGGTCGCAAAGACGCAAGGAAAAACATAGAATCTTTGCGACCTTGCGCCTTCGCGTTAAAAACGATTTGATGGATATAATCCTGTAGATAAAGGCGTGTTTTGAGATAATGACGGTTTTTATATTTCATTGTCTTGCCATCACTAAGGACATAAATGTTGCAGTACAAAAAACGCCCGCCGAAGAATCGGCGGGCGTTTGAATTTACGACACTCTTGCGAAGGCGGTTGCTCCGAGAATGAGAGCGGAGAGTAGGAGGTTGATTCTCAGCAACAGTGTCTCTCGCTTTTGCAGGCGGGCGAGTTCGGCTTCGTCTGCTTTGTCTTTCTTCAGGAGAATCCGCTGGATGTTGGGGAGCACTTCCCAGGTTTGGATGGCGCTGACCACGACCATGAGGACGGCAAGTCCGTGCTTGATGAGGATGGCAAGCGACCATTGCGTGCTGATGGAGAGGAAGCCATCGTAATGCGGACTGGTGCTCAATTGAAAGAGCCCGGTCACCAACAGGGTACACATGCAGAACCAAGCCAGGGGTTCGAGTCGCTTTTGCAGGGCGGTGACAAGGCTGAGTTGGTCGGGCAGTTTCAAGGTCCGGGTGGAGGCGGGCAGGAAGAGCAGGTTGATCGCCGCAAGACTCCCGATCCATGTCACAGTCGCCAGCATGTGTAACCAAAAGATGACTGCCAGAACTGGTGTGGAAGGCGCATCCATGGCAGGTTAGGGCGTTGCAGTAGGTACTTCAGTAGGAGCTTCTGTTGCCGCAGGCGGGTCGGTCGCTACGGGTTCCGGTGGATAGCAAGCGGCATAGGCTTGCGCAGAGTTGTTTGAAGCGGTTCCATCGAGAACACCGTAGGCGGCGGCTTTTTGATATTGGTCGTAGGCTGAGCAATAGTCCTGATCGGCAAACATTTCATCTGCCACACGGACGGAAGCGATGAAATAGCGTTGACCGGCGGTCATGGTTCCGTCCCACATGGAGGGCCAGCCGACGGCGACGGTTTCAAAGTACTTGGCGGCTTGTTCCCAGTCGAGTTCCCAGAAACTGGCGCCAACCATGTAGGCGCGCGCGCCGTCGCGTAGTCCCTTCGAGGTGTTATCGAGCGGACCAAAGCGTTCGGCGAGGGTAATGTAGTAGATGCCGCCTTCGAGGTTCCCTTCTCTGGTGATAAGGTCGTTGCCTTTATTGCGGAGGGCGAAGTAATACATACCGTCTACTTGCGCGGTCTTGTAGGTGGGGTCAAGCTTGCGGACGGTGTCCAGGGCGGTCAATGCGCCAGACCAATCCTGAGCGCGGACGAGTTCCTGTGCGCGGGCAAAGGCATTCTCTGCGCCGCTGAAATCGGGAGTGGCTGTGGCGGTGGGTGCGGCAGTGGGGGTAGGGACGCTGCTCAACACCAGCACCTCAGTCAGTTTTTCTTGTACGCCGGGGAAGTTCGGGTCTTTTTGGATGATGTATTCCAAACGCTGACGGGCATTTTCATAGCGCCCGAATTGGATATCCACTAAAGCGAAGGAGAACTGTTCGGAAAGCTGAGTCGCCAAAATGGATTGTTGCGCGTTCTTGCGCGCGCCAATCCCGGAGTTGTAGCCTCCGAAGCCGCCCAAACCAATGATGAGCAGGAAGCTCAACACGCTGAGAAGGATCGAGCGCCAGCGCGACGGTTTTTTGACCTTGAGTGGCTGCGTGTCACCTTCCTTGTAAGGTTGTGAGGGTTGTGTCCCACCAAAATCGGCAGGTTGATTGGGTTGTGTAGTTTCAAGTTCTTCAGACATGGATGTGATTATACATTCTTTTGATCAATACCTTCGCCAATTAAGCGGTAGAAACTGGTTCAAAGGTAGGATGAACCATGCCCAAACGGGCAATTTGCTGGAAAATCTCGGACAATAAAATGCGATCAGGTTTTTCGGGAAGTAATTTTATTGTCTCGGCGACA
>JACPVC010000293.1 GCA_016191955.1 Chloroflexota bacterium
AGTCTGCGCGGATGTCTTGTATAATTGCTTGTGAGTTGGAAGTCATGGTTTTCTCCAAAGTGGTTTCTCTGACCAACTTTATTGATACCAGACTTTCAACTCATTTGAAACACACCCAAGTCATTTCGATCTTTTTGGCATTGTTCAACTTCCTGATGGGAGTGCTGCTCATCCTCTCCTGCATTTCATCCGGTGAGACGTTCGCCTGGATCGCATGGAAAATAGGGCTGGGCACCATAGGTACGGCATTCGGCATACTCACCTTCAAAGACAGCGCCCAGCCTGTCGGTGAGCGCAAGATGATCCTGTATGGACTGCTGCTCGTCATTACCGGGGTATCTGTCGTGGCGTATGGGATTCACTGGTCCATCATCAGCGGCAACGTCAAAAACACGGTGCTGGTTGTGGGCAGCAGTTTTTTCCTACACGGGTTTACATCTGTGCTTGGGATAACGAGCGAATAAGCCACCTCTGCGCTCTGAATTTTTACTCCGCAAAAAGAACAAACGTGCTATTATTGGGGCATGTTTACCCGACTCAACAAACTTTATCACAGCTTCCCTCCCCGCTTTTGGATCATCGTCCTGACCTTCTTTATCGATAGCATCGGCGCGACGCTGCTCTTCCCCTTCTTCTCGCTTTACATTACCGGCAAATTCAACGTCGGCATGACGCAAGCCGGCATGGTGCTCGCCATGTTCTCCATCTTTGGTGTCATCGGCAACATGGTTGGCGGCGCGTTGACGGACCGCTTCGGTCGCCGTAAGTTGATTCTATTTGGCTTGGTCTTCAGCGCGCTTAGCACGCTCACGTTGGGCATGGTCAATTCGCTGGCAGTGCTCTTCCCGCTCGCCGCCTTCATCGGCTTACTTTCGGATGTTTCCGGTCCTGCCCACCAAGCAATGATGGCAGACATTCTCAACGAGAAACAGCGACAAGAAGGTTTTGGTTTGATGCGCGTCGTCCGCAATCTCGCCTGGATCATCGGACCGAGCATCGGCGGCTTCCTTGCCAACCGCTCCTTCATGCTGCTCTTCATTATCGATGCCGTCGTGAGCTGCATTGTAGCGGTCATCTTTTACACATCCATGCCAGAGACCAAACCTCAGCACCACGAAGAGGAACATAAACAACACGAGTCCATTTGGAAGACCATCGCCGGGTATGGCATCGTCCTCAAAGACTTTGCCTTCATGGCATTCATCGTCGCCGCCATTCTGATGGGTGCGGTCTATCAACAGATGTATAACTCGCTATCCGTTTACCTGCGCGACAATCACAGTGTCAACCCGCAAGGCTACGGCTTCCTGATGACCACCAGCGCCATCACAGTTATTCTGTTTCAGTTCTGGGTATCGCGTAATATCAAGCATCGCCCGCCCTTTCTTGTTATGGCGGTTGGCACTCTTTTTTATATGTTGGGCTTTAGCATGTTTGGGTTTGTCTCCGCCTACTGGCTGTTCATGTCTGCCATCGTGGTCATCACCATCGGCGAGATGCTCATCATGCCCACCAGCCAGACCCTCGCTGCCAACTTCGCCCCCATCGAAATGCGCGGACGTTACATGGCGATCTTCGGTCTGACCTGGCTGTTGCCCTCCACCTTCGCCCCCATGCTTGCCGGTCTCATTCTCGATAACTTAAATCCCAACCTGCTTTGGTATGTCGGCGGGGTCTTATGCGCCGTCGCTTCGGCAGCGTTTTATGCATTGCACTTACGCTTGGGAGAACAACAACGCTTTATACCCATCAATGAAGGAGGGCGACCGTAAAGGTCGCTCCTACCTGATTTTCTTTTTTATAGACGCATAACGCGACACAAGATGCACCCACCAGGGGGATAACTTCGTCTTGACCTTTGCCTGCCTGATAACTTTCCGCATCTCATCTGGACCTTGAAACGGGTCCAGCAACAAAACAGACGTCCCCGCCTCGAACGCTCCATGCGCATCCGAGCCGACCGTGCCGGGCAGGTTGTGCTTCTCTGCAAACGCCTTCGCCTGATGATTGAAGCGTGGGTCCATGCAGCGCGAGTTGAAGACTTCGATGGCATCTACATCAGGGATAATTTCCAACAAGTCCGCTTCTTTCCAGCCCCCCTTGCGATGCGTGTCATACGGATGCGACACGCTAATGAAGGCTCCCTGTTCCTTTAATCTTCGTATCGCCTCCTGCGGAGTCAACCCGGCAGGAATTTCCTCCTGCACGAAGGCAGCCAGAATCTCTCCACGAGTCGTCATAATCTCCTCGCCAACGATGACCAGTTCCGGGTCCAGTTTTTGAGCCGCGACCGCCCCCGCAATCGAGTTGTGGTCGGTGATGACGAGGCGGTCGAGTCCCTTCTTCCGCGCGGCACGGATTAAATCCTCGGGGCGGGTCAGAGAATCTTTCGAAGCATTGGTGTGGCAGTGAAATTCAAGGGTGAGCATGACATTTGTTTCTTGACAAATGGTTTTGGAAAAGTATATACTAAATTGTAATAATGTTGTAATAGTTGGATAAGATCCAAATTAGGGAGATTTTCAGTATGGATACGCTAAATTGGAATTGGGTCTCACAAGTTCATAGCATACTAGTAACAACCAATCAGTGGATGAATATGTTGCTCCCCTGGGCATTGTTGATCTCAATGATCTTCCTCAATATCCAAATGCTCTATATGCGTTTTTTAGCAGAACAAAAACAACAAAAAATGCCAAACATTCAGGGGGTATTTAATTCCTTAAGCAGGACACTCTATTTGTTTGGCATCTCCATTTCAGTCCAACTCATCATTGCGATGTTCTTCTTTATTGCCCCCAGTGTTTTGGTAAAAAATGAAAACAGCGCAAACCTAATACGCTGGGCCGAAATATATATCGGAGGGTGCGGTTTAATATATTTCTCGACAAAAAGATATAGCGGATATCGGGGGGTAATAACCGCGGCATATCATATAACAGTTTTGTTGGTTGGGTGGCTTTATGGAAGTTGGATGGGCATATTATTTATTTCTATGCCTTTATTCGTTATTTTTTACTACTGGCTTTTCCGTCTTGCATTAGTGGTAGTACCTGTGTCTAATCCAGATGATTGGAAAGAATCCCTTCAAAGATTCAAAATGCTTACGTGGTATGTATGGGGATTACAATTTCCAATCTGGGTTGTTAACAAGGACACCGACCGTAAAGCAGAAGACCGTATCCGTGGAGATGTCTTTAGAAATTTTGGCACACCAGGGATAATTTGGGCACGGTCAAATCAAGTAGTTGGAATAACCACAGGGACTCAATTTTCCCGTGTCGATGGTCCCGGCGTAATATTTACAAAACCTTACGAGCGCCCATACGAAGCAGTGGATCTTAGACTGCAAATTCGAACTTCCTTAGTTGAGGCTATTTCGCAGGATGGAATTCCATATAAAGCCCGACTGTTGGCAGTATTTTCTATGGATAAAGAACCCTGGGAAAATTCCGAATATATTACGCTCCGCGTCAAAAACCACCTTTTACGGGGGGCAAATAGGACGGATCGAATTGCTGGAAATTATAGATATTCTCGAAGTCGCGTTACTGCCGCGTTAAGCATTGAGAGCGTAAAACGAACAATTAAAGAAGAACACTCGATTGTTTATTGGGATGAGTGGGTGTTGGCACTTGTAGAAGAGACCGCCCGAAAAGAACTTTCGCGCCACTCATTGAATGAGTTGTGGAGACCATTAGGAGATACATCAGATACGAATCCCCTTGATGGGATAGCAGCAAATATTAAGAACAAAGTATCCGATCAAATAAGAAGCAATGGCATCAAACTGGTTGCAGCGCGGATCATTGATTTCCAGTTTGACAGCGAAGAAGCAAAGAAGGTACTGAACCAACAGATTGATAATTGGGTGTCATACATGGAGCAATCTATAACCAAAACAAACTCTGATGCCGATGCAAAATCTGAAAAGATAAAAAAAGAGGCTGCTGCCTATGCCCGTTCGAATCTCTTAGCTGCGATTGCAAAGGGACTAGATCAAGTTGGTGAAAATTATGAAAACCTTCCTAAAAAATATGTTGTTGCCATCAGGCTTATTGTTGCCCTTGAAGACGCACTACGCAAACCGACAGAGAAGCAAAATTCAGGAGACGAAAACAATAATGGAAATAATAAGAAGATAGAAGCATTTCGTTCCTCCATCAAAAATTTCAACATACCATCAGAATAAGGTTGGACAATATGAATATCAAACACGAAGAATGGCAGACCTACTTTACTGCCGAACAAGCTCGATGGAAGGATTCTAGAGGGACGTTTTCATTAATTGCTTCCATCCTTGCAGGAACGCTATTTGCTGTATTTTTTTTAATCTTGTTGATTGTAGAAAATGAGCCGAACAGCGAGCCTTTGCAACTGTTTTTCCAATTTGCAGAAATTCTCAGCACTCCAGTCGTTCCTATTGTCCTTGTAGGAATCGGAATAAGATTGGTCTATAAACATGTGCTTTCGTTCTTTAACGAATTATATCGGCCCTCTGATATCGCTCTTTCATCAAAATTAATTAGGCGACGGCTGTTCGGAGTACCCCCTCTCCCCGCTCCTCTGAATGCAATTATTCATTACCCTTTTGTAATTGCTAGTGAGGGGGAAATCCAGGGCCACGATTACACAGAGTGGCTAGGTGGACCTGCAATCCTAGTCATCATGGATGGTACCGCACTATATCTCGAACGTGGAAACTGCTTCTCGCGTGTTGTTGGACCCGGAGTCGCCTTCCTGGAAAAATATGAAACAATAAAGGATTCCGTGGACCTTCGCCCCCAAACATACACTGGCAAGGTCGAAGCTTGGACCAAGGATGGCATCAAAGTTTCATTTATAGCTAAAATAATTTGCCGAATAGGCAATCCTAATCATTCAAGCATTTCGAACGTACCTGTAGCTGTTTCTTTGAAAGCAGATGGCAAGGTCGCCGGTGAAAATACTCCTATATTTCCCTGCGATCCAGTCTGCGTTCGAAAAGCAGTTGAGTGGATTAAGATCAAAAAAACGCCCGATTCATCTGGGGTGCTATATCAGTCTAAATGGCTAGATGGCTCTTGGGGCAAGGTGCAGGGAGTCTTATCCAATTATGTTTCAAAGAGGCGTCTTGAGAACCTGTTTGTCTCCTTAAATCATGGCGATGGTGGACAAATCCTCTCTGCGCACGAGCGTGAAAGGCTAAGGAGTGAAATAAGTAAAGATCTGTTGGCGGAAGCAGGCGTAACTTTGGCAGAAATTCAAATTGAGAGATTTTCGATTGAGAATAGCATTCATAAAAAGAGAATTGAAAAATGGGCAGCAGAATGGCAAGCCAAGGCAAAAATCCATGAGGCAGAAGCGAATGCTGACGGAATCAAAGCAAAGGAGAACGCCAGAGCTGAAGCTCAACGAGACTTAATAGTTCAAATTGCAGAAGGTTTAAGCACTGCAAACGCTGACACTTTCAAAGACTCGGCATTATTAGCCTTATCAGGGTTATTAGAGCAAAACTTGGGCGATCCATATGCGTCAGCTTACCTAAATGATGCTATCGAAAAAATTAAAGAAATCATAAACAGCTAGGTCAAAATCACATTATGAATCAAAATTTTATCTACACAATCCAAAAATTAGGAACTACAAACAATGCTATTGCAAATTTTAAAATGCAAGCTTGTAAGATTGTCAGCATGGCGGAAGCCAAGTATCTACTAGACGAACTAAAACTGCGTATTGAGATCAGCCTAGATACCAGAAGCAAGGATGAACTGCCATATTACTATCTTCTTGCAGCCCATTGCTACATCTTCTTTGAAAAGCGCAAGGAAGCTGAAAAATATAGTGCTATGGCTATAGATAACTTCAGAATCTGTGGAATGTCATGGAATGAAGCGATGGGGCATTGGTTCTTGGGATTAATATATCGTTTGGAGGGTAGGGGGTATTTATATATTACTGAATTAAATAAAGCTCTGGAAATTGTAACTCCGATCATGGCAGAATATCAAATTCGAGGAAATTATGCCGCCGCCATGAATTCGGAAGAAATCGTAAATGTTATCCAAGAACAAAGATCGTATGCGGCAAAAATGGGAACAGGGCCTCTCCACATGCCTGCTGAAAAAAAGGAGGAAAACACAACAGTGAAGAACAGTGGATATTTAATTCTTCCATGGCTTTTAAAGTATGACTCCGTCCGTGCAGGACCAAATGGGATTGCATGGGTGCATCCGCCTAATAAGAACGGAACAGTTGTCCATGTAATGGAAATTGACGGCATTTCATGCCAATTGATCCCGATACGGTTTTCATCAATTATGGAAGACCACCAAATTACCCTGATTAATGGCATTAGTTATGGCTGGACAAGAGTCAGTGGTCAAAGCATGAATGCCAGCACACCTGTACCAATTGAAGATGGCGACTACGTTTTATTCAGTATGCAATTTGAGAATGACAAAGATGCTATAGTAATTGCATCGCGCCAAATTGCTAATGGCGATTATGCACATATGGTTAAAAAATATGTTGCAAAAGACCGCACATTAGTTTCTGAAACAATTGATAACAGTGAAGATTACTCCCCAATGCATCTAGATGAAGGTTATCAAATACTCGGTGCTGTAATCGCATTAGCCAAACCAATTACCTAACTCTATCCCCCTTAAGCCTGATTGGCGTATTGGCTAATTTTGATTTAGAATCGCCCGTAATGAAAAGAGCCTTTAGCGGAATCACTTCATTCTTGCAGACGCCTTTTGGGGTGCTATTTGCGACGACGGTCGTCTTTCACGGCATTTTATTTGCAATTGGGTTTAGCTACTCGATCATCACCCTGGCGCTTGCCGGGTTGATCCTGATCGTGGACGTCATCGCCGCAAATTACCTCATCGACAAGCTGGTTTATTTCTTCTCGCAATTTGTCCTGCCCATTCAGACCCCCAAAGACCGGCAGGAGATCTACTCCCGCGTTAGCGGCTTCAACGGCAGCCGCGGACCGATCCTCTTCGTCAAGAACGGACGGGTGATCCAGCATGAAGGCGAGACCGAGAAGAGGGGTCCCGGCGTGATCGTGTTGGATACCGCCAGTGCCCTCGTCATGCAAACCGCCACAGAGATCATCGGTTCTGCGGGGCCCGGCATCCGCTTTACTCGCCCGCATGAAAAGATCACCCGCGGCGAAGGCGTGGACTTGCGTTCGCAGTGGCAGTTCATCGGTCCGCTGGCAAGCGACCAGCCTTTCCTTAATCCAACTCCGATCTCTGACCCGAAAAAATATAACGAATTGCAGAACCGCCGCCAGCAAACAGCCGGTCAAACGCGCGATGGATTCGAGATTTCCCCCACCATCAGCATCAAGTTCTGCATCAAACACCCCGAGGAAAAAGGCCCTTCCGAAAGCGGCGTGACTTCGCAATACGGCTATAACGCAGAAGCCGTACTCCATGCGATAACACGTGAAGTCATCGAGCTTGGCACCTCAGACAACAAACGCACCCGTATGGAATGGAACCGCCTCCCCGCGCACCTGGTGGTGAACTTGTGGCGCGAATATGTGCGCAAGTTCAAGTTGGAAGACCTGTTCAAAGCAGAAGGCGTCAGCGGGCTGCAAACTATCGAAGAGATGATCAACCGACGGGTAAAACGACCCGAAGTCGTCGCCATGGACGATACCGGTCTGCCCACGGGCGAATCCCTGCCCAGCCTCGAATATCATCAACTCATCGAGCGTGGACTTGAGATCATGGAAGTCCGCATCCACAACGTGCTGTTCGACCCTGCCATCGAAGAACAGACCATCAAGAACTGGAGCGCCGAGTGGACCAAGATCGCCAAACGCGACGAAGACCTGCTGAACGAACGCGAGAAATTGATCGAGACCGCCGCCCGCAGTGAAGCCATCAAACGCTTTGCCCGCCTTGCCTCGCAAAAATTCGAAAACCCAATTGCCATGCCGCAGGATATTTTCTCCACCCTGCAAGCCCTGATCGAACCCGTCAAAGAAACCATTCTGATCGAGAGTCGCGCAAACAACCAGATGGAAGCCGAAATAAAGAAACTGGATGAAATTTGGAAGTGGCTGTTGGTCAGCAAGTTGGACACATCCATGCATCGCGATGAGGGCAAATCATGAAACGAGCCCGCCTCCAGCGCGACAAGATGCTGCCCCTGCTCTTCGGGCTGACCGATGACAGCGTGGAATACCGCAACCGAATCCGCACCTACGCCCACTTGGCGGTGTGGTTCATCCTCAGCGGCTTGACCATGGTGCTGTTCATTTTTCTGGCAAAGAATAATATAGAGCGCATTACTGTGCTCGTTATCAGTTTCATCAAGTACCTGCCGTTGCTTGCCGTCATTATGGCGCTGGGAAAAACAAAAGCCGCCTCCTATCTGGCAGACATCTTCGAACTCGAAGACGAATCCATCGCCTACAATTTCATCGATGAAGTCGCCTTCGGGTATGGGTCGGACCAGATCACCATCAACGAAGGCAAAATCTCCGATAAGGACGAACGCTCCCCCATCATCCTCATCGGCGGACCCGGCTACATTCAAGTCAACCTCGATAGCGTGGCATTGCTCGAACGGGTGGACGGAGCGCCTGAGATCATCCACCCGCGCGGCAAGCCGTGGAAACTTGGCAGGTTCGAACGCATCCGCGAGATTGGCAAATATGATGAAGTAGGCAAACGCGAATACGCCATCATCAACCTGCGCGACCAGTTTGTGCGCGGACTCTCCGTCAAATCGCGCACCAAGGATGGCATCCCGCTCGAAGCGCAGGATATCAAAGTCCTGTTCAGCATTTTGCGCAAACCAAAGGATGAAGCACCCGAAAACGACCCGTATCACTTCGATGAAAACGCGGTCTATTCGCTGGTGTACAACCAAACCATCATCACGCCGCCGCCTTCAAAAACGGCGGGTGTTTCCTTCCCGTGGGATACCACCGTCATTCCGCTCATCACCAGTGAATTGGAAAACCTGATCACCTCGCGCAACCTGAGCGAGATCCTCGCTAGCATCAGCCACAAAGAGATCGACGCCCTCAACGAGAACGAAGCGACCAACAAACAAATGCGCATCGAGATGACGGGCGAACACACCGCGCCAAGCGGCGCGGGTTCCTTCCACACACCCAACTTCGAATCGCGTTCGAAGATCACCGCGCAATTCTTCAGCGATGAATTTAAAGCCAAAGCCGCCAAACTCGGCGTCGCCATTCATTGGATCGACATTGGCACCTGGCAGCTCCCCTCCGAAATGATCCTCGAAGAATTAAAGGGCGGCTGGCAAATGATGCGCGAGAACACCCGCCGGCGGGGCGACATCGAACGTCTGGCGAAAAGACATGAAATGCAGGAACTGATCGCCCTCGTCAATAACGTCATCGTTTCAAGTTACAGCAAATCCGGCAGTTCCAGTTCGAGCCGAAAACTTTCAGATAAAGAATTTTTACAATTGGCAAAGATCGTCGAAGATAATCCTGAGATCGCGTTCAGCCCCATGCTTCAACAGCGTTTCTCACAGGATGCCGCCACCAAGAAAGATATGAACACCAACGCGCTTGATATACTTAAAGCCTTCCGCAAGGAATTCATCGTTGCGCGCGAACTCATTCAAAGAGAGAACCGCTCCTCCATCGAAAAGCAGGCAGACATCTCAAGGATCGATAAAGCCCTGCGCGACATCGACTACCACGTATTCCACTACATCAAAGGCGCAAAATGAAACACCCTCATTTTCAACTCTCTATCGAAATCACCCGAGCCCTCACGATGGGAGCGCCCATCGTCGCCCTCGAATCGACCGTCATTACACATGGGCTTCCCCAGCCTCAAAATTTGGAACTCGCGCGGGACATGGAAAAGCAGGTTCGCGATGCCAAAGCGACTCCTGCCACCGTTGCCATACTGGATGGAAAGATCCGCCTCGGTCTCTCCGACGAGGAACTGGTTCGTCTTTCTGAAAACGAATCCACCCTGAAAGTGAGTCACCGCGACTTCGCCACCGCCATCGTCAAAAAAGCGAACGGAGGCACCACCGTCGCAGGGACGATGCTCGCCGCGAATATGGCTGGCATCAAAGTCTTTGCTACTGGCGGCATTGGCGGCGTCCATAAAGAATCATCTTTCGACATCTCCACTGACTTGAAAGCGCTGGCTGAGACGCCCATGATCGTCGTCTGCGCCGGGGCAAAAGCGATTTTGGATTTGCA
>JACPVC010000294.1 GCA_016191955.1 Chloroflexota bacterium
GCCGGCGTCCATTTCGAATATGACTCCCCTGACGGACGAAGATATCAAATCCATTGATAACACCCGCAGACGGCAAATATTGACCCTGGTTGCGCTCGACCGCACCATCCCAGACCTTATCAATAAACTGACCGAATTGGGCGAGTTGGATAATACTGTCATTATCTTTATTTCGGATAACGGCAAGCATTGGGGTGAGCATCGGTTGGATTCGAAAAGCACGGCATATGAGGAATCGGTCAAGGTGCCATTTGCCATCCGTTACCCGCCGTTGATACCGACTCCGTATACGGATGACCGCATCGTCACCAATATCGATATCGCGCCTACTATTTATGAACTTTCCGAAACACGCATCCCAGATTCTGTGGATGGGCGTTCGATGGTGCCGCTCTTCCAGGGCGAGACGCAGGATTGGCGCGACCACATCCTGCTCGAAGCCTGGCCTGACCGGGGCATTTGGTCCGCTATTCATACCGGAGATTACATCTATATCGAGACAGAGGATGATCTATCCGAGTTTTACGACCTGACCCGCGATCCATTCGAGATGGAGAACGCCATTGACGACCCGCAATATCAAGAGATGATCGCAAAGCTACAACAATACCTGCAAGCGGAAAGGCAACCGCGGACGTCACCGCCTTAAAGATTACATTTCTCCCTTGACTCTGACCCCTCTAAACCTTATTATTTATATAATAACTCACCTTACGCAGTGTCGTTCTGAGCGGAGCGAAGAACCTCTACGATTGTCCCAGAGACCCTTCGCTCTCGCTCAGGGTGACACGGTTGAGTGCATAAGGTGAGTAATAATTGAACGGTTTACAGGGAAGAGATCCCGCACCCGCGGGACGCCGAAGGTGCAAATCTGGAAACAAGGCGAATCCAGATGAATCTCTCAGGCAAAAGGACCCTGCAGCCGAAAACGCTCTGGAAAATTCCCGCAAGGGATACCGACGGTGTAACGTTAGTCGGGTAGTCGAATAGTTGGATGGTCGAATAGTCAAACCCTTTTTGACTACGTGGCTATAAGACTAAACAACTACAAGACTAAACGAATCTCTCAGGTTCCATTACAGAGGACGCGCGATAATAAAGTTGCGCGTCCTCTTTTGATTCGCCCAACCTCATTTCCCACCAGGAGAAAATAAAAAATGAACACACCTTCCAATCTCAAATACACCAAGTCCGATGAATGGTTCGACCCTTCCACGGGCGCGGTTGGCATTACCGATTATGCCCAGGGTCAACTTTCCGATATCGTCTTCGTCGAATTGCTCGTGGATGAAGGCGAAGAAGTCACTGCCGGTAAAGCCATTGCCTCGGTTGAATCCGTGAAGGCTTCGGCGGAGATTTATGCGCCCGCCGCTGGCAAGGTCAGTGCTGTCAACAAAGGACTCTCCGATAAGCCAGAAATCCTCAACTCCGATCCGTTCGGCGAAGGCTGGATGATTAAGATCGAAGGCGGCTCTGCCGGTGACGTGATGGATGCTGCCGCGTATGTGACCTATTGCGAAGGGCGCGCTCATTAATTATGTAGGGGCGGGGTTACCCCGCCCCTACGATTAGAGGTATACCATGACCTACATTCCCATTTCCCCTAAAGAACGGGATGCGATGCTGAAGACCGTCGGCGTGAAATCGCTGGATGATCTCTTCGAGGCAATTCCTGCCAAGCACCGCTTCCCTAAACTTGACCTTCCCCCCGCGCTCACCGAAATGGAAGCCGCCGCGCATCTTGCGGATATGGCATCCAGCAACGAGAATGTGCGCGAACATCTTATTTCCTTCCTCGGCGCAGGCGCATATCATCATTATGTCCCATCGGTTGTCGATCATATGCTGCGGCGCGGCGAATTCTTCACGGCATACACTCCCTACCAACCTGAGATTTCACAAGGCACGTTGCAAGCCATCTTCGAGTATCAATCGTTGATGACCAACCTGACAGGCATGGAAGTCTCGAACGCGTCTCACTATGACGGCGCGACTGCCACCGCTGAAGCTGTGAATCTTGCCTTCGCTCAATTCCGCGGCAAGCGCAAGAAAGTCGTTATGTCGCCCACGGTCCACCCGCAGTACCGCGAAGTGATTCGCACCTACTCACAGGGTATGGGAATCGAAGAAGCGGGTGACAATTCAAACGTCGATCTTGAGGCGGGACCTGAATCCCTGATGGCTCTCGTCGATGAACAGACCATGCTCGTCGTCGTGCAGTATCCCGATTTCTTCGGTCGCATCTACGATTACACCAAACTCATCGATGACGCGCACGCAAAAGGCGCATTGGTTTGCATCGTTGCGAATCCCACCGCGTTGCTCATGCTCAAGACTCCCGCCTCCATGGGCGCGGATATTGTTGTGGGCGAAGCGCAACCGTTTGGCATTCCGCTTTGGTATGGTGGACCATATCTCGGCTTCTTCACCACCAAGAAATCCTACGTCCACAAAATGGCGGGGCGTCTCATCGGCGAGACCGTTGATGCGCGTGGACAACGCTCGTATGTGTTGACCCTCACTGCGCGCGAACAACACATCAAACGCGAACGCGCGACCTCCAATATTTGTACTAATCAAGGTTTGCTTGCGCTTTGCGCTTCTGTGTATATGTCTACGCTGGGTAAGACCGGCTTGCAGCAGGTTGCGAATCTTTGTTATCAAAAAGCGCATTACGCCGCGAGCGAGCTCAGCAAGATCGATGGCTTCGGCTTGTGCTTCTCCGAACCGTTCTTCCATGAATTCGTTTTGTGCTGCCCGAAACCTGCCAGCGAAGTCAATCAATACCTGCTCGATAACGGCATCCTCGGCGGCTACGACCTCGGCAAGGACTATCCTTCGCTTGCGAATTATCTGCTTGTTGCTGTCACCGAAATGAACAGCAAGGACGAGATCGACACGCTCGTCGAGATTTTAAAGGAGATGGAATAATGGCTACCATAGTCGAGCCCACCATTTTTGAACTCTCCTCTCCAGGGCGACTGGGCGTGACAATGCCCGCCTCAGACGTGCCCGAAGTTGCTCTGCCTCCCAAAGATTTGCTTCGCTCTGAGCTTCCTCTGCCCGAACTCGCCGAAGTGGATGTAGTTCGCCACTACACAAAACTCAGCAAGTTCAACTACAGCGTGGACGATGGCTTCTATCCTTTGGGTTCCTGCACGATGAAATACAACCCAAAGATCAACGAAGATACCTGCCGTTTACCCGGTTATCTCTTCACGCATCCGTTACAACCGGTGGAGACCGTACAAGGCAACCTTGCTTTGATGTTCGAACTGCAAGATTGGCTGAAAGAGATCAGCGGCTTTGCCGGTGTGACGCTTCAACCCGCCGCAGGCGCGCACGGAGAATTTACCGGCGTGCTGATGATGGCGGCGTATCATAAATTACGCGGCGACACCAAGCGCACCAAGATGCTCATCCCCGATGCTGCGCATGGAACCAACCCCGCTTCCGTCGGTATGCTTGGTTACTCCGTTGTGACTATCCCATCCGACTCGCGCGGCAATGTGGATCTCAAAGCCCTCGAAGCTGCCTGCGATGGCACCGTCGTCGGTATGATGCTCACCAACCCGAACACGCTTGGCATGTTCGATGAAAACATCGAGAAGGTGATCGCACTGGTTCATAAGTGCGGTGGCTTGATGTACGGCGACGGCGCGAACCTCAACGCCTTGCTTGGTATCGTTCGTCCCGGCGACCTCGGCTTCGACGTGATGCACTTCAACCTGCACAAGACCTTCTCCGTCCCACACGGCGGCGGCGGACCAGGCTCCGGTCCCGTTGGTGTCAGTCAGCACCTCGTGGACTTTCTCCCGTCCCCGCTCGTTGGCATCATCGAAGAAGGTGACGATGATACCGCTCCACTCTACGGCTTTATCTCCCCGAAGAATTCCATCGGACGTATGAAAGCCTTCCACGGTCACTTCGGCGGCGGACTTGTGCGCGCCTACACCTACATCGCCATGCACGGACCCGACGGCTTGAAAGCCATCTCGCAGTATGCGGTGCTCAATGCGAACTACCTGCAAGCCCGCTTACGCGATACCTATCACATTCCGTATGACCGCATCTGTATGCATGAATTTGTGATGGAAGGACAGTTTGCAGGCAGCGACATCCGCGCGCTGGACATTGCCAAGCGCCTGATGGATTACAAGTTTCATCCGCCCACAAACTACTTCCCGCTCATCGTTCATGAAGCGCTGATGATCGAGCCGACCGAAACCGAGAACAAAGACACCCTCGACCGTTTCGCCGACGCCCTGATCAAGATCGCGGAAGAAGCCAAGACCCAGCCCGACCTGGTCAAGAACGCGCCCAGTACAACTCCGTTCGGAAGAATGGATGAGGTCAAGGCAGCAAGAGAGTTAGTCCTCTGCTGCTGGTTGCCGGAGAATTACGAAGAGATGGTGTAAGCGAAGAAAGACGAAAGGTGAAAGAGGCCCTGAAGTGAAAAGCTTCGGGGTTTTTGTTTGCTGTATAATTATGGTTGTGAGCAATCAAGACATCCGCTGGATTCAGCGTTTCAACCACTTCCTAGATGCCCTTTCTCAACTGCGTGACGCTGTAATGCTTGCGCAGAAACGTTCGCTCTCGAGACTCGAAGAGCAGGGCTTGATTCAGGCATTCGAATTCACCCATGAATTGGCGTGGAATACCCTGAAGGATTTTCTGGAAGGACGAGGTGTTCAGAATCTTTATGGTTCAAGAGACGCCACCCGCGAAGCCTTCAAAACTGGTTTGATCGAGAACGGCGAGGCATGGATGAATATGATCCAAAGCCGAAACCTGACCTCGCATACCTATGATGAAGCGACGGCGGCACAGATTGTCTCTGCCATCCGCGTTGCTTACTATGAGGAATTTGAAGCCCTCCGAATAAAATTGGACGGGCTGAAATCGGAAACAGAATCATGAAATACGGACTCTCTCAATCTGTAATTCAGAAGATTAACACGGTCTTGA
>JACPVC010000292.1 GCA_016191955.1 Chloroflexota bacterium
CTACCCGTTTCACAAATCCGTTTTAATCCGTGAATCCGTGACCAAGTCCGTTTACAACCATCCGTTGACTACATCCGCTACCCGTTTCACAAATCCGTTTTAATCCGTGAATCCGTGACCAAGTCCGTTTACAACCATCCGTTGACTACATCCGCTACCCGTTTCACAAATCCGTTTTAATCCGTGAATCCGTGACAGAGTCCGTTTACGACTTCGCCGCTTTCACCACATATTCCACGATCTCACCCGCAATATCGATCCCGCTCACCGGCTGCATCGTGTGGAATTCCATCGTGTGATTGATCTCATTGACCACCAGTCCCTTTTCAGGATGCTCAACCAAGTCCACTGCCAGCACACCGCCGCCCACAGACTTCGCCGCGCGCAAACAAATATCTTCGATCTCAGGTGTGATGGGACAAAGCTCCCCTTCGCCGCCGCGCGCCGTGTTCGTGATCCAATGCTCCGACTTGCGATACATCGCAGTTAATACTTTGTCACCGATCACAATTGCGCGGATGTCGCGCCCCGGCTTATCGATATATTCCTGAATGTAGAAAACCGAATGCTGCACAGAACCCAAAGTAGACTTGTGCTCCAACACCGCCTCCGCTGCATCGCGGTCATTGACCTTCGCCAGCAAGCGTCCCCACGACCCGACGACGGGTTTCAACACCACAGGGTAGCCAAACGCTTCAATCGCTTCAAGCGCCGCTTCGGGCGTGAATGCCGTTGCATTGTGCGGCTGCGGCACACCGTCACGTGCAAACGCGGCGCTGGTCATCAACTTATCACCGCACACTTCAGCCACAACCGCCGTGTTGACCGTCGGCACGCCAAACGCATTCAACAACCGCAGCGCATACAATCCACTGTTGTAACTGATACTGCGTTCGAGAACCGCATCATATTGCTGCCACGGCTTCGGGTCATTCAAATCAAAATGGATCGCCCGGTCATCGAGGCGGTCATAATCAATGCCGCGCTTTTCCATCGCGCCGAAGATCCATTTCTCTTCCACCCGGACTCGTGAATAAAGGACACCTATTTTTAATCGTCGCTGCATAATTCCTCTTATCCCCTCTCCCATTTTGGGAGAGGGGCAGGGGTGAGGGTTATTCCCCCCAATCTTCCTGTTCCATCGGCGCGAGCTGCACCGCGGCAGGTTCAATCGAGGTCACTTCGAGGTCAACGCCACAATCCGAGCAGACGATGATCTCACCGGCTTCGGTTCCAGCCGCCAACTCGATCTGGGCTTCACATTCAGGACAAGTAACTGTAGACATGATTTAATCTCCTTTGATTTTCGAAATTTGATTTTTGACTGATTGAAGACTCGTGCCTCCAACCGTATTTCTTTTTTTGATTGATTCCAGCGGATCAAAAACTTGATAAACATCCGCTTCAAACGGACCGATTGCCTGATACGCTTCGAGGGGCAGTTCCTCCATCCGAACCTTCCCCTCCCCCGCCGCGCGGACAACTTTCCCCGCCAGCGAGTGTGCTTCTCTGAATGGCACGCCTTTCTCAACGAGATAATCCGCCAGGTCTGTTGCCATCATCGTCGAGTCGATGGCGCTTCGCATTCGTTCCGGCTTGACCATGATCGTCCGCAGCGCCGCCGCCATCACCGGCAGAATCGATAGCAGAGTATCCGTCGCTTGAAAGACGGGTGCTTTATCTTCCTGCAAATCCTTATCATAAGTAGACGGCAGCCCTTTGAGTGTAGACATCAATCCCGTCAGTAAACCGATCATTGTGCCCGTCTTGCCGCGTGTCAGTTCAAAGACATCGGGGTTTTTCTTCTGCGGCATCAGGCTCGAACCCGTAGAGAAGGCATCAGAGAGTTCAAAGAAACCAAACTCGGCGGTGGTGTACAAGACAACCTGCTCGGCAAGTTTGCTCAAGTGAACCGCCGTCATCGAGCAGACAAATAGGTACTCCGCCGCAAAATCTCTATCAGAGACGGCATCAAGACTGTTCTGCGAGACTTCTGCAAAGCCGAGACTCTTTGCCAACGCATCACGGTCAAGCGCAAACGGAGCGCCAGCCAAAGCACCCGAACCAAGTGGCAAAACAGATACGCGTTTGGTCAAATCTTGCAAGCGTTCCACATCACGTTTCAACGCCCAGTAGTGACTCAGCCACCAGTGCGCCAGCAAAATTGGCTGTGCGCGTTGCAAGTGGGTATAGCCCGGCATGATGATCTCGCCTGCCAGTTCGGCTTGCTCGACCAATGCAGATTGCAGGTTGAGAAATGCAGAATGGAGTTCAGGAATCGCTTGCAACATCCACAATCTGAAATCGGTGGCGACTTGGTCATTGCGGCTTCGTCCGGTGTGAAGTTTGCCAGCGGCGGGTCCGATCAATTCGCTGAGTCTGCGCTCTACGGCGGTGTGAATGTCTTCGTCGGAAGGTTGGCAGGAAAACTCACCCGAAGCGAATTCTTTTCGGACGGTATCCAGCCCGAGCGAGATCGAGGCGTGTTCTTCATCCGAAAGAATGCCTGCTTTGTGAATCGCATCCGCCCAGGCAAGGCTGCCATCCACATCCTGAATCGCCATACGTTGATCGACAGGCAGGGAGGAATTGAGCGCCCATGCGAGGTCATCTAGTTTTTGGGAAAAGCGTCCACCCCAGAGGGTCATGTGTTCTCTCCTTTGCTCTGTTGAGGGCTTAGCCCCCAACAGAGCAGGTGGTTAGTCTCTCTTGAACTTCGAGTAATCCGGTTTCGGCATATCAAGCCCCGAAACGGGCAAACCATTCAGCGCGCGGACTTTCATGCTGAGACCATAAAGGCGGATGAAACCTTCGGCATGACTTTGGTCGTAGACATCTTCCTGACCGAAGGTGGCGAAGTCTTCGCGATAGAGGCTGAACGGAGATTTGCGCCCGGCGCTGATGATGTTGCCTTTGTAAAGTTTGAGTCGCACCGTGCCGGTGACGGGTCCCTGCGTGGAATTGACGAAGGCATCGAGTGCTTCGCGCAGCGGCGTGAACCACAAACCGTTGTAGGTGATCTCGGCATATTTGACGGCGATGGTTTGTTTGTAGTGCATCGTCTCACGATCAAGGATGAGCGACTCGAGTTCGCGGTGGGCATAGAGCAGGATCGTGCCGCCGGGTGTTTCGTACACGCCATGCGACTTCATACCGACAAGGCGATTCTCAACGAGGTCAACGCGACCAATGCCATGATTGCCGCCAATAGCGTTGAGCGTGGAAACGATCTTGGCAGGCGACATCTTCTCGCCGTTGACCGCGACAGGGTTGCCGCTCTCGAATTCGATCTCGACATATTCGCCTTCTTCGGGCGCGTTCTCAGGCGAAGTGGACATTTGATACATGATCTCTTCGGGTTCGTTCCACGGGTCTTCGAGCAAACCGCCTTCGTGGGAGAGATGCCAAAGGTTTGAATCGCGCGAGTAAATGGATTTGATGGTGGCGGTCACAGGCACGTTATGTTTCGCCGCATAGTTGAGCGCATCTTCGCGAGAGCGGATTTCCCACTCGCGCCACGGAGCGATGATCTTAAGGCGTGGGTCGAGCGCCATCACGGTCAATTCAAAACGGACCTGGTCATTGCCTTTACCGGTCGCGCCGTGAGCGATGGCATCCGCGCCGGTTTGGTGCGCCACTTCCACGAGATGTTTTGCAATTAATGGACGGGCAACCGATGTGCCCAATAAATACTTGTGTTCATAAACCGCCCCCGCCTTGAGCATCGGGAAAAGATACTCGCTGACGAACTCTTCCTTCATGTCATGAATCACGAACTCGCTTGCGCCGCTCTTCAACGCTTTCTGCTCCAGCCCCGCCAGATCTTCGTCGCCCTGCCCCACGTCTGCACAAAAACACACGACTTCACAACCGTAATGCTCTTTGAGCCACGGCACAATGACGGACGTATCTAAGCCACCTGAGTAGGCTAATACAACTTTCTTGACACTAGGTTTTGACTTTGGACTCATTTTTACTCCTTGTTTTTTGAACCGCAAAGCTCGCCAAGGACGCTAAGAATTTCTTTTTTTTCTTCGCGCTCTTCGCGCGCTTTGCGGTAAATAAAAAATAAAACAGCCCTCCGAGAAGGAGGGCTGTTTGGGTTGACCTGTGACTATGTATGTTTAGTTCACATTTGCGTTCGAGCCGCCGTCAAAACAAAAAGGTCCCAACCTTCTCTGGGAAGTGGGCTTCGGACGACGGGTACGAGGCAGTGCAAAAACTATAAACATGTTGGGCGCAATTCTATGCAAAAAGTGAAATGTGTCAATGGTTTTGCACCGCCAATTTTCGCCGTCCTAGTTAAAACTTACAATTTCATCGTTTGCTCCAAAACATAATCCACCATCAATGCGGGGATGTTGACTCCCGTGGTCGTGATGCTGTTGCGGAACTCCATCGTGTGATTGACCTCGTTGACCGTAAGTCCGTTATCGGTTTCAAAGACATCAATCGCAAGCAAACCGCCGCCAATCGCTTTCGCTGTCCTGCGGCAGATGTCACTCAACTCAGGCGTAAGCGGACAGTTCGAAGCGACTCCGCCGCGCGCGGTGTTGGTGATCCAATTCTCGGAAGTGCGATAGATCGCCGCGATCGGTTCCTCCCCCACCACAAACGCGCGGATGTCTCTTCCCGGCTTATTGATATATTCCTGAATGTAAAAAACCTGATGATGGACTCCCAGCGTGGCTTTGTGCTCGATCAAGGATTCCGCCATGTGACGATTATCCACTTTCGCAAGCAGACGTCCCCACGAACCGACGACAGGTTTCATCACGGCAGGATAACCAACCGCCTCCACCGCCGCCAGAGCTGACTCTTCGTCAAAAGCCATCAGCACTCTGGGAGTTGGGACTCCGCTCTGGACGAGCAATTGACTGGTGACATATTTGTCGCCGCAACGTTCTGCCACCTGGGGCGTGTTGACCACCTTCACGCCGTTGGCTTCATAAATTTTCGAGATGTACAATCCGCGCGAGTACGAGACGGAGCGCTCAAAGAGCACATCCACTTTTTGCGGGATGCTGGAAATATCGAAGAAATGATCGCCGTCATTGATACGGAGGATTTCCACATTGGGGCGTTTCTCCAATTCTTCAAGTAGATATTTTTCTTCCGCTCGTATGCGAGTGTAAAGAAAGCCGATTTTTTTCATAGGTTCTCCTCACATGTCACCCTGAGCGGTAGCGAAGGGTCTCTTACATTGTCGTAGAGATGCTTCGCTCAGCATGACATATAAATTAAATTCTTTGAATTACCGTCTTCGTCATTTCACCAGTCGTCAATGAGCCACCCAAATCGGGTGTGACTTGTCCGCTGGCAATGCAGGTTTCAACGGCGTTTCGCAGGCGGGCAGATTGTTCATTTTCACCGAGATACTCCAGCATCATCGCAGCCGCAAGGAATGTGGCGGTGGGATTCGCCTTGCCCGTTCCAACCAAAGTTGGTGCGCTGCCGTGGACAGGTTCAAAGACCGCCGCGTCCGCGCCGATGTTACCGGAGGCTGCCACGCCAAGCCCGCCGACGAACATGCAGGCTTCGTCGCTGAGGATGTCGCCGAACAGATTGGTGGTGACGATGACCTCAAACTGCTCCGGCGCACGGACAAGCTCCATCGCGCAGGTGTCCACGAGCATTTCGTTCATTGTGATTTCAGGATATTCCTTTGCGATCTCAAATGCAACCATGCGGAAGAGTCCGCAGGTTTGGCGAAGCACATTGGCTTTGTGAACCACATGAACAGATTTGCGTCCGGTTTGACGAGCGAGGTCGAAGGCTTTACGGATAATCCGCTCTGAGCCTTTGCGGGTGATGACTCGTTCCGTGATTGCGCGATCTCCATCTTCTTCCACGCGCTCGATGCCTGAATACAAGCCTTCTGTGTTCTCGCGGACGATGAGCATGTCAATGCCTGCGCGGGAGGATGAATGCGGAATAGAGCGCGTTGGGCGCAGGTTGGCGTACAGGTCAAGTGACTGGCGCATCCGCACCACGGGCGAGAAATAGTTCGGGATGTTGGGCGGCGTGGTGACTGCGCCGAACAAAGCGGCGTCGGCGTGGAGAATGGCTTGAAGCGTTGAATCAGGCAGGGGTGAGCCTGAGCGTTGATATTCGCCAAATCCAATGCCGAATTCGGTGAAATCCCATTCAACAGGCAGAGCGGTCAACACATCCTTTGCCGCCGCGATCACTTCGGGACCAATCCCATCACCAGGCAGAAGGCAGATTTTGTACATGGTTCTCCTGTAGCGCGACATAAATGTCGCGGCTGTTCGCGACTTGAAAGTCGCGCTACTTATTTCATCAGCTCTTCGATGTCGTTCGATTTGAGAAAGTTCACAATGCCGCCCGCATCTGCGATTCGCAAAACGAAATCGGGCAGGGCGTTCGCTTGAAATCGATGACCTGTAGTCTGATTGACGATCTCGCCAGTGGCAA
The DNA here is from genome assembly GCA_016191955.1 of Chloroflexota bacterium. GTDB lineage: Bacteria > Chloroflexota > Anaerolineae > Anaerolineales > Villigracilaceae > Villigracilis. The sequence goes on from JACPVC010000292.1 coordinate 6,439, forward strand.
GATTCACATCCACATCGTCGCCTTCGGTGATGTCCGCGACGGCTTCGGGGCATTCGAGGATCGGCAAACCAATGTTGATGGCGTTGCGGAAAAAGATGCGCGCGAAAGACGGCGCGATAATGCACTTCGCCTGCGAGCCTTTGATGGCAATCGGCGCATGTTCGCGCGAAGAACCGCAGCCGAAATTTTGCCCGCCGACGATGATGTCGCCGGGTTGGACGTTCTTTGCATACTCCGGCTTGACCTCGCAGAAGACATTCTTCGCCAGTTCAAGCGGGTCGATCGTGATGTTGTACCGACCGGGGATGATCTCGTCGGTGTTCATGTTTTCGCCAAATGTCCATGCTTTTGACATAATGTTCTCCTTTACAACCTTTGCTCTTTCGGGGGCTAAGCCCCCGAAAGAGCATTAGATATTTTCCAAATACCCGCGCGGGTCTGTAATTTTTCCCGTCAACGCCGTAGCCGCGGCAGTCGCCGGGGATGCCAGATAAATCTCCGAAAGCGGACTGCCCATGCGCCCGACGAAGTTACGATTCATGGTCGTCAACGCGCGTTCGCCGGGAGCGAGCACGCCGCCATGCCGCCCGATACATGCGCCGCAGCCGGTGCCGGTCACCGTGCAGCCTGCATCCATCAAGATTTCGATCAAGCCGTTCTTCATCGCTCTTTTGTAAATACGCGCGCTGGCAGGTGTGACGATCACGCGCGTGTGTGGATTCACTTTCTTCCCTTTGAGCATGTTCGCGACAATCTCCAGGTCTTCATAGCGCGCATTCGTACACGTGCCCACGTACACTTCCTGCACTTCCAAACCTTCCACCTGCGCCAGCGGCTTGACGTTATCCACATCGGGATGACAAGCCACCTGCGGAGTCAGAGCCGATACATCGATCTCCAGCACACGTTCATAACGCGGATTCACCGGAACAATGCGCTCAAACGGACCCTTAGCAGGTGTCTCGTTTTCGAGATAGCGGATCGTTTCATCATCGGCAGCGATCAAACCGCACTTCGCCCCAATCTCGGTGGACATGTTTGGGAAGATGATGCGCTCATGCATCGGTAGTTTGTCGATGTACTCGCCGCCAAACTCCACGGAACGGTAAGTCCCGCCATCCATGCCAAGCAGACCTGCAATGTGAATCATTACGTCCTTGGCGTACACGCCGGGCTGGGTCTGCCCGCGCAATTCCACGCGGATCGTCTCCGGCACTTTGAACCAGCACTTGCCCGTTACCCATGCCACGCCGATCTCTGTCGAACCAAGCCCCGTGCCGAATGCGCCTAACGCGCCGTAGGTGTTCGAGTGCGAGTCCGCGCCGATAAGGATGGAACCGGGCGTGACGAAACCCTCTTCGATCATCACCTGATGGCAAACGCCCTGTTGAAAGAGATATGGAAGTTCCTGCTCTTTCACAAAATCCATGATCTTGCGATGGTTCTCTGCCGCGAGGATGTTCGGCGCGGGATAGGCATGATCTAAATGCAGCACGATTTTGTTCTTGTCAAAGATCGGCTTGCCAATATCGCGAAATGCCTTGATCGCCAGTGGCGTGGTGTTGTCGTGGCTCATGATGTAGTCCACATCCAGCAGCAGGATTTCGCCTGCCTGCACAGGTCTGCCCGCTTTGCGGGAAAAGATTTCTTCGATTAGTGTGCCCATGATTTCTCCTTTGGTTTCTGGCTAACACGGTGGTCGAGTAGCCCCGAATGCTCTTCGAGGGGCGTATCGAGACCACAAGGTTTTTCAATTATTCTTTGTTTGTATCTAACTGTTGGTCTCGATACGGGCTTCGCCCTACTCGACCAACGGGAATCACTTATTACTCCCGTTATATTTCTTCAGCACCATCCGCGTGTCGGTGCGTTTGATTCCTTGAATGGTGCGGACCTCTTCGATCAGATTGTTCAACGCCATTACATTCTCAACGTTCACAAAGGCATTGATGTCGTAATCGCCGGTGATCTCGTAAACCTGGCTCACATTCGTGAATCCGCGCAGACGGCGCACCACCGAAGACGTATACACGTGCGACTCGACTTCCACCATCAGAATGGCGCTGATGTCGTGCGGGATGACGTCGATCTCGCGCCCCGTCACCTGCTCGGCAATCTCAAGAATGTCGGCATCGAATAACTGTTTGCGCTGGTCGCCCAGATTTTTGATACGCATGACGATCACCTCCAACTCTGCCGCGCTGACCTCGATGCCGTATTCATCCAGGCGGGCTTGCACCGCGCTTTTGCCCGTGTATTTGTCGATGACGATCTTACGTTCGCGTCCCAGCAAAGCCGGGTCGAACGGTTCGTAAGTGCGCGGGTCCTTGAGAATCCCGTTCGTGTGGACTCCGCTTTTGTGGGAAAAAGCGTTTTGCCCTGTGATGGGTTTATTGGGCGCTACAAAAAAACCGGATACTCTCTCAAGGTACGATGAGAGTTCCATCAGCGGCTCGATGGAATATTTCTCCACTCCCTCGAGGTTATGAAAGGCAACGACGGTCTCCGCCAGGTCTGGAATGCCCGTGCGTTCCCCCAGTCCATTGACCGTGGTGTGGATGCAGTTCGCGCCCGCGCGAATGCCCGCCATGGCATTTGCAAGCGACAACCCGTAATCATCGTGACAATGCAGGTCGATCTTGCAGGGCAGCAAACGCTCGCGCAATGCCACCACACGTTCATGGAAAATATGCGGCTGCATCACACCCAACGTATCGGCAAAGCTGATGCGGTCCGCGCCGGCTTCGATGGCGGCGTTGCACACGCGCACGAGGAATTCAAAGTCGGTACGGGTCGCATCTTCGGGTGTGTAACGAACCTTCAACCCCAAACTGCTGGCGTAGGCAACGTGTTCGGTGATGATGCAAATCGCTTCTTCAGGCGTCTTATGAAGTTTTGCATCCAGGTGAATTTGCGAGGTGGCATAGAAGATTGCCACACGGTCTGCGCCGCAGGCTTTGGCTTTGTCGATGCCCGAGCGGGAGGCAATGCTATGGGCGACCACTTCAGCTCGAAGTCCGAGAGAGGCGATGCGCTTGATCGCTTCCGCAACATTTTGCGACACGGAAGGATCGCCCGCTTCGATCATGTCCACGCCAACTTCGTCCAGCATCCTGGCAATTTGAATCTTCTCGTCAACCGTAAAGTTGACATAGGGTGTTTGCTCGCCTTCGCGTAAGGTTGTGTCCAAAATCTCGATCATGGAAATTCCTCTTCTTGAAAAAATTAAATAAAAACGCCATCCGTTGTCGGATGGCGTTTGGGTATACAAACAGGGATGAATAGCTACAGCTATACTATGCGTTGCTTCTCTTTTATTTCCTGTTCAACCGAAACGAGCCCAAATCCGACAACTGCTGTTGTGGAATTGGGCTTGCGCTTAGCTTTAGCCTCCATGAGGATACTTGCTCGATCTCTAAACATATTGGGCGAGATTTTACTACCGATGTGAAATGAGTCAATGGTTTTCGGCTATCAATTTTGATTTTGCCCTTGACGCATCTCACTCACTCGCATAGAATACCGCCCAATTATGTACAACTTGTCGGCGCACTTCTATATGACCATGACCACTACTACCTCCGGTATCCACCGCGAGGCGTTAGTGCTTGGGAAGAAGTAACCGAACAAAGGTTATCTCAAAACACACAACGCCTCGCGGAAAACGCGGGGCGTTTTTGTTTACCACCTCACCCCCGGCCCCTCTACCCTATCGGGCACACGTCCTAAAAGGAGAGGGGAGTTAAGGAGAATGCTATGCAAAAAACGCTGGTCATGAAATTTGGTGGAACATCCGTCGGGTCAGTGGATGCGTTGAAAAGCGCCATTCAAATCATTCGCGATGCAAAAAAGGATTGGGATCGAGTCGTCGTTGTGACGTCTGCCATGGCTGGTGTGACGAATCTATTGCTTGACTCCGCCGCTTCCGCTTCGCACGGGAAAGTTGATTCACTTCCAGTGACAGAATCCACGCTGAGAGAAAAACATTTCGCCGCCGCCGATGCGCTCATCAAGGATGAGACATTACGCGAATCAGCAAAATCTGAAATCAATTCTCTAATTCTCTCCCTTGTTTCTCTCTGCAAAGCCATCGCCGTGCTCGGCGAAGCCAGTCCGCGCGCGATGGATACGGTGGCATCCCTCGGCGAACGGATGAGCGTGCGCTTGCTGGGAGCAGTCGTCAAAGATGCGGGCATCCCAGCCCAATCCATCGAATCAACCGAATTCGTTATCACGAACGCGCATTATCAAAACGCGCACCCCGATTTCAAAGCGACAACCGAAAAGACACGCGGGCTTTTGAATCCATTGATGGATGCAGGAATTATTCCCATTACCGCTGGCTTTATTGGCGCGACCCCTGAAGGCGCTATCACCACGTTGGGTCGCGGCGGCAGCGACTACTCCGCCGCCATTATCGGCGCCGTTCTCCCCGCTGACGATGTCTGGATCTGGACGGACGTAGACGGCGTGATGACAACCGACCCAAGAATTGTGCCGAATGCGGTCACGCTTCCTGAAATCAACTACAACGAAATCGCAGAGCTCGCCTATTACGGCGCGAAGGTTCTGCATCCCAAAACCATCCGCCCGGTGCTCGATGCAGGCATAGGCTTGCGGATTTGCAACACCTTCAATCCCAGTCACCCTGGCACGCGGCTGATCGCCAGCCCCAAAAGCAACGGCAAAGTGAACGGCAAGGTCATCAAAGCCGTCACCGCCATCCGCAAACAAAGACTGATCACCATCGAAGGGCGCGGTATGCTGGGCGTTCCTGGCGTGGCGGCGCGTGCCTTTGGAGCGGTGGCATCCACGGGCACAAGCGTGCCGCTGATTACACAGGCATCGTCGGAACAGTCTATTTGTTTTGCAGTGCCATCGGAGCTTGCACAAGTAGTCATGTCATCCCTCGAAAAATCCTTCGCCCGCGAAATCGAAGACGAGGATATTGACCGTGTTTGGTCTACGGAAGACGTATCCATCATCACCGTCGTCGGCTCGGGGATGCGCCACACGCCTGGCGTTTCGGGTCAAGTGTTTAGCAAACTTGGCAATGACGGCGTCAATGTCCTCGCCATCGCGCAAGGGTCCTCGGAAGTATCCATCTCGCTCGTCGTCGATGCGGCGGATACGGAGAATGCGGTGAAGACACTGCATGAGTTGATCGTTCAATAATTCGTAGGGGCGCAGCAATGCTGCGCCCCTACGTTCAATTTCAAGGAGAAATCATCATGTCCCAATCTCAAATCCCCGTAGCCGTGCTCGGCGCGACAGGTTCTGTCGGTCAGCGCTTTATTTCCCTGCTCGATAATCATCCGTGGTTCAAGGTGGTGGCACTTGCAGCGTCGGACCGTTCAGCGGGGCAGTCCTACGCCAAAGCCACGCGCTGGGTGCTCGATACACCTATGCCGGAATATGCACGCGATATGGTCATCGTCCCAGCCAGCACGGATGCGGTGCAGGCGAAGATCGTCTTCTCTGCCTTGCATACCGAAGTTGCCAATGAACTCGAGCCTGCGTTTGCCAGGGCAGGTTCGGCAGTCTGCTCGAATGCATCGTCCTATCGGCGCGGTGAGAATGTGCCGTTGCTCTTGCCGGAAATCAATGCTGAGCATATTCAACTCGTCAAGCAACAGCGCAAGAACAAAGGCTGGAGCGGATGTATCGTCACCAACCCGAACTGCACCAGCACAGGTCTGACGATTGCGCTCAAAGTATTGGATAATGAATTCGGCGTGAAGAAAGTCTTTGCCACGTCTTTGCAGGCGCTTTCGGGCGCGGGGTATCCCGGCGTCTCTTCGCTCGATATTATGGACAACGTCATCCCCAACGTAGGGAATGGCGGCGAAGAAGAAAAAGTGGAATGGGAGCCGCGCAAGATGCTTGGGAAATTCAATGACGGCAAGATCGATATGGCAAATATTCAATTCAGCGTTCACACCAATCGTGTAGCGGTCATTGACGGTCATACCGTATGTGCAAGCGTGCAGTTGGATAAGTCCATTGAGCCGGAAGTTGCCATTCAAGCGTTACGCGATTACGCGGCAAAGCCGTCCGCGAGGGAACTGCCTTCGTCGCCCAAACCAGTTATCCAGGTCAGAGATGAAGCGGATCGACCCCAGCCAAGACTCGACCGCATGGCAGGCAAAGGCATGACGACAGTGGTCGGCCGCGTGCGGCGCGATCCCATCCTTGATCTTAAGTTTGTGGTGTTGTCTCACAACACGATCCGCGGCGCGGCGGGCGCGTCGATATACAACGCTGAATTGTTGGTGAATGAAGGACTTCTGTAGGTCACGTTTTCAACGTGACATCACGTTGAAAACGTGACCTACAAAGCTCAAAGTTTGTTAGTCACCAAGCTCAAGCCACCGTCCTCGGCGGCGTTTCCCTGGCACCGCCCGCCAGGGCAGGTGTGCAAGTAAATCCTGCGCCGAGGACGGCGAAGGGAGCAACTCAGACGTCACGCTACAAGCGTGACCTACAATTTGCTACTTGACAGGCGACAATTCAACGTGATATAACCCGCCCAATTAAATATTCGCTCTTATCCAGAGAGACCGAGGGAACGGCCCTTTGACGTCTCGGCAACCAAACGAAAGTTATGGTGCCAACTCCGACAGTGAATGACGATGTCATTCAAGCACTGGAAGATGAGAGGACGGTATCGTATGTACCTCTTCTTGTACTTTCAGAAGAGGTTATTTTTTTAACTCTTCTGACGGGCGGATAAATCATATTTCACCTTACGCTTGTCACCCTCCCGAAGGACATCGGGATGATATGAGCGACAGCGACACTTGCGCCGCGCTGCGGATGCAGTGCAGGTGAGGGTCTCTTGGATAATCCGAGAGATTCTTCGCTTCGCTCAGAATGACATAAGAGAGATGAAATCATATTCAAGAG
>JACPVC010000295.1 GCA_016191955.1 Chloroflexota bacterium
AGCCAGCCGGTGCGGATTCGCCCTGAGCGCGGCGGCGGCTTCATCCACCGTGCTGGCGGTATCCACATCGAAGCCCTGGTCGCTGAGCATCTCGCTCAAGATGCCTTGCCACGAGTTATCGTCATCGACGATGAGGGCGCGCAGATTCATGCTTCCTGCTCCGCGACGGGCAAACGCAAATGGAAGGTCGTGCCGCTTTTGCCGTCGCTTTCCACGGTGACCGTTCCACCGAGGCGCGTCATCAACGTTTTGACCCACCACAACCCAAAGCCCATCTTACCGGGATGCGTGCGGCTCGAATACGCAAGTTCGAAAATTTGCTCGTGCAATTCGGATGGAATGCCGCGCCCCGTGTCGCTCACGGCGATCTCGACCCAATTTGAATTTTGTTTTCCATGAATCGAAACGCGACCTTTGCCTCCCATCGCATCGATGGCGTTTTCGATGAGGTTGCGAAAGACGAACGAAAGGCTTTGCCCGCTGGCGTTAACCATCGGCAACTGTTCCAACCCGTTCACTTCGATTTGAATCTCAAACGGCGCACCCACGGCTTGCACGGCATCCATCACACGCGGCGCAACTTGAATGCGTTCCAATCGAATCGGTCGCAGGTGCGAAAGATTTTCCTGCACGATCTGCATCGCCGCCGCGGCGCTGCGTTCGATCTCGTTCAGGCTTTTGGCGAGATAGGCATCTTCTTTGAGTAGCTTTTCATATTTATCTTGAATGCCCTGCACACGCACAGGGATCACACCTACTTTGTTGTTCATGTTGTGCAGCAGGTTCGCGGATATATCACCGACCGCCGCAAACGTCTCTGCGATGAGATGCTGTTCCTGCGAAGAGCGCAAGGCTTGCTGTCTCGACTCGTTTTGGACGGCGAGCACGGCATAGTTGGCGAGACATGCCAGCACTTTTTTATCCCATTCGGATGTATCGCTTCGGACTCCGCCCGTGCCTGCGTGGAACGCCCCAAACATTCCCAACGCCGACGGTTTGTCCCCGCTCATCAGCGGCAGGACCAGGACATTCGTCCGCTCATCAACAGGGGCTTTATCGGGCACCGCCCCGCCATTCGACGAAGCCAATATCATTTCACCGTTTTCATTCGCCAGCCAAATCGCGCTGGACGAGGTGTTCAGCAAATCATTCGCCATCGCGCAAAGTTGACCGAGCACAGTCTGGCTTGGCTGGGCAATGAGTAACTGCGCCGCCTCCTGCAAGGCATCGAGCAAGCGTACTTCCTGAATGGCGGTCACAGCGTAGGTCGCTAACGATTGCAGCATGTGACTGTCGTCTTCGGTGAAGCCGCCGACCTGCGGGCTTTCGAGGTTGAGCACGCCTTCGAGCCGTCCGCTGGCGTTGATGAGCGGCACACACAACTCGGAACGCATCTCCAAAATAGAATCGAGCGGGTAGTAGACATCCGACCATTGTTTTTCGCGCAGGTCGCGGATGAGTAGCGGTTGGCGTTTCCGCGCCGAGAGCGCCATGATGCTGTTGCCATTAACCGGCAGCTTCTCCACCAGCGGACGTTCCAATTGCACCGAACTGACCGCGCGCGTAACCAGATACTCGTTGGCTTTATCCAACAGGCGGAAGATGCCGTATTGAGCGTTCGTCAATTCGAGGGCAAGGTTGAGGATGGATTCGAGAGTCTCTTCGAGTTTCTGACGCGAAGAGATAAGCATCCCGGCACGGCGCAGGCGGATGAGTTCGTTTTCTTTTTGGGCAAGGTTTTGTTTGATGCCCGCCATGTTGCGCGCATGGTGAATCGCCATTGCCGCCTGGTTGACGAAGTTATGCAGCATCAGTTCTTCGAACTGCGAGAGTTTGCGGTCTTCGTAAAGGTAGATGTAGAGCACACCCAGCACATCGTCTGCTACGGTGAGCGGGAAGGCAGCGACAGCTTTGACCCCCAACTTAATTTGATACGGATGAATTTGCAGGTCGCTCTCTTCGTACGAGAAGGTACGGCGCTTGCGGTGAATGGAACGCATCCCAAAGCCGTTGGAACGCGGAATATCTTCACTTGGGTTGATGTTTTGGGAAGACTCGTATCCATCTGCGTAGGCGACCACGCGCGAGACGGCGTCGAGGCTGTCAGTGGATGGGTCGTAGATGTAAATGGAGGCGGAGAATCCCGGCACGACGCGGATGGCGCTTTCCACGATCAATTGCAGGCTGGAGGATTGGTCTTCGCTGATGCCGATCTGATTGATGGCGGTGCTGATCTGGTTCAGGCTGGCAAGCGCTTCCAGCAGACGGGAGTCCATATCATCGGGGGAAGGGAGAGGGGCTTTTGCCATGGAGCGTGATTTCAAAAAGTAAGGTCCTCGTGATTGTACTTCATGGCGGGTCGCTTCGCTCTCATGGGGGCTTAGCCCCCATGAGAGCGTGGGTTAGATAAAACTCTGAACAGTTTGCAATCCCAGTTGGAATGCAAAGTAAAAAAGGATCAATCCGCAGGCGGCATTCAAGAAACGGAAGAAGGTTCCCGTCATCCATTGACGACCCCATGCGACCAGCCCGGCAATAAAGAAGCACCACAGAATAGCGCCGCCGAGAAAACCGGTAAAAAAGGTGGCGAAGTGAATCGGCTGGGGTGTACCTGCTATTGAAGCGAAGACCGTCGTGCCAAGCCCCGTCCAGAAGACAATGTTCATCGGGTTGCCGAGTGAAAGGAATGCGCCGCTGGCGAAATCTCCGCGGGTGGCGGTGTGAGGTGCGTCTGAAACTGGGTGCTTCCCTTCGCGTGCGTCCTTGATCGCATCCCAGGCGAGTTTGACCATGAGAATAATTCCGAGCAGGCTGAGGATGGCTTTCGCGACGTTGTTCTGGATGACGAATGCCAAACCGGTTAACGCAATGGTTGCCCAGGTCGTGTCACCGACGAGAGAGCCGAACTGCACCGAGAGTGCGGGGATGAATCCGCGTGCGGCTCCGCGCCGGATGGTTTCAGCGGTGATGATTCCGGGCGGGGCGCAAAAGGCAATGCCGAGGACGAAGGAAGAAATTAAGAGAGGGGTCATGGTTGAATAATTTGTACCGCGACATTCATGTCGCGACATGAATGTCGCGGTACAGTTTTGAAAAAATGCCGACAGTGGATGCAAGCCCTAGTTCAAGCAGCCAACTGTCGGCGGGGAATGAAGCGATGTCAGTGGCGCAGATTAGGCGTCGAAGTAGAGGACGTATTCGTGCGGAGTCGGGCGCAGGCGGATGGCATCCACTTCGTTGGCGCGCTTGTACTTGATGTACTCTTCGAGCAGGTCTGGGGTGAACACGCCGCCTTGCAGGAGGAACTGGTGATCGGCTTCGAGCGCGTCGAGCACTTCACCGAGGCTGGAAGGCACCTGCTTGATAAGCGCCTTTTCCGCGGCGGGCAGTTCGTACAGATCACGATCCTGTGGCTGACCGGGATCGATCTTGTTCAGCACACCATCGAGACCCGCCATGAGGATGGCAGAGAACGCGAGGTAAGGATTGCTGGTGGCATCGGGCGCGCGGAATTCAACGCGTTTTGCCTTTGAAGATTTATTGGCAGGGATGCGGCAGATCGCGGAGCGGTTGCGCTGTGAGTACGCGATGTTCACGGGTGCTTCGTAACCGGGCACGAGGCGGCGGAAGGAGTTGGTGGTGGGGGAGGTCAACGCGAGCAGCGCGGGCGCATGCTTGAGCAAACCACCGATGTAATAAATGGCAGTCTGGGAAAGACCCGCGTACCCCTTCTCATCAAAGAAGATGTTGGTCTTGCCCTTCCACAAGGAAGAATGAACGTGCATACCGGAGCCATTGTCACCAAAGATGGGCTTGGGCATGAAGGTCACGGTCTTGCCGTTCTTGCGCGCCACGTTCTTGATAATGTACTTGTAAAGCAAAAGGTCATCCGCCATGCGGGTGAGCGTGGTGAAGCTCATGCTCATTTCGCTCTGACCGGCGGTGGCAACTTCGTGATGATGCAGGTCCATGGCAACACCGGCAGCTTGCATGGCGAGCAGGAACTGATTGCGCAGTTCCTGAAGCGTGTCAGTTGGGGAGGTCGGGAAGTAACCGCGCTTGGGTTGGATCTGCCCGCCCTTGTTGCCTTCGCGGTTGCTGCTCCACCAGCCTTCTTCGGATTCGATGGAGAATGAGGATTCGTATGGGGTGGATGTATAGCGAATGCCGTCGAAGACGAAGAACTCCGCCTCAGGCGCGAAGTAGGCTGTGTCGGCGAGACCTGTGCTTTTTAAATACGCCTCAGCCTTTTGTGCCACGTAACGCGCATCGCGGGAATAGGGCTCCTCGGTGAAGGGATCGAACACGTTGCAGGAAATTACCAAAGTGGGAGTAATTGCAGTTGGGTCAATGAATGCGGTATCGGGGTCAACCTTTAGCAACATGTCCGATTCGTGGATTTCCTGAAAACCACGGATAGAGGAACCGTCGAAAGGAATGCCTTCCTTGAAAAAATCCTCCGTCAGGCGCTGGACGGGCATGGTGAAGTGCTGCCAGGTTCCGGGCAGGTCGATGAAGCGCAAGTCTACAACTTGAACGCCTTTTGCCAATTCCAAAACATCTTTAACTGATTTAGCCATGAATTTCTCTCCTAACAAATGATTTATAGATTTCCTCTTGTAGGGCAGGTTTCCAACCTGCCCTGTATGCCTTTTCCAAAAGAATGTCAGGCTAAAAGCCTGACCTACAAGAGTATGTTTATTAGACGTTATCGGAAATAATCTACAAGCACCGTCCCGAAGGTTTCTTTCGAGTAATTTGGGCGCCTGCGGGAAGCCTTCGGGACGTTTTTTCTAATTACCGATAACGTCTATTGATTGCGAGATTATAGGTCGTGAGAATTGGGCAGGTCTATTACCCAAATGGGTACACTTAAACGGAAAGTGGACGGGCTATGTCGTGCCCATCCACTTTCTTTTCCCATACGGGATACCAAGGAGAGGAAGATAGCAAGATCAGTCGGCTGGTGAGCCTAATGCGCCTTTGGGAAGAACAGCCCCGGTATCGCCCAAGGCATCGGGGGTGGGTTCCCAATCGGCGGGGTAGCCGAGTGTGCCCATTTCGGGAATATCCAAGCCTTGCAGTTCTACTTCACGCGAGACGCGCAGGACTTTGAGCGCAGCCAGGACTTTGAAGAAGGCATACGACAACCCAAATACGAAGGCGAAGATGCTGACGACTTCGGCAAGCTGCGCGAGGATTTGAGTGCTTCCACCGTAGATCAAACCAGTCACCGCGGATTCGACTCCGTTCCATGCTGCGGTAGCGGGGTTGCCGTTGGCGAAGATACCCACTGCCAACACGCCCCAAGCGCCGTTGAAAAGGTGAACCGGAACCGCGCCGACGGGATCGTCGATGTGCCACTTATCGAGCCAGCCGATTGCAAGGCAAACCAGCACGCCCGCCACCAAGCCGATCACGACAGCCGCCCACACATCCACGAAGGCGCAGGGAGCGGTGATGGCAACCAGACCCGCCAACACGCCATTGACCGAAAACCCGGGATCAGGTTTCTTTGTGGGACCAAGCAACCAGGCATAGGTCATGGCAGAGACGCCGCCCGCTGCGCCAGCCATCAGAGTGTTGATGGCGGCAAGCACTGCCAGGTCGCGGAAGCCGCCCACAAATCCGAGGGAAGAGCCGGGGTTGAATCCGAACCAGCCGAAGAACAGAATGATCGTGCCCAGCACGCCGAGTGAAATGCTGTGACCCGGAATGGTATTGGCAGAACCGTCTTTGTTGAACTTGCCGATGCGCGGACCAATCACGATGGCGCCAGCCAATGCGATTGCGCCGCCGATCATGTGGACCACGCCCGAACCGGCAAAGTCCACTGCGCCGTTGCCGAGACCGAGACTGCGCCCAAGGTTTTGCAGCCAGCCGCCGCCCCAGACCCATCCGCCTGCGACGGGGTAGATGAACATGCTGACCCACAAGCCCATCAGGATAAAGCCGACGAACTTCAAACGTTCAGCCATTGAACCGGTGGGGATGGTGGCGGCTGTATCCATGAAGACCATTTGGAAAAGGAAGAATGCCAGCACACCTGTGTTTGCTCCGAGACCCGCGAGCAGGAAGCCGCTGCCGCCTAAAAATCCATGTTGACCGAAGCGAATCAGCGGCGTGACGAGTTGTCCCGTCCAATCGCCCAGGGTGATGGGGGAATGCGCCCATTCACCGGTGATGGCTCCGACCGTGCTGACTTCAGGGTAGGGCAGGTTGACGCCGCCGAATTGGAAGGCGAAACCGGTCAGCCAGTAGCCGACGGCTCCCACACAGAAGACCATGATGTTCATCATCATTGTGTGGGCGACGTTTTTGTTGCGGGTGAAGCCAGTTTCCACCAGGGCGAAGCCTGCCTGCATGAAGAACACCATAAAGCCGCCGAGGATCATCCAGAAAATATTGAGACCCAGGGTCAGGTCATTCACCTGCTCTGCCGTCGGACCGCCCTCGTCTGCGAAGACGGGCGTGACGACGGTAAATGCCGCCAATAGGGTGAACACGAGTACGTACATCCAGCGATTTTTGATAAATTTCATTTTCTCTTCTCCTTTTTCAGTTATTTGCTGTTTTCTTAGCTCAAGCCGCCGTCCCTTGCGGCGTGTTATTGGGAAATGCCTGCGCCGAGGACGGCGCAGAGAGCGAAATTAGAACCATCCAAGCTGACCTTTGAGCAGCACACTAAACGATGCAAAGATCATGATCGCCACCGTGGGCGGAACGGCAACCGTCAGCCAACGCTTCCAGCCGATGGAGCCGTGGTTCTTCTCCATGAAGGAATACGCCACCACGTTGGCAGATGCGCCGATGGGTGTCAGGTTGCCGCCGAGGTTCACGCCCAGCGCCAGCGACCAGACCATCAATGCGAGTGCGGGCGCGCCAGGTATTTGCGAGAGGTCCTTGAGCACATAGCTCATCGCAAGCGCAAGCGGGACGTTATCGAAGATTCCACTGGCGATACCCGGAACCCAGTGCAATGCCATCACCATTGTGCCGTGATCGTCTGCCGCCAAATTCGAAAGGCTGAGCGCAAGCTGCTCGAAGAGGTTGATCTTTTCCAGCCCGCCGATGAGCACAAATAACCCGGCGAAGAACAAGATGCTTTTACTATCCACTTTTAGCAGCGCCTTTTTGCGGTCGTTGTTTTGCATGAAGATCAATGCCAGGGCGGCGGGAAACAAAGCAGCCATTGCGGCGTTGATGTGGAAGCCGGTCCATTCGCTTAGCGGAGTATGGAAGATGAGCAGGAAGACCGCCACCGAGAAAAAGATCAAGCCGACGCGGGTCATGTGGGCGCGCATGGGTTCCTGATGAAGCGCTTCGATCTCGTTGATGGTTTCGTTGGTCAATAGGTCGTGAGCGTTTTTCAACGCCTTGCGATTGCTCAAATAGAACATGCCAAGCAGCAACATGGCGGCGATGAGCGAGATGGGACCGGTGTGGGTGGCAAAATCGGCGAAGTTGAATCCCAGTGTAGTGCCGAGGATGACGTTGGGCGGGTCACCGACGAGGGTGGCGGATCCGCCCGTGTTGGCGGCGCAGACTTCAGCGATGACCAAAGGCACGGGGTCCAGTTTCAACAAGCGCCCAAGTTGAAGCGTGAGCGCGGAGAGGAACAACATCACGGTGATGCTATCCATGAACATGGACATGATCGCGGCGAAGACGATCAGAATCACGAAGAGTGAAACGGGGTGGTAATCGAACTTCTTCAACGCAAGCATCGCCAGCCAGGAGAAGAACCCCGCTTCTTCGAGAACGGAGACCAGCAGGAACATGCCAGCCAGCAGACCAAGCGTCTCCCAGTTGATGTAGGAGAAGGCTTCGATGGGGCTGAGGATACCGAACACGATCAAGAGTCCGCCGCCGATGAGCGCCACCCAGTGACGGGGGAATTTTTCGGTTGCGATGATGATATATGCCAGGACGAAAATGATCACGGTGAGTAACATGGCTGCCTCTCTACACTTGCCTAGATGACCGGACGATTGCGTTTATTCTATGGATTTGAACTCTTAATTCCATTCCCCGCATGGGGTATTTTGAAATAACAGGCATTACCCATTTGGAGCATATATAAATAGACTTCAACATAATTACTTGCAGGGCAGGTTTTTAACCTGCCACATTATTAAATTTCTAAAGGCGTCAGGCTAAAAGCCTGACCTACGATTGACTTTCGCAAGAGACCCAATAAAAAACTCGCCATCAGGATAAATATCTTGAGGCGAATTTCGACAACTCTCTATGCCATTACGAAGTAATGGCATAGAGAGTTGGTTGTTGACCACAAAAGCACGAAGACTCAACTACAGTTCAAAGTCTTTTGCCGCGAACACTTGCACCGGCACGCAAGTGCAGGTGTTACACGAATTGTCGCGAATTTTTTAAACAATCCACGTAAATTCGCGGCTTGAAATAAATACCGTAATTCGAGTCCGCTTTAGCGGGCTTCGTAGGAATAGCGCGGGGGTTTATCCCCGCGCGGGCTATTCCGTCGCAAACCTTTGTTCTTCCTGTAAGCCGATCGGCACCACGCGGATGAAGGTGTTCTTCCAATCGATCAATAAGCCAAGCACGTTTTCCGCTTCTTCGGCTTGATGATTTTGCTTGAGTTCATCGGCGTACATGGTCAGCAGGTCGCGTAGGTTATTCAAATCGGATTCATCCACATCTTGAACGGAAACTTTTGCGCCCTTCGCCAGTCTGCGCTGGATGGCGGTGTGGTTGAAATTCAAATGTGGCTGCAAACGCAGATATAGCACGCCGTCGGTCATGCCCGCGCACATCCATGGACCCGGGTCGCCGAGCACAAGCACGCGCCCGGCGGTCATGTATTCACACAAAAAGCCTTTGACGTTGGCACGCGCGCCGATGAAGCCGAGACTGTCGTTGAGCGGCTTTTTAATTTCGCCGCCGATGATGACATCCGCGCCGGAGAGGCGCACACAAGCGCGTGAGTCTGCATTGCCTTGCACGATGACGAGTCCGCCTGTGCCGCCGTAAGCGAGACTCTTGCCGACCGAGCCATCGATCAATGTACCGTCATGGTTGTAGCCTTTCATGATGACCACGCGTCCGCCAGAGATGCCTTTCGCCACGCCATCCTGAGCGCCGCCTTCGACGAGGATGTGAACGGGGTCGGCGTTGTATGCGCCGAGTCCATTGCCAGGGACGGAACTGCTGGTGAAGTGCAGGTTCGTGCGCGGAACCGCATCTGACTCGACGTCCTGCATGGGCAGCCGCCATGTTTCGCGGTCTCCACCCAAGCCGCCGTGACCCGGCGACCAACTCCAGTTGTTGCGAAAACGCGTCATCGCTCCGGTGAGATGTGTGCCAAGCGCGCGGTCTACGGGCGTCACTTTATCATCCTCAAACAAAATCGCATCTTGCTTATAGGTCGTAAAACTTTCCATCACCAAGTTTGAAATAACCGTCGTGAGATGATTGCGTGGGCGGTGCAATGGACCACGGTCAAGGGTCAGCATTTCATGTTGGGGGATGGAAACAGGGATTGGTTTTGCAAGCAGATATTCTTCGGCAGGCACGAGCATTTCACTCAAATCAATTTGCTTGTGATGCGAGGCTTGCGCGAGCAAATCTGACCGTCCGACGATATCTTGTGCTGAGTCGAAACCGAGTCGCGCCACGATCTCGCGCACGCCTTCGCCTAAACTCACAAAGACGTTGACCAACGCCTGAGTCGCTTGCTCCAGATCGCGCGGGACGAAATGTTTCAAGCCAAGCGTGGTCGCTTCTTCCCTCGTTTCGATTTGAGTCGTAATGCCGGTGTGACACGTCCCACTCTGACAATCGCGACAGATCGTACAGCCAATCGCAACCATCGGTAATGTCGCAAAGCCGATGCGATTTGCGCCGAGGCACATCAGCTTCACCGTGTCTGCCGCTGTGCGCACTCCGCCGTCAGCCCAGATTTCGACCCGACTGCGCAGACCCGCTTCACTCAAGGCGCGATGCGCTTCAACGATTCCGATTTCAGCGGGCAAGCCCACATATCGCAGCGAATGTTGTCGCGCCGCGCCCGTCCCACCATCAAAACCGGTGAGATAAATAATATCCGCTTCGGCTTTCGCAATGCCCACCGCGATGATGCCGATGCCCGGCACCACCGGAACCTTCACCGCCACACGCGCCTTCGGGTTGATGGTCTTGAGTTCCTCGATAAATTGCGCGAGGTCTTCGATGGAATAAATATCGTGGTTGTTCGACGGCGAGATCAAGTCTACGCCTTTGCGGGCATGACGCGCCGCCGCAACTTTGTCCGTCACTTTGCGCGCGGGCAGGTGACCGCCTTCGCCAGGCTTCGCGCCCTGCCCCACTTTAATTTCAAGCAGGTTCGCCGAGTTGATCGTCTCTGCCGTGATGCCAAAGCGACCCGACGCAATTTGAATGCCGCGATGGAACGGATACTTGCCGCGCAGGTCGGGTATCTCGCCGCCTTCACCGTTGATCGAGATCATGTTCAATCGAAACGCCGCCTCGGCATACGCGCGATACGCCACTTCACCTTGTGAGCCAAACGACATTGACGCGATCAGGAACGGCAAACTATGCGACGTGATGCCCGTATCCACATTTTCCTTTTGGATATCTGACTCGCTTGCGCGGAAATCCAAAATATGACGGAGTGACACCGGGTTGGCTTTTGCCGTGCTCTCGACATGCGCCTCATACTCGCCCGAGCCTGCTTCGCCCTTCCCAAGCTTTCCCGCCGCTTTCCACACTTTCGGGTAGAAGTGGTTCACGCGTGAAAGATCGCCGCGCCCCGCGCTGTGATAGGACTGCGCGCGTTTCTCGATGTCCGCGTCGACGTCCTGCCATTGCAAGCCACCTGTCGCCGAGCCGCCATGGTTGGCTGTCCCCAACGCGGATGCAATCTCCGCGCCGAGACCGATGCTGGCGAACAAACGTCCATAGCCGCGCGCTTCATGGATGCCCATCGTGCTGGTGCTTTTCTCGATGCCGGAGCGCAACGCTTTGAGCGTGTTTTTTAAACGCAGTTTGATTTCATCGGCGGATTCGGTTTTATCTTTTGCCGCCGCTTCAAATAACAGATACGGCACGATGGCATCCGCGCCCATGCCCATGCACAGAACTACGTCATGCAAATTGCGAATCGCGCCACTGCGAATGACCAACGCCGCACGCCTGCGCAAGTTGACCGAAGTTGCCGAAGCCACCAAGCCGAGGTTGATCTTGCCTTTATCGTCGAGCGAGAGTGGCGTGGGCTGTGCAGATGAATCTTCAAAGCTGGAGAAACTTTGGCGCAAGGCTTTATCCACGATGCCAACGGCGAGGACGGGATCCAGCCAACCATTCCCATTTTGAAAGGCAGCCGAGTCGTCCAGCAGAATCAATTGAACGCCATTCTTTGCCGCGTCCACTGCAGATTGGGCAAGACGCTGCAATGCCTGTGGCGTGGATTCGTTTGGATGAGTCACGGTTTGCAGGCGGGCAATTTGTTCGAGGGAGAAACGAGATAATAAGTTGCCGAGGATGATTCCGCCCTGTGTGGATGTGATTTCTGAAAGAATAACTTGATCGGTATCGGGGAATTCCAAGACGATGGGGGATTCGAGCGTGAAAGTCACATCGCCACGCAGTTGGTTTGGAAGTAAAGGCGGGCGCGAACCGATGACCACCTGCGTGGAGAAATGTTCGGCTTCGCGTTCGCGGTCGATGGCGGGGTTGGTGACGACGGCGACGGCTTCTTTAAAGTAGTCCGCGATGTTTTGGCGCTCGGTCGAAAGCGGCGGGAGCGGGCCGTCATAACCGAGTGAGCCGATAGGGTCACTGCCGTTCTTTGCCAGTTCCTGCACCCATTCGCGGTCTTCGCGTCCCCAGCCAAAGGCGGAGAGTCGGTTGTCTAATGCGGGAATAGCAGCCTCTGAATAATTTGCTCTCGGCGGGAACGCCGCCGAGGACGGCGGCTGGAGCAGGGAATCTTTTGCAGGAACAACTGTCGGCGGAGTCTGAGGCGTTGGGTTTCCTCCAGCAAAGTGATTCAATCTTTGATTCAGTGTTTCAAGCGAGCCGAATCGTCGCAGTGTTAATTTCAACATGCGTTGTTGAATGGCGGGGTAGTCGAAGACTTCCACGCTGCGTCCGCGATGGATTCGCAAGCGCATCTTTTCGCCGGGCGAGAGCGGCACGGGGTCGGTGTGCATTGTGTCGAGATGATAGACGCCTTTTTCGGACGAGAAGAAATATTCCTTCTCGGTGTCGCCAAACCACAGCGGACGCAGCCCCAGCGCATCGACACTGAAGACGCATTCATCGCCATAACGTGAGATGATGCCCGCCGGTCCCTGTGCAAACGGACCGAACGCCTGGCGATAATATTTATAAATGGTTTGCAGTTCGGGCGGGAGTTTTTCAACTTCGTCGAGAATGGGCGGAAAGGCAAGTTCCATCGCTTCGGCGAGTGAGAAACGATAATGATGGATCAGCGTGGCAAGCAGGCGGTCGAGGTCTTGCGAGTCGCTGCCACCGACGGGCAAATCCACGCCGATCATCTGCGCCTGTTCGCGCAGGCGGGCGATGGTGTTGATCTCGCCGTTGTGACCGAGTAAATTAAACGGCTGGACGCGCTCGAAACTCGTGGCGGTGTTGGTGGAGTAACGCGCGTGTCCGATGGTGATGGCGGTGGTGAAATCGGGGTTGCGCAAATCGGGGTAATACTGGTACAGCGTTTCAATCGAGCCGCGTACTTTGTACACGACAACATTGCTCGAAAGCGATGAGATGGCAGCGTTGGTGGTCTTCTCGATTTCCAGTGCGAGGTTGAAGAGCACGCGCTCCACATTCTCGAGCGGACCGCTGCTGACCATGCCCGCGATCTGCCAAAGATGCGGGACTTGCTGGCGTGCCATCTTGCCCAACGCCTGCGGACGGGTGAGCATGGCGCGTTCGAGCAGCAGGTCGATGCCTTTGTCTTTGAACAGGGATAAGACTTTCGCTTTTATGCTTGTGAGATCGGCTTCCGTATTTGGAATCATCAAATGACCGACGAAGAAGCGCCGGTCTTCGGCGAGCCAGCCGGGCTTGCCTTCCTGTTCGAGGGCATGTGACCACAACACGCGTGGGATATCGGTCATCACGCCGCAGCCGTCGCCTTCGCCGTTGACTTCACCGGAACGATGTCCCATGATGCTCAGGGCGGCGAGGGCGCGTTTGAGGTTGCCGTGAGTCGCTTCGCCGTTCTTGCGCACGGATGCCACCAGGGCGCAGGCATCGCGTTCGTCGAGCCATGTTTTTACATCGGCGGACGTCAGCCAATTAAATGAACCCGCCTGTGGGTGTTCGTATGTCATGGTTCACCTCGTGGTTGAAAAATATTCATTTGTCTTACACAGTGCGTCGCACCAAACGGGTAGATAAATCCTGTAAAATAGACGAATCTAATCTGTTGGATTGTCCCGTTTAGGCAGGTGCGACGCACCCTAACGAACATCAATCGTTAAATTCCCTCAATGATAAGAATCCTGAATTGAATTACTACTCCCCATACGGGTACTGTGATGGGTAATGTTTTAAAGCTGTGGATGTCGTTTTGAACTCAAAAAGATCACCCGGATAATCTTTCGGAAATTATCGCTCAAAAACAATCTCGTTGTTTCATCCTTGTGAAGGATATTGAAATGATGTGATAGGTAAAGTGCTAAAGCGTCGGTGAAATTTGTCCGGGTTTCATGCAACGTGCTTAACGCAAAGGTGCCAAGCCGCAAAGGCTTAATTTCTTGGGGACCTGTGTTTTGACAGGAATTCACCTCACACGATTTTCCGTAGGGGCGACCCTCCCTTTGCGCAACATTGTTTTCTTAGGACTTACGCAAAACCCCAAGAGCAAGCCGCGAATTACACAAATTGTCACGAATTTTTTAACAATTCGCGTGATTTCGCGACATCGTGCCCGAAGGGTAAATTCGCGGCAAAAGATTTTGAACTGCGTAAGTCCTATTTCTACTATTTGGACGGGTCGCCCCTACGGCGCAATATTAGTGAGTAAGTAAATCGGATAAAGTCACGCAGAAATTTCGAGCAGATGGAAGGACAATATACTTCAAGCAGATAAAGAGTTTAAGCATGACATTGATGATGTTTGTCAGTTGTATCCACCCAACCTCTTTCATATACTGAATTTAAATCCACCAAAAGGAGCGCGAATGACAGAACCACGCAAGAAGATCACCCTGCCTTATCTGTTCAAAAAGGCGGCGGATGGACAGCCCATCACCTGGCTTACCTGTTACGACTACCCGACAGCGTATTTGCAAGAACAGGCTGGAATTGAAATGATCCTGGTGGGGGACAGTCTCGGCATGACCATGCTCGGCTTCGACTCGACCCTGCCAGTAAAAATGGACGATATGATCCGCCACGCGCAGGCAGTGCGGCGCGGCGCGCCGACTACGTTTGTGGTGGGAGACATGCCATATATGACCTATCAGGATTCTGTGGAAAACGCCATCCGCAATGCGGGTCGCTTCATGGCAGAGGCGGGATGTGACGCCATCAAACTCGAAGGTGGCGCGGCAATGGCAAGCCGCATCAGGGGTATTGTGGACGCGGGT
Source organism: Chloroflexota bacterium (assembly GCA_016191955.1). Classification (GTDB taxonomy): domain Bacteria; phylum Chloroflexota; class Anaerolineae; order Anaerolineales; family Villigracilaceae; genus Villigracilis. The sequence continues at coordinate 14,598 of JACPVC010000295.1, forward strand.
ATCCCTGCCATCGGTCACCTCGGGTTGACGCCGCAGTCCGTTTCGGCGCTGGGTGGTTTCCGTTTGCAGGGTAAATCGGCAGATTTGGCGAAGAAGATCGCAGACGATGCCAAGGCGTTGGAAGAGGCAGGGGCATTCATGATCCTGCTCGAGCTTGTGCCGGACCGCTTATGTCAATTGATCACTGAACGCGCGAAGAACTGCCTCATCATGTCGTTGGGGTCGGGTCCGAATGCGCATGGTCAGTTGTTGATCTATCACGACATGTTCGGGCTGTACCCCAAGTTCAAGCCAAAGATGGCGAAGGTCTTTGGGAATGCGGGCGAAGTCATCTTAAACGGATTGAAGCAATACCACGACGAGGTCATTGGCGGTGTCTTTCCCGAAAAAGAAAATTACTTCGGTATGCCAGATGAGGAATATAACGAGCTATTGAAGATGCTCGAAGGAACCCAGATACATCGATAACATCATAGGTGACAGTTACTTCCGAAGTGACTGTCACCTCCTTTTATGGAGGCAAAATGACGAACATACAAAAACGACTCAAGATATCAACTGACAAGCTCAAGGCGTTCAATACGGTTTTGTTGGATGAAGATATGCGAGTGATGAAGGATTTTCTAGCGGTGGTGGCAAAGTATGGCACACCCGAAGAGATCAATAAAAAACACCGCGCCGCTCGTAAGATGGAAAATCTCTTCAAACTGGTCGAGGAACGCAACCCGGCATATATTAATGATTTGAACTGGCTCATCAAACAACGTGACAGCGGCGCATTCATTTCGGTCGCAGACTACAGGCAAAAGGTCCTGGGCGATGCGGCGAAGACGATGAAGTTCAAGGATAAGAACGCGGTCACGCTCGAGGTCTCCGCCTTGCAATACTTCCCGTGGGTCCGCGTGATGGCGGAGCAAGCCATTGCGAATCAGACGCTCATGCCGGGTCGCTACATCGCTGTGCGCAAGATGAAAGAATCCGAATGTGACGGCGACCTGCCTGCCATTGTCGCTGCATTAGACATCATCGGCGCTTCGTTCGTCGAAACATTGGATACGAAAGGAACCGACGGCTCGAACCCGCATTTGGGCGGGCCCGCCACGATCACCGGATACTTCGGGGGAATTGGTCAGCCCAACGAACATGCCCTGCAATGGCTGGATGAATTCCTGTATTACTACACCAACTTCGGCGTTCAGCATGTCTTGAACTTCAATGCCGGGACGATCCTGCTCGGCTTCCTGCTCTACCGCCTCGACGTGGACATTCAATTCAAGATCTCGGTCTTCTTCGGCTCGGATAATCCCTACCATGCCTTGTGGATCATGACGATGGCGAAGCTGTTGAGCCGCGACGATGGCACATCTCCATTGATCGGTTTCAACTGGTCGAACTCGATCAATAACCAAACGATGGAATTAACCGCCGATTTCCGCAAAGTGTTGGGGTTGGAAAAAGTCGTGCGCTTCGAGCATCACATCACCGAGCCGCAGAAGAGCATCGTCATCCAGCCATACAACCGCCGTGCGGAATTGGTCGAGATCGCGGATCATGTCGTCAATATCGCCGCGAAGCACGAAGGCGGTGACCCCGAAGTGGATGTGACTCGTGAGCATCTCTCGGATATTTTGGATTACTTCCGCGAGAAAGAAGAGGTCATCAAGACCGGTGATTGGGATTGTCTATTGCAAAACTATCTTGATAAAGTAAACGCTGCCAATCACACAGCCTGGGCATTGACCGAGAAAGGGTTGAGCTTCATCGCAGCGAAAAATTTGCACAAATAGGCGCCCTTACTTGGAATCAAAAAAATCTCCGCAAAAACGCGGAGGTTTTTTTGATTTATTTGCTATCTGCGTTTGCGCCTGCCGGCGATCAAGCCAACCACCCAGATTAGCACGACTGCGCCAAGGATCGCCACGATGAAGCTGTAAATATTGAAGCCGGTCAAACCATCTGACCCAAATACATTTTCCATAATGAAGCCGCCAATGAAAGCGCCTGCAATGCCGCTGACGACATTTTCCACCGCACCCATCTGCTTGTTCTTGTTGGTGATGATGCTGGCGATCCAGCCTGCCAACGCACCGAACACGATCCAGGTAAGAATCTCGAACAGACTCATTTCTGCCTCCAAATTAAATTTGATTTTGGCAAATTATACCGCGGGGACTTAACCGGTAATCAATTCTGCGGGCAGGTGGTTCGTATTGTTCACATACGAAACCATCGCGTAATCCTTGCGGAAGTCGAAGCGGCTGATGGAGCAGTTGTTGAGCAGGAACCATGAGCGCAGTCCGTGCGCAGCCTGCCGCCAGGGAAGCTGCAAGACGGCGCACATAAAACGCATGAAGAATCCGCCGTGGCTGACGAAGACGATCCTCTCTTCGGGTTGACCTTCCTTATCGCCATGCTTCTCCAACAGCTCGGTGAGGACTTTGTCGGCTCGGGACTGACGTTGACCCTCATCTTCAGACGGACGATTCCACCAACCCGTTTCATCGAGCGAATCGGGCAGGGTCATTTCGGGGAAATTTTTCTCGAAGAATGAACGCGGTTTTCCCGGCAAACCGTTGAAGCGATTTTCCTCTTCGCGGGCGTAGATGCCGCCTTCTTCGTAAATGTCCACCCATGCGCTGAAAGGAATATTCCCTAACGCGCGGGCGGTATAAGCAGCGGTCTCGGCGGCGCGTTCCATCAGGCTGGCGTAGATGTGGGTGATGCCAAAGCCATGTTGATTTTGGCTGTTCCATGCATCGGAGTCGGTGATGGTTTGCCGTCCTTTGAGATATTGCGCGAGAAGTTGCGCCTGCTGTTTGCCGATCTCGGTCAGGTAGGGGTCGGAGTGTTCCTTGTAATTCTCATTTTCGCTGTTGGCGTTGTTGACGGATTGCCCGTGACGGATAAAGTAGAGTTGCATGATGTGAATCCTTATGCTGTTTCGGGTTTATATGATGTTAGATAATACGAAACGATCAATATTCCAAATAAAACGATGAGATAAATAGGGATCGCCTCGAGCGAAATATTTTGCGCCAGCACACCTGCCAAACCGGGGATGACCGCGCCTCCCAGCCCGGCAGCGCTGATCTGCATTCCAATCGTGTTGGCGGCGTGATGGTTGCCCACGCGTGGTCCCGTTGTGGAGACCAAGCCGGGGAAGATCGGCGCAAGCGCGAACCCGATCATGGATACGGCGATGATGCTGGCGGTTGGAAATGGATTCCACCAGAGCAGAATCGAACCGGTCAACGCCGTTGCCATGCCTCCAGCCAGCAGGGTTTTGACTCCGATATAGCGGGCGAACACCCCGGCTAGGATGCGCCCAAGGGTGAAGGTCGCCCAATAGCTGCCAGCCCAGAGTCCAGCCAGTTGCGTAGGAACATTTCGGGATAGAGTCAGAAGCGAGTATGTCCAACTTCCAAACGAGGTTTCAACGCCCGTGTAGATAAAGAACAGGAGCAGGCTCATCCATACGGTGGGATGTTTTAACGTTTCGCCGATGGGGGTCTTGTAATCGGTAATGCGCATTTCTTTTTTCTCTTCGTGCGGCAGTTCGGGTGTTTGCTGCCACATGCGGATGGTGAACAAAAAGCAGACCGCTAAAAAGATCTGAGCCGTGCCCACGTTTTGATACCCCCAATGCCAATTGTTGAACCAGTTCAAGCCAGCTGTCATGATGAGCGGACCCAACGTTACGCCGACGCCGAAGCTGGCGTGCAGCCATTGCATCAGACCTTCGCCAAAGTGTGAGGCGATGTAGGTGTTGAGACCCGCGTCGATCGCGCCCGCTCCTAAACCTGCCACTGTGCCAAGCAGGACCATCATCCACCAGGCAGGGACGAGGGTGTAGCCGATCAACCCTGCTCCGGTGAGAAAACAACTTGCCGCGAGCGTGCCGCCCACGCCTAATTTGGCGATCAACTTACCGCTGAGAAAACTGGAGGTGATGTATCCGCTGGTGCTGGCGATTAACAACATGCCCAGCGCGTCGAGCCGCAGGGAA
>JACPVC010000089.1 GCA_016191955.1 Chloroflexota bacterium
CGTCATCAACGACAAGGATGTTCGACTTCATTGTTTACCTCCGGTAGGCAATAGGATTCTAAAACAAGCGCCGGGCGCGCGGTCTGTGAGCAGTTCCAGCGTGCCTCCGTGCGCGGTAATTATATTGTAACTCACGGTTAAGCCCAGACCCGTGCCCCCATCTTTGGTACTAAAAAATGGCTCGAAGATGTTGGCTTGTTCCTCACCAGCAATACCCTTGCCACTGTCCTGAAAGAGCAATTCCACACTGTCTTCCCACGTGCGCGCGGTGATACGCAGGTCGCCGCCTTCGGGAGCCATGGCGTCGGCGGCGTTGAGCGAGAGATTGATGAAAACCTGTTGGATCTGGCTGCCCACCGCGGTGATGAGCGGCAGGTCGTCGCGGATGTCTTTGATAACGTTGACCTTCGCCTCGGATAACTGCTTAGACATGAGACTCAACACGTATTCGAGCATATCCACCAGGTTAACTTTGGCTTGAGTCGATGCATTCGGGCGGTAAAAATCCAACATGCGGCGGGAGGTGACCATCAGGCGTTCGAGTTCGGTACGCGCCAGGTCGAAGTATTCCTTGCGCTTTTCTGCGGGCAGATCTTCGCGCCCGGCAAGGTGCAGGCAGTTTTGCACGCCTTGAAGCGGGTTATTTAACTCATGCGCAATGGACGCGCTGAGACGTCCCACCGCCGCCATTTTCTCAGCTTGGATCAAGGCTTTTTGTGAGGCTTCAAGCTGGCGTACATATTCCAATTGTTCGGCATACAGGCGGGAATTTTCCAAGGCAGTCGCGGCTTGACGCGCCAAAATTTGGAACATCTCCAAGTCTGATTCGCGGAAGGCGGGTTCGCTGGTTGTGCGTGCGGCATAGAAAACCGTGCTCAGGCTTGGGTGATGAACAGGCACGAGAATCGCCGAACCAAGTTCGAGGTCCGCGAGAAGCGCTTTTAGGGCGGGGTCGCTGGGGCCAGTCATGTTAATCAGCATGGGCGAGTCGGAGGCGTCGGCATGGGAGATCAAATCCAATAACGGCATGGACTCTGTTGCACCGCGCCCAGCGAGACGCGTAAATTCTTTCGCGTCGTTTTGTTTTTGATAACAGGCAGCCTGCGAGCAATTGACCTGTGCCGTAACAGCTTTGATGATGAGGTCGAGAAGGGGCGCGCGGCGGATTTCAGAGAGCATCGCTTCAGTGACGGCGAAGAGCGGACGCAGCGCCTGCGTACGGGCGGCGTCACGTTTCTTTTGATTGTCGGCGAAGGCAAGTTGAACGGCGTCTACAAGTTCGGCGCCTTGCTTGAACGGTTTAAGAATGAGACCATCCACACCCTGGCGCAATGCGCGGATGGCAGTATCGACGGTGCCGTGACCGGTCATGATAAGAACGGCAGCATCGGGTTGCCAACGTTGGACGTGTTGAATAACTTCGAAGCCATCCACTTCGGGCATCCGGATGTCGACCAGCAGAAGGTCGATGGAATGGTCTTCAAAGAAATCAACCGCCTTGCGCGGGTTGGTCTCAGTTAACACGCGATAGCCGGCGCGCGAAAGCACCCGCTCACACAGCATGGCAATACCGGGTTCATCATCAACTACATAAACAAGAGGTGCTTCCATGTATCTAGCCTATTCGTAGGGCGGGTTTGTAACCCGCCATGTAATTTATTATTGAAACTGTCAGGCTAAAAGCCTGACCTACATTTTCTATCATAACGGCAGCCAAACCTCGAACACCGAGCCGCGCCCGGCTTCGCTTAATACTTCGATGGTGCCGCCATGGTCGGCGACGATGCCATAGGTTACCGAAAGTCCCAGCCCGGTGCCGCCGCGGTTGCCTTTGGTAGTGAAGAACGGTTCGAAAATTTTCGATTGGTCTTCAGCGGAAATACCCGTGCCGGTATCCTGCACCGACATGACGACCCAATCGCTGCTTTCGCGTTTGCCCAGGAATGTGCGCACATGCATCTCGCCGCCTTTGGGCATGGCTTGTAAGGCATTGTGGATCAGGTTGAGCAAAACCTGTTTCATTTGATTCGAGTCAATCGAGACCCACGGCAAAGATGGATCGAGTTCGAGAATGAGCGCTACGTTGTTGGTCTGGATCAAGTGACGGGTCAGCGCGATGACATCGTTAACGGCCTCATTCAAATCGGCGCTGGCACGGATGCGCTCACCCTGCCGTGAAAAATCAAGCAGGCGACGCACCACCGAACTTGCGCGCCGCGCTTCTTTCAGGACCATGAGCAGTTCCTGCCTGTGAGCCGAATCTTCGGGCAGGTCTTCGAGCACCAACTCGGAAAACCCGGTAACGGTGGTCAGCGGATTATTCAACTCGTGTGCCACGCCCGCCGCCATCTCACCCACCGCGGCAAGTTTTGCAGCTTGCAAGAGACGCGTCTCGGCGGCGCGTTGGGCTTCCATACGTTCCTTCAATTCCGTCTCGGTCATGCGCAATTGACGGACAGTCTCCTGCAAGCGTTGGTATTGATTTGCGCTGGTCACCACCGAGGCAAGGATGCCTGCCAGCGCTTCCATCGCGATCAGGTCGTTGTGCGAGAAGGCGTTGAAGTCACGGCTTTCCACATCGATGATGCCGAGGATTTGTTCGCCATCCTTGACTGCCACGCAAATTTCAGAACGCGCATCCCAGCCTTTGGTGGGTTTGTATAGCTTGCTTTGGGTCGTATCGTTGAGCAGGATGCTCTCGCCCTTTCGCAAGACATGCCCGGTCACGCCTTCAAGCACGACAAATTCTTCCCCACCCAGCGACTCTGTAAATGTCTGTGCCTGCGTGCCGCCGATGCCTTGAATGGAAAATTCGTTGTGTTCATCCAAAAGCAAAATCGCGGCGAGTTCATAACGGAAATATTGCGCCACCAACTCCGCCGTGATGGATGCGACTTCCTTTTTATCGTTCAAGCCGATGACCTGCTGAACGACCTCGTGGATCAAGCCCAAGCTTCGCGCCCTGCCCTCCGCCTCTTCACGCAGACGAGTGTATTCGATCAGCCCGGCAAGATGGCTGGCGATCACGACCATGAGATGTTCGTCGTATTGACTGAAGGCTTCGGCTTGGGTGTTCTCGATCACGAGCACACCGGTGGCTTGTCCACGATAACGCAGAGGGACGATCAACTCGGAGCGGGCAATTCGGTGAATGCCGACAAATCCCTCGCGTGAAGAGTCTGAAATGCGGCGGACGCGTCCTTCTTTCAATAGTGGTTGAATGGGATGGTCTGTCACCGAGATGCTAACGACGTTCAACTTGCCTTCAAGCAGGCGATAATCGCGGAGGATACGCCCATCACTGGATTTCAAAAAGAGGGCGATCAATTCGGTATTGAAGGCGCGTGTAAGCAAACCGAACATGCGGCGGGCGATCTGGTCCAGGTTCTGCGCGGAAGAGACGGTCAGCACAAAGTCGTTGAGCAAACCCAACCTGCGCAAATGCGAAGACATTTCGGAGAAGGTGACAACGATGTCCACCGTTTGCGGCACGCCCATCGTCAGCTCGCGCAGTTGACCGCGCTCGGCGGTGGTGAATTCCTTTTGCCGCCACATCGCCACGACGCCGATCAAGCGTTGACCGATCACCAGCGGCAGACAAATCCATGCGCCGCCGGTCGGTTTTAAATTCGTGAATGGGAGCTGGTCGAAGTTGGGTTGCCCGCGGGTGAGGAGCAAGTCTGATAACGAGCGGTTCACGCGGCGGAAGATCGGGTTGTCGTCTATCAGCAGTGAGGCTCCGCGTGACTTGGGCGCGTTCCATTCGGCTTGAATGTCGAGCGATTCTCCGCGCCGGATCGCCATCCAAGCTCCCTGACAAGGCACGGTCTGCACGAAGTTGCCAAGAACTTTTTCGAGAGCAACCGGCAGATCGAAGGCAAGCCCAGATTGGAGGTCGGGAAGAAGCGTTTGTCCCTTCGGAGTATATTGCCCAGAGAGCAGGGAAGCCGTCAGACGCCAAATCCGCTGGGCAGCAGTTGTCTGCTCTGATTCTGCGCCAACGAGAAGTAATTTTGATGTGCTGGTGATAGGGAATGCAAAGAAGCGACCTTTGCCGATGGTGCGGTTTTCTGGAATTTCCGCCGAACGGGCGTGCCCGCCGCTGAGCGCGCCGCACAACCATGCATCGGTAGACGAGGCAGCCATGATGCCGGTCAACTCATTTTGGGCGGATTTGTTCAAGTGATAGGAAGCCCGAACCAGCCAAACCCCACCCACCCGCTCAGCCAGGACAGCCCATGCCGAGCCGGTAAGTTGAACCGCTTCCTTGAGTTGGGTATCGATGCCAGATTCGGTTTGCATGGTGGATGCTATTCAAATTATACATTAGCATTCTGTTCTATCGGGGGCTAAGCCCCCGATAGAACAGTGTTTGCCCGAATGGTAAAATAGCGCCCTATGAATGAGATACTAAAGTACGATGTTACCGTAATTGGCGGCGGGCTTGCCGGAAGTGAAGCCGCATGGCAGCTCGCCGGACAAGGCATAAGAGTTAAATTGTATGAGATGCGCCCACTCAACCCGACCGGCGCACATGTGACGGGCGACCTCGCGGAACTCGTCTGCTCAAACTCGCTCGGCTCGAACCAAGCCGACCGCGCTTCGGGCGTTCTGAAAAATGAGTTACGCCGATTAAATTCCCTGCTGGTGGAGTGCGCCGAAGAGACGACTCTTCCCGCCGGAGCCGCCCTCGCCGTAGACCGCGAGGCATTTGCCCGCCGCGTGACGGAACGAATTGCCGCTCACCCCAACATCGAATTGATCCGCGAAGAAGTGAGGGAGATTCCATCCTCACCTGTCATCGTCGCCAGTGGACCGTTGACCTCGGACAGCCTCTCCAAGTCGATTGCAGCGTTGAGCGGCGATGAGCATCTTTTCTTCTTCGACGCCATCTCGCCCATCGTCCGCGCCGAGAGCATCAACATGGACATTGCTTTCCGCGCTTCGCGTTACGACAAGAACACCAGCCCTTCGACTACGGACTCGCCTGCACTTGGTGCCGGTGCAAGTGTCGCAACAAACGCTCAGCTCTTCGCTCCCCCTTCGGGGACTTCGCAGGGCGATATCGAAGGCGATTACATCAATTGTCCTTTCACGAAAGAAGAATATTACGAATTCATCAACGCACTACGAACGGCTGAACGAATCGAGTTGCGTTCATTTGAAGATGCCATCAAAACCGGTGTGAAGGCTGGGCATTTCTTTGAAGGTTGTCTGCCCGTTGAAATTATCGCCGAGCGCGGGGATGAGTCGCTGGCGTTTGGCCCCATGCGCCCGGTCGGTTTGCGCGACCCGCAGACGGGGAAACGTCCGTACGCGGTGGCGCAACTGCGGCAGGATAATCTTGCAGGGAGTTTGTACAACATCGTCGGCTTTCAGACCAATTTGAAATTCCCCGAACAACGTCGCGTGCTGCGCATGATTCCCGGCCTTGAGAATGCCGAGTTCGAACGCTACGGGCAGATGCATCGCAACACCTTCATCGCGTCGCCCAAGCTCCTGCGCCCCACCCTTCAACATATCACACGAGATAACCTTTTCTTCGCAGGTCAGATTATCGGCGTGGAAGGTTATATGGGCAATATCGCCACGGGTCTGTTGGCGGGCATCAATGCAGCGCGATTAATTCAAAATAATTCCCTGCTTACGCTGCCGCAAGAATCCATGCTGGGTGCGCTGTGTCATTACATTACCCACGCCGACCTCAAAGATTTTCAGCCGATGAAAGCCAACTTCGGCATCCTGCCGGAGCTGCATCTCGAAAAGAAGATCGGCAAACGCGAAAAGGGACAAGCTTACGCGGACCGCGCCGCACAAGCCTTGGATATGTACCTTCAGGAAAATCTACGATGAACAAACGCGCCGTCGTCCTATATTTATCCATCATCAATGGCTTGTTACTGCTCGTCACTGGATGGTACGCCGCCTCTTTTCTGACCTTTGGGTCTGCCTTTGAATCCTTTGACGGTTCCCGCGCCTATACTGACGTGCAAACGCAAGTGGATATGGGGCCGCGAACGCCCGGGTCGGCTGGTCATGCCCAAATCCGCGAATGGATGCGGAAGGAGCTAGAGTCCGCCGGATGGATAGTAGAGGTCCACGAGTCGCAGCGTCTGGGTCATCCCATTTACAACGTCTTCGCCAAACGAGGCGACGAGCCGCCACAGATCATCCTAGCCGCGCATTACGATACGCGTTTCGTAGCAGATCATGACCCAGACCCTGCCAAACAGACTGAGTCTGTGCCTGGCGCAAATGATGGCGCTTCGGGTGTTTCTGTTTTGTTGGAACTCGCACGAACTCTGCCAGACGATACCGTTCCCACTTGGCTGGTTTTCTTTGACGCAGAAGACAACGGGCGAGTAGACGGCTGGGATTGGATCATGGGTTCGCGCGCGTTTGTGGAAGAAATCTCCGTCCAACCGCAAGCCGTGGTGATCCTGGATATGATCGGCGATGCAGACTTGAACCTATATTATGAAATGAATTCCGATCAGACCATCCGCGCGGAGATTTGGAACAAAGCGGCTGAACTCGGTTATGGAAATGTATTCATCCAAGATGAAAAACACAGCATGTTGGATGACCATACCCCATTTTTAGAAAAAGGCATTCCCGCTGTAGACATCATCGATTTTGATTATCCTTACTGGCACACCACAGAAGACACAGCCGACAAGGTCTCACCGGAAAGCCTGCACGCCGTGGGCGACACACTCTGGCATTGGGTCGTTGAACGAAGCGAAAAATAGCAGTAGTCAAAACCAAAGACTGGGCGTACACTTACCTTACATCGTATCGCGAAATTTGGCAGACCTGTGTTTTAATTACTCACCTTACGCAGTGTCGTTCTGAGCGAAGCGAAGAACCTCTACGATTATCCCAGAGACCCTTCGCTGTCGCTCAGGGTGGCATTTTCGGGAGTGAAAATGCAAAATCGCGTAAGGTGAGTTAATTACACATGCGGCTTCGATTAATAAGGCTTACAAGCAGGGAACAAGCGATAAGACAATGGCAGTACAGGCATCGTTGCAGAAATTACGTCCCATTTGGGTGGAACGCATTTCCCGCGAGTTGGCGGCAGGGGAAGGTGTGCGCGCGGGTTTTGAAGAACAATTACAGCGTTTCTACACCCTGTTGGAACAGACCGTCGTCACCGGTGACACCGCCTGGCTCGACCCCATTCTCTATGATTGGGGGCACGCTCCCACCGAAAGCAATCTCGAACAGGCAGATTATCACGTCTCCTTTGTGCTCGACCGCATGATCTCGCTGACCATCGACATCGCAGGCGACCATCTTGAAGACAAGGATGCACTGGAATTGCTCGCCGCTATCGTCCCCATTTTGGCACACAGTTTGGGAGTGGTCATCCGCTACGAGATGGAAACCCGCGTGGCGCACATCTCGAAGGAATTAGGTTCGGTTCAAGAGAAGTTACAGGTTCTCGACCAGAACAAGTCCAAGTTTATTTCGGTGGCGGCGCATGAGCTAAAGACGCCGCTCACCCTCATCGAAGGCTATACCTCCATGATGGTCGACCTGGTGCAGAACTCCGAGCAGGCGTCCATGAAAAGCTACCTGAGCGGCGTGAACACGGGTATCCTGCGCCTGCGCGGCATCATCGACGATATGATCGATGTCTCGCTCATCGATAACCACCTGCTCACACTTAACATCCAGCCGCTGTGGACCAGCCACCTGCTGAACCTGATCCGCAACGAATTCAAGAAACCGATTGCCGAACGCAAGCAGACGTTGAACGTCATTGACTTCGAAGGCAGTGAAATGATGATCTACGGCGATTCGGAACGTTTGTATCAGGCGCTGCATAACGTTATTACAAATGCCATCAAGTACACGCCAGACAAAGGCACCATCACCATCGACGGACGCCTGTTGCCCGGCTTCGTCGAGATCACGATCAAAGACACCGGCATTGGCATCTCTCCTGAAGAGCAAACCTTGATCTTCGATAAGTTTGGTCAACTTGGCAGGGCAGACCTGCATTCCAGTGGCAAGATCAAATTCAAAGGCGGCGGACCCGGTCTCGGCTTGTCCATCACACGCGGCATCATCGAAACGCACGGCGGGACCATCTGGGTTGAATCTGCCGGGTATGACGAAGTAAAATTACCAGGTTCCATCTTTCATATTCTGCTACCCATCCGCACCGAGCCGACCAACCCGGTGATGCTCAAATTCTTTGGAAATAACGAACCGCAACAAACAGAAACGGAAACTAGTGGCAAAGAAAATACCCCAACCAACAACTCCCCCTCGTGAACGCGCCTTTTTAGTAGGCGTGGATTTGCGCGATCAGAAACCCATCCTCTCGCTTGAAGATTCCCTTACAGAACTCGCCCTGCTGGCAGACACTGCCGGTGTGGACGTGGTTGGTGAACTGACTCAAAAGCTCAGCCGCCCGCATGTTGAGACGTATATCGGTCCCGGCAAGGTGGAGGAACTCAAGGCGCTCGCAGAAGAAACCCTCGCAGAAGTCGTCATCTTCGACGATGAACTGCTGCCGCGCCACCAACGCGAATTGGAAAAGGCGCTCGGTAAAAATATCCGCGTCATCGACCGGACTGCCTTGATCCTTGATATCTTCGCCCAACATGCCCATACCAAGGAAGGCATGCTGCAAGTGGAACTCGCTCAATACGATTACAACCTCCCCCGCCTCACCCGCGCATGGACTCACCTGGAACGGCAGGCAGGCGGCGGCGGCGGACGAGCCGGTTCGACGGGTGGTGTCGGCTTGCGCGGTCCCGGTGAAACACAGCTCGAAGTGGACCGCCGCGCGATCCGCAGGCGCGTTGCACACATCAAGAAAGAATTGGAAAAAGTCGAAGCACATCGCACACGTTATCGTGCTCAAAGACGCCGAACTCGAATCCCAACCGTTGCCCTTGTTGGCTATACGAATGCCGGAAAATCAACCCTTATCAACCGTCTCGCCAAAGCGGATGTATATGTTGCGGATCAATTATTTGCGACACTTGACCCCACCACCCGCCGTGTGCAACTTTCCGGTGACACTACAGTCTTATTCACTGACACAGTGGGTTTCATTCAAAAACTTCCGACCGCATTGGTGGTCGCCTTCCATGCCACGCTCGAAGAGATTGCCGAAGCCGATTTGCTTTTACACATCGTGGATATTTCTCACCCGAACGCGCTTGGGCAATATCAGGCGGTCCTGGAAACGTTGAAAGAGATCGAAGCCGATCACATCCCCATGATTACCGCGCTGAACAAAGCCGACCAGTTGAAAGACCCTGAAAATGCCGCGCGAATATTGGAGAACTTCCCCAAGTCCGTTGCCATTTCTGCGCTGAAAGGCACAGGCATCGACAATCTGCTCATGCTGGTGCAGGAAGAATTATTCGAAGCCTTTGAATCCATCGGCGTGCGTTTGCCTTATAAAGAAGGAGCGCTTATTTCGTTGTTCCATGAACTCGGTCAGGTCGAGCGCGTGGAGCATGAACGCGGCGGCGTCATTATTCATGGCAGTATCCCCGGCAGGCTGTTGGCGCAATTCTCACCCTGGAAAATAAAACCGAACGGTAACACCGCTCACATCTCTGAAGAAACTGACATGGAGGAAGTATGATCTCAAAACTGCTCGACACGCTTTCCAACTACCTTGCCCATCGCAAAGGACTGCTCCCCATCATCGGGTTGGTTTTGATCTTTCTCAATCTCCTGCTGCAATTCATTTTTCCCGGGTCCATGATCGCCACCACGAATATTTTCCTGCACATCGGTCTGATCGTCGCCATCTTTGGTCTGATGCTGGCTTGGGCGTTGTAGAGCCCCAGTGTAGAGCAAGTCTATAGACTTACCCTACGCTCGCCGAATAACAATGCCCCCAACCCTCGCAATCAAAACCCTGCTCAATCAATATCGAATTGAAGAGCCCATCGCGTTAACTCCATTTGGAGATCTTTATCGCGCCACGGACGAGCGCAGCGGAAAACCGATTGCGCTCACCATACTTTCCAAATCTGTTTCAGAAAATCCCGAAACCCTCAAAGAATTTGAAGCCAATTTCATCAGGCTGCAAAACATTTCGCGTCCCAATCTGAACACCTATCTTGGGCTGCAAAAGACCCCCGACCACACCTTCCTTCTCGAAGAATGGGTCGACGGACCTTCGCTGAAAAACATCCATGAACGAGGGCGGCTCAGCGCAGGCGAAACTTTATTCATTACCAAATCCATTTGCGGTGGGCTGGAGCCGCTTCACAAACAAAACCTACTGCACCTGCACCTCGCGCCGGAACTCATCCGCATCAACAAACGCGGCGAAGTCATCCTGTGCGGGTTGGCAGGTGTAAGAGCGGTCAACTCAAAATCGGAAACGAAATTTAGCAAATATCAGCCGCTATACACTTCCCCCGAAGGACTTCGCGATGAAACTCTCACGACAGCCGCCGACATCTATTCGTTGGCGGTGATGCTTTACGAACTGACGACAGGCAGTTGGATCAACGGCAAGTCCGCGCCCAAGACCAGCGAAGCGATTCGCAAAACGCATCTGGATGCGACGCCGCCTGCTCCTGCCTCCCTGAACCGCGACCTCCCCGACAACTTTTCACGCATGATCTTGTGGGCGCTGCGTAAAAACCCGGATGACCGACTCAAGACCACCACCGAACTACTTTCGTCACTTGCGCTTGCTGCTCAAATTCCGTTGGATAAAGTTCCGCCTCGCGCCACGCCGGAGATTGCTCCCGTTATCTCAGCCGCCCTCAACGCCTGGACCTTTCTCCCCCCACCCAAAGCGACCTCCGTCAGCGCAGACGCGATCCCACTCGAAGAACGGCTCGCCGCGATCTCAGGTCCAAAGAAGAAAGCAACCCGCCGTATCGGTCTTGTTCCAATTCTTCTTTTCATCATCGTGGCTGGTTTTCTATCGCTTTTCTTATTCATCCGCCCTGCGGCTGAGCCAACCCTTCCCACCCCGCTCGTCTTCACGTCCATCATCGTGAATTACACCCCACCGCCTACTGCCTCCCACACACCCCGCCCTACATTGACGAATGGCGGGCGCATCGTTTTCACCTGCACGCGCGGAGACTATAACCAACTCTGCATGATAAACCGCGACGGCACAGACCTCGTTCAGCTCACGGATATGGCAGCCAGCAACTACTATCCCGTCTTCACCCCAGATGGCAGTTCTGTACTCTTCGCCTCCAACCGCGCCGGACCCGCCTTTGATTTCTTCATTTTGAATTTCAGCGAACGCGAAGTCTTTCAGGTAACGAACAACGTCGGCAACGTCATCTCGCCGGATTATTCAGCAGACGGACGTTTTATCATTTTCGCTAACCGCGTCGGAGACGGTCCTACCGCGGTGTGGATGGTCAATGCCGATGGGCTAAATCCACATTTGATCTATACCGGGTCGGGCGATATTGTCTCTGTATCCTGGTCGCCGGACGGGGAGAAAATCGCCTATGCCATGAACACGGGCACTCCGCAGGAATATGAAATCTTCACCATGGATAAAAGCGGGAGAAATCACATAAAAATCTCACAGGGACTTCAAGGTATTGGCGGCAGTGTGGATTGGTCACCAGATGGAACATCGCTGCTCGTGTATGCCGGTCCGTTCGGGGATAAGGATATTTTCAAGATCGACGTGGCTACGGGCGACTTCGTCCAACTGACGGATGGCGGTAACAACGCAGGCGCATCCTATTCGCCGAACGGTCAGTTCATTGTGTTCAATTCCCTACGAAACGACGATCAGGCTGACCTTTACATCATGGAATCAGACGGCTCCGGCATGCGGCAAATCACAAACGACCCAGAACCCGATTGGGGCGCGAATTGGATTGAATGAGAGATGGTAAATTGGTAAATTTGAAAATTGGGATTCTCTACCGTACAAATATGAGTAAAAATACAAATTGCTCCTTGCGCCGTCCCCGGCACAAGATTTCCTCGGAAAAACGCCGCCGGGGACGGCGGCTTGAGCGCACCATGTACGGTAGAGAAAATTGGGAAAGAATTTTTC
>JACPVC010000090.1 GCA_016191955.1 Chloroflexota bacterium
AGGACCGTACACGATACAGGCTCCCATCTCGCGCCAGAAATTGCAGATGACCCTCGGCGCGGCATCCGACCGCCGGAATCAGCTCGAAAAACTTGACGACCCCATTTACAAATATAAGATGGAGAAAGGGAAGAAATTGTCCACCGGAGACCGTGTTTCATTTTGGATCGCAAAGCGTTATTTGCTGCTGTTGAACCTGTTCATGCTGATTTACGTCGGCTTGCCGTTCCTCGCGCCAACGCTCATGAAAATGGGGGCGGAAGCGCCCGCGCAGATCATCTATCGTATTTACAAGCCCCTTTGTCATCAGTTTGCATTCCGCTCGTTCTTCCTCTTTGGCGAGCAGGCGTTCTATCCATTGAAGGAAGCGGGACTAACCAACTACAAAACCTTTGAAGAAGCCACCGGCATTGTCGGTGTGGACGACCCGTACAGCTACACCCGTTTTGAAGCGCGCAACTACATCGGCGATGACAATCTCGGCTACAAGGTTGCGCTCTGCGAACGTGATGTTGCCATTTATTTCGCCATTCTGCTCTTCGGCGCGGTCTTCGGGCTCACCGGTCGCCGCTTCAAATCCCTGCATTGGATCGCGTGGATTCTGCTTGGCATCGCTCCCATCGGCTTGGATGGCTTCTCGCAGCTTTTCAGCCAATTCAATTGGGATTGGTTAAGCGCTCTCCTGCCGTATCGTGAAAGCACGCCCTTTTTGCGCGCATTCACCGGCGCGCTCTTCGGTCTCTTCACCGCCTGGTTTGCCTACCCCAACATCGAAGAATCGATGAACGAAACTCGTCAGTATTACATCAAGAAATCCGCAGTGATCGAGGCGTCTGAATAATGCCCTTTGAACAATCAGACGGACTGCGCTACTACCAGTTCGATATCTTTTCCAAAAACGTTCTCAACGCGGTCTTCACACGCCAGGGCGGAATCAGCCCCGAGCCGTGGACTTCGCTCAACCTGAGCATTTCCGTGGGCGATGACCCCGCGCGCGTGGCGGAGAATCGAGTCCATGCCTTCAATTCGCTTGGACGAACCCCCGCCTCTCTCCACGACGTCTGGCTGATTCACGGCACAGACGTTATCTTCGCCGACACCCCGCGCCCGCTCGACCAGCCTACCCAAAAAGCCGACATCCTCTTCACCGACAATCCCGAAGTCTCGCTCTTCATGCGCTTTGCAGACTGCGTCCCCTTGCTGTTCCACGACCCGAAAAAGCACGTCATCGGCATTTCTCATGCCGGTTGGATGGGAACCGTGAAAGGTGTTGCTGAAGTTTCGGTGCAGGCCATGCAGGAGCGATATGGTTCCATGCCGCAGGATATTGTTGTGGGTATTGGTCCATCTATTAGTGCGGATCATTATGAAGTTGGGGAGGAAGTCGCAGTTCAGTTCCGTGAGAAATATGGCGATGACTCGGAAAAGATCTTGCAAACCCGCGATGGGCGAATCTATCTCGACCTGTGGACGGCGAACGCCTTGCAATTGGTGAAGATGGGCGTCGAGCAAATTCAAATTTCTGGTTTGTGTACCGCTAGCAATTTGAATGACTGGTATTCCCACCGCGCCGAGAAGGGCAAGACCGGTCGCTTTGGGACGCTGTTGGCGATGGTATAAGGAAATTGCTCTTGCAGGGGCTTAGCCCCTGCGGGAGCAAGATTATGAGCTACGGCTTCATAGGTGACTGACGTTACGCATTCGCGCTTCGACTACGAGCGGGACGAGCACCCGCTCTCCGCTCACATCGTCCCGGTGTCCTTCGGGAGCGCGGCAGCCGCCCTGAGCGGAGCGACGAGTGAACGTCGAGGAGTGCAGTCGAAGGGCGAGGGATGCAAGAAAGTAGAAATCGCGTAACATTAGATAGGTGAGTTAAAATAAAAGTATGAGTGAATTGGTCAATTCCATTCGGGAGAGATATCTGGGGACGTTGGATAAAATCGCATCGGCGGCGAAACGCTCGGGGCGGAGTCCGGAGGCGGTGAAACTGGTTGTGGTTACAAAGGCTCAACCGGTAGAGGTGGCGCGGGCGGCGATCGAAGCGGGAGCGGTCATCCTCGGTGAGAATTATGCTGAAGAAGGTGTCACGAAAATTCAATCTTTGCAAAATTTTTCTGCGGTAGAATGGCACATGATTGGTCACGTGCAGAGCCGAAAGGCGCCGCTTGTGGCAGAGCACTTTAACTTCATGCATTCGTTGGACAGCCTGAAACTTGCGAAAAGGTTGGACCGTTCCTGTGGCGATGCGGGCAGGGTGCTGCCGGTCTTGCTGGAGTTCAATGTGGGCGGCGAAGAGAGCAAAGGTGGCTGGGAGGCTGTGGATGAATCGCGCTGGGCGACATTGACGGGTGAAATTTCCGAAATTCTTGTCATGCCAAATCTGCGGGTGCGTGGGTTGATGTCTATGCCGCCGCTGGGAGAGACCGCAGAGTTCTCGCGCCCGTATTTCCAGAAGCTGAGGCGCTTGCGAGATTTCCTCGTGAGCCAATTACCGCAGGCAGACTTTTCGGAGCTTTCGATGGGGACGAGTTCTGATTATGAGGTCGCTGTTGAAGAGGGCGCCACTTTTGTGCGTGTGGGCACTGCAATTGTCGGACCAAGATCTTATATAACGGAGCATGCATGAGTGTCGATTTTTTGGTCTTATTAATTCGCGTGATAACGGAGACCTTTGTTTGGGTCGTGATCGCGAACTCGTTGTTGTCGTTTTTTCTTTCGCCGTACCATCCCGTGCGCGAGGCATTGGAACGGATCGTGGGTCCCTTGCTCAACCCGATCCGAAACCTGATGGGGAGCACGGGCGGACTCGATTTCAGTCCGCTGGTGTTGATCCTTGCGCTTGAGTTCTTGTCGCGAATATTAATCACAGTCCTTCTTTCGATGTAATTATCTACCGAGGTGAACCATGTCCAGAGAATATGTCCTTCATGATGGCAAGCGCGGATCGGCATTGGCGCTGCGGGTAACTCCGCGTGCCAGCCACAATCAGATTGCCGGAGTTTTGAACGATGGCACGGTCAAGATCCATCTTGCTGCCGACCCTGCCGACAAGGATTTAAACGCCGAGTTGGTAGCTTTCCTCGCGGAAGTCCTTGGCGTGCCAAAAACCCGCGTGGAAATTGTGGCGGGTGAAAGCGGCAGAGACAAGCTCGTTTCGATCCTGGATATGGATGTGGAGACTGCCCACCAGCGCATCGTGGCGCACATGGATTAAGTAATATCTGCTTAAACTGTTCCGTGGGTTGAAGATATTCAACCCACGGTTTTATCTTCCAAAGTAAGTCCGGCTACGTGCCCGTAGGGTAGTTAGCCGGACTTTTTACATTGTGAGTGCGAGCAGGCTGTGGGGAATTGTCACTGCTCCGCCACGCCGCTGTACAACCTTCTGTAAACGATAAAGTTCTCGTAAATATTGCGGATGTAATTTCGGGTTTCTTCAAAGCGCACACTTTCAAGGAAGAGGTCGGAGTCTTCGCCGGAGAGTTCCTTCCATGCCACGGCGTTGCCGGGTCCGCCATTGTAGGCGGCGAGGGCGGCGTAGAGGTCGCCGTTCATCAGGGTGCGATTTCGGGCGAGGTAATGCGTTCCAAACAGGACGCTGACATAAGGGCGATATAAATCTTCTTCCGTGTAATTCAAAGGTTTGCCAAGTTCGGTAGCGATCTGCGCACCGGTGGAAGCAATGATCTGCATCAAGCCATGCGCCCCCGCATTCGAGCGGACGAAGCCTTCAAAGAGACTCTCCTGCCGGATCACACTGAAGATGAGCAAGGGGTCAAGCCCTTCCTGTTGCGCGGCGGGAAGGATGAGATCCGAATAATACAACCCATAACGAACGTGACTGAAATAGGCAGGCGCCATCATGGACTCGGTATGTTCATCCAGCCCGGCGATGGTCAACACTTGCCGCGCCGCGAAAATGGCGGAACGATACATGCCCAAATCCAAAAGATAATTTGCAAGCCGATAGCTGCCCACGGCGTCGTTGGCGGTCTCAAGTTCTTCGCGCAAGTCTTCGAACTCAAGGCGGGCTTCATCGAGCATGCCCAGTTCGTAATATTCCCTGCCGCGGATAATGCGCGGGTCTGTAGCCAGCGGACCGAGGTTGCTCAGGTCCACGTCGTTGACGAGATTGAAGGTCAGGCGAATCCAGACATCGGCATCGGCGCGCTCTTTGGCGTAATCGATTTGAAAATTGGAAGATGAACCGGGCGCGAATGGAGCCCGCTTTGCAAGCAGGTCGCGTGCGCGTTCGCTGTAGTAGCCGCCTGGGTTGAGGTTTTGTCCTTCACGCCAGGCGTCTTCTGCGGCGCTTTGATTTCCCGATATCTGATTTGCTTTACCGACCCAAAGCAAGGCGCGGCTTTTGTCTTCCGTTGAGCTTGAAAGGGCGAGGCTGCGGTTGAAGATATCCAATGCGGCTTGAGGGTTGCCGCGACGATATTCCACAATGCCCGTCAGGAATGCGGCATAGGAGGATTGCTGCGAGCCCGGGTATTCGATAATGACGCGTGCCCAGGTCTCGATGGCTTTGTCGTATTGCGCATCGCGTTCATAAATTCGCGCCGCGCTCATCAGGTACTCGGCTGCCTGCGGTGAAGCGGGCGAGAGGTTGACGAATTCCAACAAGGTCTCTGCGCCTTTTGTGTACTCTCCCTTTTGCGCCCATTCAATGAAGGCTTTTTCTCCCCATGCATCGCCCCAGCTTGGATGCGCCGAGAAATTCGAGATGAAGTTTTGATAATCGATCAACGCTTCATCGTATTGCCCGAGGCTGTTCTTACAAAGCGCGCGGTAATAATAGGCTGTGCCGTCATTATCCGGCGGGTTGGTTTGCAGGTAGCGGTCAAACGCGGCGATGCCAACGGCATATTGCCCGGAGAAATAATCGACGAGACCGCGATCCAATTCGCTGACGGTTCCGCCTGCATCGAGCAGGGCGACGAGGCTGAGATAGGCGTAATAGGAGAGGGGATAATTTTCGATGGCGTAACGATACCGTTCAATCGCCTCGGCGGTCTGACCTTGGGTCTGATTCACCAATCCGGCTTCATACAACGCCTGAGCCTTGATATAGTCGCTGGAGGCGCGCCCGATGATGCCGTCGTATAACGCAATAGCTTCTTCGTAATTC
>JACPVC010000300.1 GCA_016191955.1 Chloroflexota bacterium
GCAGTTCCCACATATACGCCGTATCCAACCAAATACGTTGCCGGGGAGGATGTATCCGTACCTGTCGATGCTGCTCCCGCCATCCAGAACGGAGTCGCGCTCTATAACCCGTTGACCGGTCTGCCTATCACTGACCCCACCTTCTTGCAGCACAGACCGCTTGCCATCAAAGTTGCCAACTCGCCAGATTACGTCCGCCCGCAATCGGGCTTGACCCTTGCAGATGTGGTCTATGAATACTATATCGAATGGGGCGATACGCGGTTTGTCGCTGTTTTTTACAGCAATCTCTACAATATCGAACGGGTGGGAAATGTCCGATCGGGACGTTACTTTGATGAGCACATCGCGCGCATGTATCATTCCTTCCTGATGTTCAAAGGCGCGGATGTGCGTGAAATGGATTACTTCCTCGGACTGGATATCAGCCAGCGTTTTATTTCAGTGGGTATTGGAGAGTGCCCGCCCTATTTCTACGGCCCCTATAAACGCGACTCGTATAATAATGTCTTCTTCAACGTCACCAAATGGGAAGCGTGTCTGGCAAAGAAGGGACTGGACAACAGCCCACAGACCATCAGCGGCGGCTTCTTCTCGGAGGAAATCCCGCAAAGCCCATTGAGTGTTACAAAGATATACGACTTCTATTCAGTGTACAACTATAGCTATTGGGAATATGATGAGCAGAACCGAAACTATGTCCGCTATCAGGAATCCAAGGATTTAATTAATACTCGCAAGGTCGAAGTGTACGAACCATTATTCGATGACTACACCAAAGAACCCGTCACTGCAGATAATGTCGTTGTCCTCTTTGTGCCGTATATCTTTACGAACGAGAATCAAGCCGAGGATGAAGTCTATAACCCATCGCTGATCGACTTTGGCAATGCCTATGTTTTCCGCGACGGTATTGCCATCCCTGCACGTTGGAATCGCACTTCCATTGACCAGCCTATTTTGCTCACCAACCTCGATGGCACACCCATCTACCTGCGCCCCGGGCAGACGTTCTATCAAGTGATGGGCGTTACCTCCAAACAAATCCAAAACGGCAGTGAGTGGCGCTTCGAATTTGCAACGCCGTAGCGAGACTGTAATTGCGAGGGCAGTGTTCGTCCGCCCGAAGCAATCTCAGGATTGCATCAAGTGCGTCGCACCAGTCTTAAGTAGACTCATCAACAGATTGGGCGAATCCATTTAAGAGGACAAATCTACCCGTTTGGTGCGACGCACCCTCATCCTACGTGTTAAAATGAACCCATCCCGGAGTTCTCATGACCTTTGATCCCGTCTTCCTTGCCAACCTCACCCTTGTGCTCACCGCTTTTGCAGGCGCATTCCTTGTCGCTTTGTGGGTCAGCCTTGTGGTGTGGACGTACCGTGACATCCGTTCGCGTGCCCGCGACCCATTAGTGCAGACTCTCTCTGCATTGCTGGTTGCAGTATTGAACCTGCCCGGTGTGTTGGTTTATCTCATCCTCCGTCCGCAGCGGACATTGGAAGAGGAATATCAACGCACGTTGGAAGAAGAGGCGTTGCTGCAAGCGCTTGAAGACCTTCCGCTTTGTCCGGGTTGTGAACGCCGCGTGAAAGAGGATTGGCAAGTCTGCCCGAATTGCCACACCAAGTTGAAGAAGACTTGTCATAACTGTTCGAAGCTGATGGAACTGCCGTGGAATATCTGCCCGTATTGTGGGACCCCCGCACCCGGCGTGCGCCTCGAAGCCACCAGCCTCGACGATGCCCTGCGCGGAATCAAGATTACAGACGAGCAGGGGAATAGCCAATAATAAACGTACGGCGACATTTATCCCACAGGGACATTGTCGCCGTAGATTTTTTACAAACCATAAGTACGACTTTCAAGTCGCACTACTAAAGGAATCCAAATGAAAATCGAATCCATTATCTTGCATCACTTGTCCATGCCGCTCATCGCTCCTTTTGAAACTTCGTTTGGGCGCGAGACGGACCGTCAGTGTGTCATTGTTGAAGTTCATTCGGAAGGTTTAGTGGGTTGGGGGGAATGTGTCGCTTCGTATAACCCGGGCTATAGCTACGAAACTGTTGGCACTGCCATGCCCACCTTGCGGGACTTCATCATCCCGCTCATCCTCGGCAAAGACATCAAAGATGCCCTCGATTTTCAAGACCGCATGGAAAGTATTCGCGGACATCACCTCGCCAAAGCAGGCGTGGAAATGGCGATCTGGGACCTCATCGGCAAACGTGAAGGTAAATCGCTCAAGCAGCTATTCGGCGGCGTGCGCGATAAAGTGGAAGTGGGTGTGTCGGTTGGCATTCAAGCTTCGCCTGAAAAACTGGTCGAAACCGTCACAGACTTTGTCAACAACGGCTATGCCCGCGTGAAGATCAAGATCAAGCCCGGCAAAGACGTGACCTACGCCCAAGCCATTCGCAAAGCCTTCCCAAACATCCGCCTGCAAGTGGATGCCAACTCCGCTTATTCCATGGACGACGCCGACTCGCTCAAACCACTCGATGACTTGAATCTCTTGCTCATTGAGCAACCGCTCTTCGAAGACGACATTTGGGATCATCACAAATTCCAGGCAAAGTTCAACACTCCCGTTTGTCTCGATGAAAGCATCGTCTCGCCGCGCCATGCGCGTTATGCCATTGAAATGAAAGCCTGCAAGATCATCAACATCAAAGCAGGCAGGCTTGGCGGATTAAGTCAGGGTATTCAAACTCACGACCTTGCCCAACAGAACGGAATGCCCGTTTGGTGCGGCGGCATGTTGGAGACGGGCATTGGTCGCGCTTCCAACCTTGCGTTGGCGTCCATGCCTAACTTCATCCTACCCGGTGATGTCTCCGCCTCCGACCGCTATTACACACGTGACATCACGCATGAACGCTTCGTCCTCAATGCAGACTCAACCATCGATGTGCCGAACAAACCTGGCTTGGGCGTTACCATCGATGAAGAAGCACTCACATCCTACACGCTGGCAAAAGTGGTAGTCTAGCACCCAAACTGGGTGTAAACTAGCGCTCACGCCTATTTAAGCCGGTACATTTATAAGTACGAGGCGCTCCACGCTTCGTACTTTTCGTTTGTCGTTCTGAGCGGAGCGAAGAACCTCTACGATTACCCTAGAGACCCTTCACTGTCGCTCAAGGTGACACCACCAGAATCCAAAATGAAAAAACTATCACCACTCTTCATCATCATGCTCTTGATTTCAGCTTGCGCCTCGGCAACTGAAACGCCCACTGTTGTACAAACGCCATCTGTTCAACCAACATCCACGCAAGCGCCCATTGCAGATGCCTTGTGGGTGAGTCCCGCCGTCCCCGATGTTTTGCGCGAAACCGCAAAGTTGACGGGTCTTCCCATCGTTGATGTGCCTGAACTTGCAACACAAAAACTGGATGTCTCTGACACCGGCTCGCTTTGGATTTACGCCCTCGTCGCGCCTTTCCCAACGGTGACAGATGGGATTCCGTCCGCAGACCTCATCAGCGCCTGGCAGAACGGCTCTTCCTTAACTGGGAACGGTCAGCCGCTGCTCATGGCAGAATCCACTCTAAGGGCGTTGACTGCTTTGTGGGGCGAACCCGCTTCGGGCGCGGTGCGAAGCGTTGCATCAGACCAGATATTGGATGCAGCGTGGATGAGTCCATTTAGTTGGGCGATCATCCCGTTTGAAGAAATCCAACCCAAATGGAAAGTTTTGAGCGTAGACGGTCAGTCGCCGATCCACAAGGATTTTGATGCAAATCTTTATCCATTGAAAGTTTCATTTGGATTAACGAACTCGACGATTGAATTGCCTGCCACGAACCGCGATGCGTCGAAGTTGACCACGGTGGTGTTGACCGGTGTGACCGCGTTGGTGCGCGCGACGGCGTTCACGATGGAGACCAAAGGCGTAACCCGCCCCGGCGAGCTTGTGTATGACTGGCTGCACAACACGGATATTCTGCATATCAGCAACGAAGTGCCCTTCGACCCAGACTGCCCCGAGCCAACACCCGGATATAAAAATTTCATTTTGTGCAGTGACCCGAAATATTTTGAATTGCTTCAATACGTGGGCATGGATATTGTGGAGTTGACCGGCGATCACTTTGCCGACCGCGGCACGCAAGCCATGCTCGATACTTTGCAAATGTATCGCGATAATAACATCCCATATTATGGCGGCGGCGCGAATGAAGATGAGGGACGCAAGCCTGTCTTGATGGAAGTGAACGGTAATAAGATCGCGTTCATGGGCTGCAATGGAAAGGTTTCTTACACGTTTGTAAAAGCCACTGCCACTCAGCCTGGCGCGGCAAATTGCGATTATGAATTCTTTACCAAGCAGATTCAAGATGTGGTTGCACAGGGATATATGGTCATCTTCACCTTCCAGCATGAAGAATGCTACCATCAGGGTCCATGTTACATGCATGAAGATGGTTTTCATGCCGTGGCAGATGCAGGCGCGACGGTAGTCAGCGGCAGCCAGGCGCATTATCCGCACCTGATGGAGTTCCGCGGTGATTCGTTCATCCATTTCGGCTTGGGGAATTTATTCTTTGATCAGATGACGTATGAATTGTCCGATGGCTCGGTCATTGACGAAACCCGCCGCGAATTCATTGACCGTCACGTTTTTTACGACGGCAAATATCTCGGCGTGGAATTGCTGACCGCCATGCTCGAAGATTTTTCCCGCCCGCGCCCGATGAATGAGCGCGAACGCGCGCAATTCCTCTCGGAATATTTTGCCTACAGCGGCTGGACGGAATTAGCTCCTACACCTATTCCACAGCCAACGGTGACACTCACACCAATCGTTTTGCCAACGCCGTAACCCCCATCCCCAGCCCTTCCCCCAAGCGGGGGAAGGGAGCCAGTTCCCTCTCCCATTTTGGGACGCGTGCCCGTTAGGGTAGAGGGTTAGGGTGAGGGTGGAATTTACAACCTTTTTACATCCCCACCACACCACGCTAACTCCCCAACTCTAAAATCACATCGTAACCTAAAAGGAGGTTTACGATGAAAACGATAATTCAGAAAATTATGATGGCATTCCTCGCCGTCGCGCTTGCTTTCGCGGCAATCCCAGTTACCAGTGCTTTTGCCGCGGATGAGACTCCGCCCACCAAAGGCGAGTTGACCGATGAAAAGCTGACAGAGATTTGGTTGCGCCAGCAAAAGCTGTATGAACGCATGGGCAAGGCGTTTGAAGATATCGATGCTCACATTGCCAAGTTCCAGGGAATGATCGACAGAGCCGCCGAAAACGGCAAGGATGTGACCAGCCTGCAAGCCGCCCTCGATGCCTACGAAGCCGCCCTGCTTGCATCCCAACCAGCGTATGAAGAATTAGGGCAAACCTTCAGAACCCACTCCGGTTTCGATGCGAACGGCAACGTGACCGACTCTGAGAAAGCGAAAGCTACCATCAAAGAAGCCCGCGACCAGATGAAAGCCATCAAAGACTCGATGGGTGGCACGTTCAAGGCGCTGCGCGAAGCCGTCAAAGCTTTCCGCGAAGCGAACAAACCTCCAGAAGGAACGACTGAAAGGGATTCGTAATTTGTAACATCTCGCTCGGTTGGGGACTTAGCCCCCAACCGAGCGTTCTTATACGGTTTCCTCGAAGGCATTCGGATATTCTGTATTAAAATATATCGCAGTCCATCTCTTATTTGAAATGAGGAAATCATGAACAAGCGCGTTATTCATACTGAAAAAGCTCCCAAAGCAATTGGTCCGTATTCACAGGCGATTCATATCGGTGACTTGGTTTACACCGCGGGTCAGGTCGCTCTCGACCCTACCACTATGGAATTGGTCCCTGGCGGCGTTGAAGAACAAACCCGGCAAGTGCTTGCCAATCTCACCAATGTTTTGGAAGCGGCAGGTACCAGCATGAACAAAGTGGTGAAGACCACTGTCTTCCTCAAAGACATGAACGATTTCGCCAAAATGAATTCGATCTACACCGAAGTTTTTAGTGAAAACCCGCCTGCCCGCACCACGGTCGCTGTGGCTGGCTTGCCCAAGAATGCGTTGGTTGAGATCGAATGTGTTGCCCTGGCATAAATGACCTCTGAATTGATCCTGCTCGTGGACGACGAGCCTTCCATTACCGAACTGGCGCGCATGTATCTTGAGCGTGACGGCTATCGCATCCACGAGGCTGCGGATGGTGAGTCCGCGCTCGAGGCGGCGGCGAAACACAAGCCTGCGCTCATCGTGTTGGATGTGATGCTGCCCAAAGTGGATGGCTTCGATGTCTGTCGCAGATTGCGTTCGGCGGGCGATAATGTCCCCATCATCATGCTCACCGCGCGTGACGAAGATATCGATAAAATCCTCGGCCTCGAACTCGGCGCGGATGATTACCTTACCAAGCCGTTCAATCCCCGCGAACTTGTTGCGCGCGTCAAAGCCATTCTGCGACGCAGCGACTCGAAAAAGGATTTGGATGGCAAACCGATCCATCGCGGTGATTTGACGATTGACCCTGCCTCCAGAGAAGTCCGCCTCGCTTCGCGGACCTTGGAACTGCGCACTCAGGAATTTGACCTTTTACTCACTCTGGCAGAATCCCCCGGTCGCGTTTTCACCCGCGAGCAGTTGTTACAACTCGCCTGGGGCTTCGACTATTACGGTCAGACACGCACCGTGGATGTTCACATTGCCCACCTCCGCAAAAAACTGGAAGGCGGTAATATCAAAATCGAAACCGTGACAGGAGTCGGCTACAAGTTAGTCACCTGACATAACTTGTCTACTTGTATACCTGTTTACTTGTTTCCTCCCTCCCATGCTCTCCTCCCTCCGTTCCCGTCTCTGGCTAAGTTACGCCTTCCTCATCGTCACAGCATTGAGTGTTGTGACGATTGTCCTGTTTGTGTCCCTCTTTCGCAATCCGCTTTTGTATCGTCAGACGACGGAGAGATTGAAAGCGGTGCAGGCAGTGATGGTCGAACGCTTGAAGGAACCAGAAGCGCCACCTATCACTGTCCTTGCCGAACGCAGCGCGCGCACATTTAATGTCCGCGTGGTTTTGTTTTCCAGAGACCGTCAGATGATGTTTGATACAGCATCAAATGAAGCGTCTTTGGGTTTTCCCGAAAATAAAAAGTTTACGAAAACACTGCCTCTTTTGCGGGATACAAACGGGGCGGCATGGCTATATTCCATCGGGAAACTGCCCGATGGAATGTTTCTGATGGTGACAGCGCCCCGCCCACGCACTTCCATCTTGAACATCATCAGCGATGAGCTTATCCCTGTCATTGTGCTTGGCGGGGTGATTGCATTGCTGCTATCCTTGATTGCGGCATTCCTTATCTCTGGCTGGGTTGCCAACCCGCTGCAAAGAGTCGTCAACGCAGCGCGCGGAATGCCTTCGGCAGAGGTAAAGCCCGTTAAAGTCGCGGGTCCGCACGAGGTCCAGGAATTGACGCGGGCGTTTAATTCGATGGTGGCGCGCGTGCAGGCGAGTCAAAGGTCACAGCGCGAGTTTGTGGCAAACGTCTCGCACGAAATGAAAACGCCGCTCACATCTATTCAAGGATTCTCGCAGGCGCTGCTCGATGGCACAGCGGATACGAAAGAGTCACAACAAAAAGCCGCACAAGTCATCTACAGCGAATCCGAACGGATGCACCGCATGGTGCTTGACCTGCTCGACCTTGCCAAACTGGATGCAGGCACTGCGGACTTGAAAATGTCGCCTGTCAATATGCGGGCGTTGTTAAATGCAATTGCCGAAAAATTCATGCCGCAATCTCAGCGGGCAAGTGTGAGAATAGAAGTGGATGTGCCTGAAAACCTTCCGCCTCTGATCGCAGATGGTGACCGCATGGCGCAGGTCTTCACGAATCTGACGGATAACGCGCTCAAGTTTACGCCGCATGGCGGCACAGTGACTCTTCGTGCTTTCATCGAAATGGACAGGATGCGCATCTCTGTAACTGACACGGGCGACGGCATTCCCGAAGAAGATGTGCCGCATATCTTCCAACGTTTTTATCAGGCAGACCCTGCCAGAAGGGGCGGCGAAGCGCACGGCGCGGGGTTGGGGCTGGCAATTGCGCATCAGATCGTGGCGGCACATGGTGGTAGAATTAGCGTCCGAAGTCGCGTAGGGGCGGGCACAACAATGGAGGTCATCCTCCCGCTCGCGCCGCCAAATGCGAAGTGATGTACTGCCGCAAAAGTCAAATGTAGGTCAGGTGGCGCC
>JACPVC010000091.1 GCA_016191955.1 Chloroflexota bacterium
AAGCAGGAAACCTATCACGATCTGGGCAGCAATTACTTTGACCGCAGGAATTCCGAAGCCACTGCCAAGCGTCTGGTGCGTCGACTCGAACAACTTGGCTATGCCATCCATTTGGAGCAATCCATGCCCATTGTCGCATAACCGATTTTCAGGACAGTTGCTACCCTTCCAATTTATGTTGAAAACCCAAAACCTCAGCCGCGAATTACGCGAATTTTCGCGGATTAATGCTCAAAAATTCGCGTGAATTAGCGAAATCCGTGGCAAAGAACTTGGTTTTGATTTCAAGGTAGCACCTTGAATTAACTTAAGTTGCCGCCTTTGCCTCTTGACTTGACCAGAGCCAGGCATTTTTAACGCAAAGACGCTAAGGCGCTAAGATTTAATGCCTTTTTTCTTTGCGACATTGCGCCTTTGCGTTAAATTATTGTAACAACTTGGAGTAAATACAAAACAGCGGCTGAGTTTCAGCCGCTGTCTTTATCATAAGAGGTTTATCCAAACAATCGCGCCGATGCCATGAAAAAGATCGAGATGATAATGCAGACCGCATTCCATCTGCCAACCATTGCCTGCCGTTTCTGAAGTGCCTGCAAATCAGATAACTGCTCGGGGGTGGGTTTGCCTTGAATCTGCGCGCCCAGAGCGGCCAGCGCCTTGTTTGCTTTGCCCAATTGGACGCCAAAGATGAACGCCAGTATTCCAGCCGCCGCACCGATTCCAAACCCAATGCCTGTCGCTGTTTTCATCCACCCAGATTGGAACCAACTTGAATCAATCCCATACAGGATCGTGCCAGCCAAAACGGTCATCCCCCCAACACTCATCATGAATGCAGTGAAGCGCGTCTTGTCCATCAAGTGCCCGGCAAACTGCTTACCCGCATCCCCGGTCGCGCCAATGGTGGGAGCGATGAAGAAATACAACACCAACGCTCCGCCAGCCCAAAGCACACCGGAAACGATATGAAGGACTCGCAAGATCGAAAATACTAAAGTCATGGTTATCTCCTTGATAAAGTAACTTCTAACAGGACAATAATAATCCAATTTTTCCCCAAAAAAAACATCCTTCAAAAGTCCAGCCCCATCATGTAGAATAAACGGATGCCCGACCTGTCTGCCTCGCTGCACAAACAAGACCTGGGACATCTCCGCATCCTCGCCGAATTCTGGGGCTTGGAATTGGAATCTACGGATGCCGACTCTGCCCTCGAAGAACTCTGCGCCTCGTTGCTGGACCTTGAAGCTGTCTCTGAAACCCTGGAGATTCTCCCCGCCGAGGCTCGCTCCGCGCTCAACGCGCTAGTGGATGCTGGTGGAAAGATCGAGTGGGCAGTCTTCGCCCGCAAATATGGTGACATTCGCGAGATGGGCGCAGGCAAACGCGACCGTGAACGTCCG
Organism: Chloroflexota bacterium; assembly: GCA_016191955.1. Lineage (GTDB taxonomy): Bacteria > Chloroflexota > Anaerolineae > Anaerolineales > Villigracilaceae > Villigracilis. The sequence goes on from JACPVC010000091.1 coordinate 1,404, forward strand.
CATCTCAAACCGAGTTCCACATCCGAGATTCTTTTTTATCGCGGCTTGATCGCCAAAGCCTTCTTTGATTCAAGCAAAGGCTCGCAGGAATTTGCCTACATCCCCGACGACTTGAATGAAATCATTACCGAAGAAATGAAGGAAGAAAAAGGAAAAAGCAGTAACGACCCACTGGGACGTCCTGCCACTCCAGTTGAGAAAGCCTTCGAAATCCCTGCCAACGATTTTATTTTAGATGATGCCACCACCTATTTGGCGGCGATGCGAATTGGAGACGAGAGCAAGTCACGCTTCAAGCGTGACCTACTCGGGTTATTGACAACAGCAGGAATCACCAAAAACGATGGGCTTCATCCCGAAGCCGTCAAAAAATTCCTCGAAGCCTCCCGCCCTGAAGCCCTGAAGATGCTCCATGACGCATGGCTCGACTCCACAACTTTCGACGAATTGCGTTTGATTCCCAGCATCGTCTGCGAGGGCGAGTGGAAGAACCAGCCGCAAGTGACGCGCGAATTCCTGATGAACCTTATCAACGACATCCCACAGGGAAAGTGGTGGAGCATCCCTGCTTTCGTCAAAGGCATCAAAGATAAATACCCCGACTATCAACGCCCGGCGGGCGATTACGACTCGTGGTTCATCAAGCGCGAATCAGACGGTCAGTTCCTGCGCGGATTCGCTTATTGGGATTCTGTTGATGGCGCGCTCATCAAGTATGTGATCCAAACCCTGCATTTGCTTGGCAAAGCAGATTTGGCTTCACCGGAGGAAGGGAAAGAAGCGACAGCGTTTCGTCTTGCTCAAGGCGGCGTCCCCGCCGCCGAGGACGGCGGCAAGATCAGCCTTTCCTCCAATGGAAGGATCACTGTTCCACGAACGTTCAACCGCGCGGCGCGTTATCAACTGGCGCGCTTTTGCGAATGGGACGAACCCAAAGGCGATGATTATTTTTATCGAGTCACTGCAGAGTCTTTGAAGCGTGCTACTGAGCAAACATTAAAAGCAGAGCAATTGCTGGCGATGCTGGTCAGGTATACAAACGGGACCGTCCCGCCGGCGTTGGTCAAGGCGCTCAAACGTTGGGATGCGAACGGCGCGGAGGCTCGGGTGGAGAGTCTGCTTGTGCTAAGAGTCAGCAAGCCCGAGATTATGGAAGAGATGCGTAAGTCGAAGGCGGGGAAATACTTCGGCGAAATCCTAAGCCCGACAGCGGTCGTCGTCAAAAGCGGAGCCATCCAAAAAGTGCTGGCAGAACTTGCCGAGCTGGGGTTACTGGCAGAGGTACACGTTCAATGAGTGCTGGAAAAACGCCTTTGCTTTTTCAGCCCATCCGCGCGCCGAAGTTTCTAAAACTTTTTCTTATTATCCTGGTCTTGCTCATCGGAGTCATTTCGATATTTATCCACCCGGGGAATCTGGATGCCAGTGATTTTATGTTAATCGCCTGGGAACCCGGTCAGGAGTTGCTGAAGACCGGCTCGGTGTATGCAAACTATCCCTACCCGCTGTGGACCGTAGTTGTGATGCTGCCGCTTGTGATCTGGACGCCAAAGACAGCCATACTGCTCATGTTCATTTGTAACATGCTGATGCTTTCCGCAAGTTTGGCGTTGTTCATGATAGTCTTTGATTGGGAGCTTACACCGGTTTTGCTTGCGCTAAGCATCTCTCTCTCCGGTTTTTTTCTGCCTGTCTTGAGCAGTTTATGGCTGGGGCAATTGACCGTCTTCTCCCTGTTTATCCTGGCGTTGACGTTGTATTGTTATCTGAAACAATATGATGTCTGGTTGGGAATCGTGCTTGGTCTTTCGTTCATCAAACCGCAGATCATGCTTTTGCTTACCGGGTTGTTACTTGTGTGGGCATTATCGCAAAAGAAATGGAAAGTTCTTTTGGGCTTTGGCGGGGTCATGCTTGCGCTTGTATCGATCTCCCTTCCGTTCGCCTCTAGTCCCAGTCAGATCATTGGAGGTGGAATTCAAAGCCACCTCACTGACTATATTCTATTCACAAGCACTATTTGGGGCGTGGCGCTGACTCTTAGTTGGTCATGGCTCGTTCCGCTTGCAATTTCCATTACTTTATTACTTTGGGTCGGCTGGCTGTGGCTGCCGCTCTTTCGCGGGCGTTCTCCGTCTGCAAACCGGGCGATCTTTATTTTCTCGGCTGCTGTAATCGTAAATTTGATCGCGATCCCTTATAGTTGGATGCATAACCTTGCCCTTCTGCTTTTGCCTGCCGGTTATAGCCTCTCCTTGATCTTGAAGATGGAAGGACGGGCGCGCTTCGCCTGGTCTGTTTTGCTGTTCGTGATTCTGCACCCGCTCATGATTGGGTTGTTTCTGCTGTTTGCCATACCAAATGCCACACAGGCATATCAAATCATCCCTGCATTATTTCTGCTGCTGATGATGATTTTCCTCGAGCCGCGTTCACATTCAATGGGAGAATAAATGTCGAGCTTTCCTTATCAAGACAAACCCAGTCCCTGGTCCAGCCATTCACGGATTTCGGCGCATCTGGAATCACTGCCTGCCCAAAGCAAAATTCTGGATGTGGGAACCGCCTCCGGGATGCTCGCACGTCGCAGCGGGAACATGTCTCTGCGCTTTTTCGGCATCGAAGCTGTTTCAGAATGGGCAGAGATCGCTTCCCCTTTTTACGAGAAGTTGTGGATTTGTTCCTTTGACGATGCGCCCGACGAAGCTTTGCGCGGCTATGACGCTGTGATATTGGGTGATGTGCTCGAACACATGTCCGCGCCGGAGGCTGCCTTGAAAAAATTGGTTGACCTGCAGCCCGCGGGCTGTACATTCATCATATCCGTTCCAAATGTAGCTAATCTATGGGTGCGTCTGCACCTGCTGATGGGGCGCTTTGATTACGACGACCGCGGCATCCTCGATAAAACCCATCTGCGGTTCTTCACCCGCAAAACTGTGAAAGCCTTGGTCAACGATGCGGGGTTGGAAATCCTATCGGTTCGAGTGACGCCCATCCCACTTGAATTAGTCTCTCCTTTTTTTACAACCGCAATGGGCGGGTTCCTGCATGCGGCATTTGCCCGGCTCACATCTCTGTTCCCCACTCTTTTGGGATATCAATTTATTGTGGAAGCAAAAAAACCATGAATGGACTAAAACAACCTGTCATCTTTATCGTTCTGCCTGCCTATAATGCGGCTAAAACCCTGGCGCGCACTCTCGATGAGATACCTGCCGAGTTCCGCAAGAATATCATCCTTGTGGACGACGCTTCCACGGACAACACTGCCGACCTTGCGCGTGAGGCGGGCTTGACTGTCTTCGTCCACCCGAAGAATCGCGGCTATGGCGGGAATCAGAAAACGTGCTACAGCGAGGCGCTGGCAGCCGGCGCGGACTTGGTCGTGATGCTGCACCCCGATCATCAATATGATGCCAAGGTGATTCCACAGATGGTCAAGCCCATCCTCAATGGCGAAGCGGACGCGGTCTTCGGCTCGCGCATGTTGGGCGGACATCCGCTCGAGGGTGGGATGCCGTGGTGGAAATTCAATGCCAATGTGCTGTTGACTGCCGCCGCAAATATTATCTTCCGCCGTTATTTGACTGAAATCCACTCCGGGTTCCGCGCCTATTCACGGAAGTACCTGGAAACCGTCCGCTTCATGGAGAACAATAACGATTTTATCTTTGACACCGAGATCATTGCGCAAGGGATGGTGAATAAGCTTACCTTTCAAGAGGTTCCGATCACCACCCGTTACTTCCCCGAAGCCTCTTCGATCAGTTTGCGGAGAAGTATCATTTACGGGTTGGGTATTCTGGCTGTTTTGTTCAAGTATTGGCTGCACCATAATAGACTGGTCCGCTTCAGACAATTTGAGCCAGGAAACACGAGATAACCAGCATTCAAATGGATGTCACAATGAAAATGTGATGTCCATCTTTTGTTAAATCGCTATAATCCGTTTTAGTAAATCGCTGATGGTTGAGTAACCTTGAGTGCTTGTCGAAGGGCTACTCGACCGCCATTGGAAACCACAAGGAGATATTCATGTCGAAAATCGATTGGATCCAGCAAGAGATCGACGGTTTGAAATCGCAGGGGTTATACAACAACATCCGCACCATCGGCTCGCCACAAGGCGCCTGGCTGACGGTGGACGGGAAGAAGGTTTTGAATTTCTGCTCGAATAATTATCTGGGACTCGCTAACCATCCTGCCTTGGTGGCAGCTTCAAAGAAAGCGACCGATGAGATGGGCGTGGGTCCCGCCGCTGTGCGCTCCATCGCAGGGACGATGACTTTGCACGTGGAACTCGAGAAACGCCTGGCGCAATTCAAAGGTGTGGAAGCGGCAATTACCTTCCAAAGCGGATTCACCGCGAACTTGGCGACTGTCCCTGCCTTGGTTGGGAAAGAAGATGTGATCTTCTCAGACAGACTCAACCACGCTTCCATCATTGACGGGTGTCGTCTCTCTGGCGCGAAGATCATCGCGTATGAACATAACGATGTGAAGTCGCTCGAAGAACAGATCAAGGCGAATTTGAAAGATTTCCGCCGCGCACTCATCATCACGGACGGCGTCTTCAGCATGGACGGTGATATTGCGCCCCTGCCCGATATTTACGAAGTGGCGAAGAAGTACGACATCCTGCTGATGGTGGATGACGCGCACGGCGAAGGCGTGCTCGGCAAGGGCGGACGCGGCATCGTCGATCACTTCGGCTTGCACGGCAAAGTGGACGTGGAAGTGGGCACGATGTCGAAGGCGTTCGGCGTGGTGGGCGGAATCGTCGCGGGCAAAGCGGTCATCATCGAATGGCTGCGGCAGCGCGGACGCCCGTTCCTGTTCTCCTCGGCAGTGACCGTCCCTGATGCGGCGGCATGTCTTGCAGCAGTGGACTTGCTCGAAGACTCCACTCAATTGGTGGATAAACTTTGGAGCAACGCCAAGTACTTCAAAGCCGAAATGAAGACCCTCGGCTTCAACACCGGCGTGAGCGAAACGCCCATCACCCCGGTCATGCTTGGTGAAGCACCGTTGGCACAGCAGTTCAGCCGCGAGTTGTTCGAAGCAGGCGTGTTCGCCATGTCCCTTGGCTTCCCGACCGTGCCGCAGGGCAAGGCGAGAATCCGCGTGATGATCTCCGCCGCGCACGCGAAGGATGACCTCGATAAAGGCTTGGAGGCGTTCAAGAGTGTGGGGAAGAAGTTGGGTGTGATTTAGTTGGGTAGTGGGGTAGTTGAATGATTGGACGGCGCAGATCATGCGCCGTCTTTTTTTTATTGATACAGTATTATTAACACAATAAAATTTACTTACAATTGACATTTGGTACGTGACATCCAAGCAAAAACTGTGTATATTATTAGTGCAAATTCTGTTTAGTATCTATTAGGTGAGGAACATACCAGATGCTTGAAAATCAAATTTTTATAAGCTACTCATTTGAAAACCGTGAATTAGCTGCCAAATGTATGATGATCTTTTAATTGAAGGTTATCCTGTTTGGATGGATAAAGCTATGGAAGAACTAAAAGAATGGAAACCTCAGATTGAAGATAATTTGAGGAACTCTAATAGGTATGTGGTTTTAATTTCTTCCCATTCAGTTAAATCTAAATGGGTACTTCATGAAGGCTCTATGGCTTACGCCCTTAAACGATTAATAATTCCGTTATTGATTGAAAAGTTTGAAGGCTATTCTGCAAAAGACTTGCCAATATGGGTAGAAGAAATACAACTTGTAAATTTTGTAGAAGATTTTATGGATTATCCAAATCGACTTAAAAAATTAAAGCAATATTTAGGTGAACCACTTCCAATACAAAAGCATTTAGAAGAGATGGTGATCCAATACAAAACGTCAGGAATGTTGTTAGGCGAAGTTGCATTGGATTTAATTGAAAAGCATAAGGATAAGATTGTCCTTCCAGAAGGGGCAAAAGAATTAATTGAAAGAAGTAGACGCTTCTTGCAGGACTATCGAACGCGATATGCTAATTTGGAAAAAGATTATGAAATGGCAAAAATAACCATTGACGATCTGGAGAAAAAATACCAAAATTTAAGTGCAAATATGTACGATTTAGAAAAAAAGAACGAAAGAGCAAATATAGACAACTATAATTTATTGAAAAAAATAAAATTATATGCAGAGGGTCATACATTTCTTTCTCTTTTCTTCTTTATTTTAATTGTTCTGTCTTGTTATATTTTAGTCGTAGTAATTTCCTTATCTTTTATGTAGCTATTTTCAGGGAGAAGCGCAATGATAACTATTATCATTGTTTTAATGTTTATCGGCATTATCATTGCAATCGCCATCTACGACAATTACCGCAAATGAGAATCGTGAGCTATCAACTCACTATTCTCTCCTCTTCCCCCCACATCATCAAACTTTCGAGTCCACCACGTGTGCAAGCAAAGGTTGTCAGCATCTCTGCTCAAGCCGCCGTCCTCGGCGGCGTTTTATGAGGGAAATCCCGCGCCGAGGACGGCGCTGGGAGCATATTACCTGACATGTTTTGCTTGCACACTCCACCACACCGTCAGTTTGGGCGGCGGGTTGTTATGGTAAAATCGCATCCGCCTCCGACAAAAGTCGGATTCCCATGGAGGGATGGCCGAGCGGCTGAAGGCGCATGTCTTGAAAACATGTTTGGGTCACACCAACGTGGGTTCGAAT
>JACPVC010000297.1 GCA_016191955.1 Chloroflexota bacterium
CAATTATCGTTACCGCGATTGGTTGATCTCACGTCAACGTTTTTGGGGCGCGCCAATTCCAATGGTCTATTGCGAAACGCACGGTTGGAATCCTGTGCCCGACGATCAATTGCCTGTACTGTTACCCGACGATATTACTGAATGGAAGCCGACGGGCGAGTCACCATTGAAATTCCACCCGACGTGGAAGGACACCACTTGCCCAGTCTGCGGTGAATACGCCGTGCGTGAAACCGATACGATGGACACGTTCATGTGTTCGTCGTGGTATCACATGCGTTACTTGTCGCCGCACAACGATAAGGCTCCATTCGACGATGCTGAATACAATTATTGGATGCCGGTCGACACGTATACAGGCGGCAGCGAACATGCCAATATGCATTTGCTGTATTTCCGCTTTTTCCATAAAGCATTGCGAGACATGGGCATCACCGAAGGCGCTGAACCTGTGATGCAATTGCGCAACCAGGGCATGGTGTTGGCTGAAGATAATAGCAAGATGTCCAAGAGCAAAGGTAACGTGGTCGCGCCGGATGTCTTGGTTCAGAAATATGGTGCGGACACGGTGCGTGCCTATTTGATGTTCTTCGCGCGTTGGCAACAGGGTGCGCCCTGGGACTCGAACGGCATCGAGGGAACAGCTCGCTGGATCCGCCGTGTGTGGACTCTGTTCACGGATGTATCAACGGATATTGAAACGGATAAACGGATGGCGGCAACGGATGAGGTCAAAAGAAACCTGCGCCGAAAGGTCCATCAAACTCTGAAGCGTGTGACGCGTGACTTTGAGACCTTCGAGTTCAACACCGTCATATCCTCATTGATGGAATTGCTGAACGAGATGTACAAAGCGCGTGAAGCCGGAGTCGTCGGTTCGCCCGAGTGGAAGGAAGCACAGGAGATCTATTTGAAGATGATGGCTCCTGTCGCCCCACACATCACCGAGGAGTTGTGGACGGTACACTTTGGCAAGCCTTACTCCATTCACCAGCAGTTGTGGCCCGTTGTAGATGAAGCCGCCGCCAAAGATGATTTCGTCGAGATTCCCGTTCAGATCAACGGCAAGGTGCGTGACCGTGTCAAAGTCGCCGCCGACGCCAGCGAAGAAGAGATCAAGTCCGCGGTCATGGCGAGCGAAGTCATCCAGAAGCATCTGGACGGCAAAGAGCCGAAGAAAGTGATCGTAGTCAAGGGCAAGTTGGTCAGTTTAGTCATGTAGTTTGGTAGGTTGATCGTCAACACCCCTGAAAGCCTTGCAGCTTTCAGGGGTGTTTTTTTCTCCTACCGTATAAATATGATGTGAACAATGGATTTGCCGCCAAATTGTGGGGCTAAAGCCCACTGCTCAGAACCTGGAAGCCCCTTGGGCTGCTCAACGAGTCCGCGAAGCGGACTTCCACGAACTGAGGCAGGGCTTCAGCCCGCCGGGCACAATGCCAAACATTATTCACATTAAAAATACAAATTGTTCCTTGCACCGTCCCCGGCGGCTTGAGCGTGCTATATAGTGTAGAAAAGAAGATATTTCTCAGTGGAAATATCTTTGGAAATGTGTCAAAATGGGACTGGTTAAGCGCCAATTGCGGGTTTTGTCCTTGAAATATCCTTCGCCGCATGGTTCTCTACAATCCAGCAGGGGGGGCGAGGCGTTTTTTTGTCCCTACTTTGCAGGGATGCCGATGCGCGGAACGTGAAAAAAGGAATAGCAATGAAGTCGTGTCCATTCCACCTTTTTCTCAATCGGCAAATAATAACGGAGCGATGCAACCTGCCGGGGATGCGCCACCATGACTAAGAATAGACGGTTCTGGATCTTTTACACGGCAATTGCGCTGACGTCTATCTTTGGGTGCAACGCTCCGCCTGAAAACCCAGGTCCCCAATATGGGAGTTCTCCTGTGCATGGAGACGTACCTGTTTACAACCTGGCAATCCACCCGCTCTATAACCCAACCAAACTTTTTTCGGCGTATCAACCCCTCGTCGATTACTTGAATAGTCATCTGGAAGATGCCCAGATCACACTGGAAGCTTCGCGAGATTACGACACCTTCGAGAAGAAATATGTAAATCGCCAGCCAGACTTTCTCCTTCCCAATCCCTGGCAAACCTTGCAGGCAATGGAGTCTGGCTATCAAGTGATTGCCATGGCTGGGGAACCGGAGGATTTCAAGGGCATATTCATCGTCCGCAAAGACGGCCCCATCGAAAAACCTGCCGACCTGAAAGGCAAGGCGGTCAGCTACCCCTCTCCAACGGCATTGGCAGCGTGTATCATGCCGCAATATTTTCTCCATCAAAACGGGGTCGACGTCAATCGCGATATTGAGAACCGATATGTAGGTTCGCAGGAGTCATCCATCATGAATGTATACCTAGGCTTGACCGCCGCAGGAGCGACTTGGCCCCCACCCTGGCGTGCCTTTCAACGGGATCATCCGCAGGAGGCTGCCGAGTTGAAGGTGATCTGGGAGACGGAACCGCTCATCAACAACTCGGTCATGGCGCGGAACGATGTGCCGGCCGGGGTGCGCAAAAAGGTACAGCAATTACTTATCACGCTCCATGAAACGGAGAAAGGCAGGGATATTCTCGCAGGCATGGATACGGCACGCTTCATTTTTGCCGAAGATAGTGACTATGATATAGTCCGGGTGTTTGTAGCACAATTTGAAAAAGAAGTACGCCCCATAGAGGAACAATGAAGCTTCATCACTTAAAAACCTTTCTCTTCGGCACATTACGCGGCAGGTTGGTAATCAGCGTGGCGTTCATCCATGCCGTTATGATGACGTTGTTTATCGTTGACCTGACCGCCCGTCAGCACATGATGCTTCTCGAAAACCAGACGGAAGCGGCGATCGCAACATCCAACTCCCTTGCCACCTCCGCCGCGGTGTGGATTGCATCGAACGATTTATCTGGATTGCAGGAACTGGTCGAAATTGAACGCCGCTACCCGGAAATGAGCTTCGCCATTCTCACCGACGAAAGCGGGCTGATTCTTGCGCACACAGATAAAAGCAAAGTTGGGCTTTATCTACTCGACCTGCCCCAAGAGTTGCAGCAGACCGTGCTTGGCAGATCTGCCGAGTTGGTGGATGTGGCGGTTCCAGCCATGCTTGGAGACAAACATGTCGGCTGGGCACGGGTTGGGCTGGGTCAGGAAGCGGCGGCAGAAAAACTGGCGGGGATCACAAATGCAGGCATTCTGTACGCGTTTGCGGCGATCTTCATCGGCTCAGTCATTGCCTGGAACATGGGCACCCGCATTACCAAAAGGCTCTACGCCGTTCAAGACACGATTGGCGAAGTGCGGAATGGGGTCCGAACGGCGCGCGCTATCGTGCGCGGAACCGACGAGGCCGCATCCATCGCGCACGAGTTCAACTCCATGCTGGATGCGCTGGATGAACGCGACGAAGCGTTACGCAAATCTTCGGAGGAAATTCAGGACCTCTACAACCATGCACCCTGCGGTTACCATTCCCTGGATAGTCAGGGGGTATTCGTTCGTATCAACAACACAGAACTTCAATGGATCGGTCACACACGGGAAGAGGTCGTTGGCAGAATGAAGTTCACCGACTTTATCAGCGGGTATAGCCTGCAAACCTTTGAAGAAAACTTCCCGCTGTTCAAAAAACAGGGTTGGATAAAGGATTTGGAGTTTGAGATCGTTCAAAAAGACGGCATCATCCTGCCTGTGCTTCTGAGTAGTACCGCGATTTACGATGAAGCCGGTAATTACCTGATGAGCCGGGCGACTTTATACGACATCGCTGAACGCAAACAGGCAGAGAATGCGCTGCGGGAACGGGAACGGCATTCGCAATCCCTGCTGCGCATTTCCAAAAACCTCGAACAGGCACAGACCTATACAGAGGTATTGGAGGCTTGTCGTATCGAAGTGCAAAATATGATCGGCTATCAAAGCCTGTGGGTTTACCTGATTTCAGAAGATAAAAAATACTTCAAATCCCTGGTCGCCGGTGGAGACATGACTGATATAGTCATGTCTGATGAAGGGACTGCCACACTTACCATCCAAGGCGACAGGATGCTCGAAGAAATTGCCGCCGCCAGGGATATTGTCGTCGTTGAAGACGCACAGTTCGACGAGCGGACGAATAAGGAAATTGTCGCCCAATTGGGCAATCACACCATTGTTAATGTGCCCATCTTTCTTTTTGACAGGCATCTCGGCACAGTCGGTATGGGCACCTTTGGTGACGAGGGTGTGCGTGTTCCCAGCGAATCAGAGCAGGAATATCTCAAGTCGATGGCAAGCCATCTGGCAGTTTCGCTCGACCGCATCCACCTGCTGAACAAACGCAAGCAGATGGAAAAAGACCTGATTACGCGAGAACGGGAATATCGCGTTCTTCTTGAAAATATCCCAGACCTGATCGTCCGCTACAATACAGATCTGCGCCGGATATATGTAAACCCCGCCTGGGAAAGAGCCAGCGGACTATCCGCCGAGGAAGTTGTGAATCTTCCTCCATCCGAAATTCCGAGGGTGCCTAACCCCGTTAACGAAGAGTATGCGAAAAAACTGCGTGATGCGTTGACGATTGGAGCCGTCCAATCCATTGAATTCACCTGGGAGAACGCCTGCGGCGCCACGCTCTTTTTGGAATATGTGATCGTGCCGGAACTAGATCAGAATGGGAATATAAACGGCGTCTTGTCCGTTGGGCGCGACATCACCGAACGCAAACGGCATGAACTCGAACATAACGCTATCATTACCGTCAGCGCCGCATTAAGACAGGTAAACACGCGGGCTGAACTTCTAAACGTGATACTCGATCAGTTGGAAAAATTATTCGAGGCAGACGGCGTTGTTCTCGCTCTGCCCAGCACCCAGAATAGTGAACTTATCGACACCATGGGGCGCGGCATCATTGGTGAAAGAACGAAAGGGTTGATCATTCCTCCCGGTAAGGGAGTTTGCAACTGGGTCATCCAAAACCAAAAGCCCTACCTGACCAGCCATGCGGAGAGCGACTCTCTCTTTTACCGTCCCGAGCTGCTTGGTGATTCCCACTGCCTTGCAGCCGCCCCGCTTGTCACTCAAGAACAAGCCATTGGCGCCTTATGGATCGCCCGCCGAAAGGAACTTACAGAACACGACCTGCACCTGCTCACTGCCATCGCCGACATCGCCGCCAGTGCCATCCAGCGCGCCATTCTCAACGAGCAGATCGAACAGCAACTGAATCACCTGCTTGCCCTGCATGAAATCGATATCGCCATCACCGCCAATTTAAATCTCGAAACCACCCTCAACATCATCTTGAAACACGTCAAAGAGGAACTTATTGTGGATGCGGTCAGCATTCTGCTCTTGAACCCTTTAAACCACACGCTTGATTACAAATGCGGAATCGGATTCAAAACACGCAGTATTGAAAAATCCAGCTTCAAACTTGAAGAGGATCTCGCAGGGCGCGCCGTACTGGATTATCAAACCGCCTCCTGCCCAGACCTGAGGCTTGCAGGCGGCAAATTCAGCCGTTCCTCCCTGTTAGCGACGGAAGAGTTCATTTCATATCATGCCGCCCCCCTGGTCGTTAAAGGACAGGTTAAAGGCGTGCTCGAAATTTTCAACCGCAAGCAGCTCAAGTCGGAGCAGGGCTGGCTCGACTACTTTGAAACCCTTGCCACCCAAACTGCCATTGCCGTCGAAAATGCTTCCCTGTTGGAGAACCTGCAAAAATCCAACCAGGACCTCCTGCTTGCCTACGATGCCACCATCGAAGGTTGGTCTCGCGCGTTAGACCTGCGCGACAAGGAAACCGAAGGTCATTCACAGCGCGTAACAGAAATGGCGCTAAAACTCGCGGAAAAAATAGGCATGAGCGAAACCGAACAAACAGACTTGCGGCGAGGCGCCTTGCTCCACGATATTGGAAAAATGGGTGTCCCCGATGCCATTCTTCACAAAACCGGCACGCTGGCTGAAGCCGAATGGGAGATCATGCGCCAGCACCCGACATTTGCATATCAAATGCTATCCCCGATCACATACCTGAAACACGCGCTGGAGATTTCCTATTACCACCATGAAAAATGGGATGGCACAGGGTACCCACACGGGCTGAAAGGCGAAGAAATACCCCTCGCCGCGCGCGTATTCGCCGTCGTGGATGTCTTCGACGCGCTTACATCCGACCGTCCCTATCGCAAAGCCTGGTCGGATGAAGATGCTTACCATTATATCGAGACACAAGCAGGCAAACACTTCGACCCGCAGATCGTCAAGATATTCCTTGAGAGTCAAAACATATAAGACCATCCCCGCCGGTCGAAAGCACCCATCGAGGCTTTTTCTTGGTCGTATAATCTGACCATGCCCACCGTCCAACTCTTCATCACCTGTCTCACCGATTCATTCTTCCCGCAAACTGGCGAAGCTGTCGTAGAGATTCTCAACCACCTCGGCATCGGCGTGGACTTCGCCCCTGACCAAACCTGCTGCGGACAACCGCAATTCAACGCCGGTCTGCGCAAGGATGCGCGCGCCGTTGCTGAACATACGATAAAAATTTTCGAGAGACCTCCGATGCCTCTTAAGACCTCGGAGGTCTTACCAGACATCATCACACCCTCCGGCTCATGCGCCCATCATTTCAGGCATAATCTATTGGAATTATTTGAAGGCGACGCGGAATGGTATCCGCGCGCGGAGGCATTCGGCAAGCGCGTCTTTGAATTCACCGAATACCTCGTGGACAAGCTCAACGTCACCGACCTCGGCGCTCAATGGGACGGGCTGCTCACCTACCATCCCTCTTGTCACACTCTGCGCGGCATCAACGTGGACAGACAGCCGCGCGCGCTGTTGCAGAACGTCCACGGCGCAACACTGGTGGAATTACCCAACGCGCAAGAATGCTGCGGCTTTGGTGGCGTCATGTCCGTCGAGCACCCGGAACTCTCGGCAGAGTGGTTAAAAAGAAAAATCTCCAATCTCGAATCCACGAATTCTCCAACTCTGGTCGTCACCGATGCGGGCTGTCTCATGCACATCATGGGCGGGTTGCACAGACAGGGAAAGAAACAACGCGTGGTCCACATTGCGGAAGTCTTGAATCAAAAGAGATGAGAGTGTTATATGTTTTCAAAATCAGCAGTTTACTACGATGAAATATACAACTCCATCGGGAAAGATTATCCCAAAGAGGTGGATAAAGTCCATAAGTTAATTCAGAAACACA
>JACPVC010000298.1 GCA_016191955.1 Chloroflexota bacterium
CTCAAAGGGAGGGTCGCCCTTGAACAAGCAGTCGTTCCGGGTAAAGGGCGACCCTCCCTTTGCGCAACATGGTTTCCAACTACTTTTGACGGGTCGCCCCTACTGCGTAAGGTGAGTTACTAAGTGATAGTCACCTGTGAGGTGACTGTCACTTTTTACCGCCCACGCCGCGTTTAGTTTGACCAAACAACTAATTCCCCTTACAATACTTCGACTCAAAAAAACAATGAGGTATTATTCGCCGCTATGGAATTCTTAACTTCTCCTTCTCAAAAATTTGATTTGCCAAAACGCATCGAGCGGCTTGGCGAACTTGCCACCAACTTGTGGTGGTCCTGGCATCCTGAAGCGTTCCGTTTATTCGGTCGTTTAGATTACGACCTGTGGGAACGCCTCGGTCACAACCCGATCCGTTTGCTCAACGAAGTCGGGCGCGCGCGTTTGAATCAGGCTTCGAAAGATAAAGAATATCTCGAACTTTACGACGCCCTCTTCCAAAGTTTCGACTCCTACTTCATCAAAGAATCCTGGTCACAAAAATCGCACGCCCACCTGAAAAAGCCCATCGCCTACTTCTCGATGGAATATGGTTTGCACGAAACCCTGCCCATCTATTCAGGCGGTTTGGGCGTGCTCTCCGGCGACCACCTCAAAGAAGCCTCCGACCTCGGCTTGCCCTTCATCGCCGTCGGCTTCATGTATGCACAGGGTTATTTCTCCCAGCGCATCACCGAAGACGGCTGGCAGGAAGCCATCAACAACCCGCTCACCTTCGAGCACCTGCCCGTCTCACTCGTCATGAAAAACGGCAAGCCCGTCACCATCTCATTCGACTTCCCCGACCGCAAACTCACCGCGCAGATCTGGGAAGTGCGCGTTGGGCGTGTGCCGCTTTACCTGCTTGACTCCAACGTAGAAGGCAACAGCGACTATGACCGCCTGTTGACCGCCCGTCTGTATTGGTCGGACCTCGACCGCCGCGTGATGCAGGAAATCCTTTTGGGAATTGGCGGAGTCCGCGCACTGCGGGCGTTGGGATACGACCCCGCCGTCTGGCACATGAACGAGGGACACGCTTCTTTCTTAACCCTCGAGCGGATTCGCGAACTCGTGGCTGGGGGCGCCGCCTTTGCCGATGCCGCGAACAAAACTCTCGGTCAAAACATCTTCACCACCCACACCCCCGTCCCTGCCGGGAACGATGAATTCCCGCTCTGGCTCATCGACAAATATCTTGCCAACTACTTTGGCGAACTCGGTCTCACCCGCGAACAATTCGTGGACGTTGCCAAACATCACCACCCGCAGGGCGAGATGTACTCCATGCCCGTGTTGGCGCTCAAATTCTCCGGCGGCTCGAACGCCGTTTCCGAATTACACGGCGAAGTCTCGCGCGATATGTGGCAGTTCCTATGGAATGACCGCGATGTGAAAGACGTGCCCATCCAACACGTCACGAACGGAGTCCACACCCGCAACTGGATGGCGCGCCGCATGAACAACCTGCTCGAAAAATATCTCGGCGCAGACTGGTACGACAACCTCGACAACCACGAACTAATGGAAAAGATCGACCAGATTCCCGATAAGGAACTCTGGGCTGTCCATCTTCACCTCAAACGCAAGATGGCGTTCTACCTCACCGAACGCGTGCGCGACCGTTGGACTCACGGCGGTTTCCATCCCGTGCAGGTCGTCGCTTCGGGCGTGCTTATCAATCCCTACGCGCTGACCATCGGTTTTGCACGCCGTTTCGCCACATACAAACGCGCCAACCTGATCCTCTCGGATGTGGAACGCCTGCTCGAGCTCATCAACCGCCCGAACCATCCGGTTCAGATCATCTTCGCCGGCAAGGCGCATCCCGCCGACGACCCCGGCAAGAAGTTGATCCAACAGGTCTATCGCACCGTCAAGAAAGCCGAGACCGGCGGACGTATCATCTTCGTCGAAGACTACGACATGAATCTTGCCCGCTACCTCGTCCAGGGTGTGGATGTATGGATGAACACCCCGCGCCGTCCGTACGAAGCCAGCGGCACATCCGGGATGAAAGCCGCCATCAACGGCGTGCCCAATTTCTCCGTGCTAGACGGCTGGTGGCGTGAAGCCTACAACAGCAAGAATGGCTGGTCCATCGGCGAAGAGAAGGAATACGAATCTAATGAAGTGCAGGATGCCGCCGACGCTGAAAGCCTGTACAATACGCTCGAACACCAGATCATTGCGAAATACTACGACCGCGACCCGAAGGAAATGTCGGTTGCCTGGGTCGCCTTCATGAAAGACTCGATGAAGACCGTCATCCCGCAATTTTCCACCCGCCGCATGGTCAAGGAATATGTGGCGAAGTTCTATATTCCGGCGTTGAAGAAATAAATATGTGTGCTCTCGCCGCCGTCCTCGGCGGCGGGGACACCGCCTGGAGCATAATATGTTGCCTGAAATCACCGTCACCCAACTCAGCGAAAAACTAAAAACGGACGAAAAATTCATCCTGCTCGACGTGCGCGAACTACCGGAGTTGGATCAAGCCAAGATCGAAGACAGCAGGCTCGAGGTCACGCCGACGAGCCGTTTGGCGGCGGAAGGACCGGCTGCGTTGTCCGAGTCGGTTCGGGCGCAGGAAATCCCCGTCTACATCATTTGTCATCACGGCAACCGCAGCATGCAAGTGACCATGTGGCTGGCGCGGCATGGGTATAAAAATATCTTCAACGTGCAAGGCGGAATTGATGCCTATGCGCGGCAGGTAGATCGGTCAGTTGGCTTTTACTAAAAGATGAACTCCTCCTTACGGAGGAGTTTTTTGTTTGCACAATTTTGTAGGTCCCGTTTGCAACATGATAGTGCCCATTAAACCAGACTGCCACCCTTGCGGGTGGCAATCGTGGGGCGCTGTGGCTTCCTTTGACTTACTTGAGGAGGGATGCCACAGCGCTGGGTTTATTGCTACTATCCATGTTAGACATCACCTCCTCCTTTCATAAGGATGGCGAATTCAATTTGTTTGCCCCCGTCTGTTGATGACGAGAGTATGCCCCAATTCAAATTGGATGTCAATAGCCCGATTTTAGTTCTCACAGAATTGTAATTTCGGTGTTCGCATTGTCACCCTGAGCGGAGCGACACATGCACCGCGTTGTCCGCTTTCAGCGTGCAGTGCGGTGAGAGTCTCTGAGATAATTGTAGAGATGCTCCGCTTCGCTACTAAGAAACAAGGATTTTCAAACCCTTTTTTGCCGCGAATTTCGCGAATTCGCACTGATTTTAAAACCAATTCGCGAAAATTCGCGTAATCCGCGGCTGAAGCTCTTGTTTCTTTGGCTTGGAACGGCGA
>JACPVC010000026.1 GCA_016191955.1 Chloroflexota bacterium
TCGCTTTCGGATGCACTACGGCAAGGAAATTCTGCACATGCGCATCCCGATGATTGGGCGGCATTCCATTCACACGGCGTTACGCGCCGCTGCGGTTGGACTGAACGACGGCATCTCGTGGCAGGAGATTCTCGAAGGTCTCTCTCATGGGCACACTCAACTTCGCCTGGTGGCAGCCCGCAGCCAGAACGGCGCCTTAATCCTCGATGACACGTATAATGCAGCCCCTGAATCCATGCTTGCGGCGTTGAACCTGCTCGATGAACTCGACGGGCGCAAGATTGCCGTCTTGGGTGATATGCTTGAGCTTGGTCCCTACGAACGACAGGGACATGAAATGGTCGGCATGCGTGCCGCTCAAGTAGCGAAGGTGCTCATCACCCTCGGCACACGCGGGCATATGATCGCCGACGCCGCCCGCCGCGCAGGCATGAAAGCCTCCACGATCATGGAGTATGAAGACATCGCTCCCATCGTGGATTGGTTGACGAAGAATTTGAATTCGAATGATGCAGTGTTGATTAAAGGTTCCCACGGTTTGCGCATGGACCGCATCGCTGCCGCTTTGGAGGTACGCTCGTGAGAGACATCGCCCTTTCCCTAAGCCTTGCGGGGTTGGCGTTTATTATGACTGCCATTTGGGGAAATCCGTTGTTGCGCATCTTGCGACATTTCAAGCTTGGCAAGATCATCCGCATCGAACAGCCGGAAGGTCATCGCGTGAAGATGGGCACGCCCACCATGGGCGGCGTGATGTTCATCATGCCGGTTTTGCTGCTTAGCGGTTTGCTCAATGCCGTTGCGCTGATCGGCGTCACCACCGGCGGGATCGGTCGTTCCGTACTTTTGCCGATGGTCGTCATGGTCGGTTTTGCCATCCTCGGTGCAGTGGATGATTGGGAAGGCATCCATGGCAAACGCAAAGGCTCCGGCATGCGTGCCCGCACCAAGTTCATGTTTCAGGTGATTCTGGGTTTGGCGACAGCCTACGTCTTGAAATATGTCATCGATGCGCCGGACCTCTACCTGCCCGGTTATTTCTTCGAGATCGAGATCGGTTGGATCTACGTGCCCATCGCTGCCTTCATCATCGTGGCTGAATCGAATGCCGTAAATTTCACAGACGGTCTCGACGGCTTGGCAGGCTTGATCGCTGCCACGGCGATTGCGGCATTCGGCGGCATTGCCCTGATGCAGGAACAGACTTATCTGGCGCGTTTCTGTTTTATTTTGGTTGGAGCCTTGTTCGGGTTCCTATGGTTCAACGTTCACCCCGCCCAATTGATTATGGGTGATACCGGCTCGATGGCTCTGGGTTCCGTGCTGGCTGTCATCGCGTTGATGACGGGGCAGTGGCCCATGCTTCTGATCATTGCCATTATTCCGCTCGCCGAAATGCTGAGCGTTGTGATTCAGGTTGTTTACTTCCGCGCGACGGGCGGGAAACGCTTCTTCAAGATGACGCCCATCCATCATCATTTTGAATTGCTCGGTTGGAGCGAGACTCAGATCGTGCAGCGCTTTTGGCTCATCGGTTTGATGGCGGCGTTGATTGGAATAGGATTATCGCAGGTTTAACCAATGCTCCGTTGGGGGCTTAGCCCCCAACGGAGCAGGAATAATTATGACCAACTGGACTGGCAAACACGTTCTCATCCTCGGAGCCGCCCGGCAGGGACTCGCCCTCGCCCGTTGGCTCTCCCGTCACGGCGCAAACGTGACTTTGAACGATTCACGCCGCGAAGAGGAACTTGCCTCCGCGAAGAAATCGCTTTCGGATGTGAACGTGAGCTGGGCAACGGGCGGGCATCCGCTTGAGTTGCTGGATAAGACTGACATGCTTTGCCTTTCCGGCGGCGTCCCGTTGACATTGCCTATCGTGGAAGAAGCCATCAAGCGCGGCATTCCGCTTTCGAATGATTCGCAGATTTTCATGGAAGTTGTTCCCTGCAAGACGGTTGGCATCACGGGTTCGGCTGGTAAGACGACCACGACGACGCTGGTGGGTGAGATGGCGAAGAAAGATGCGGAAGGCAGAAGGCAAAAAGCAGAGTCTTCATCCCTTATCCTTCATCCTTCATCCTTCACAGGTGGCAACATCGGCGACCCGCTCATCAACTATGTGGACGATATGACTGCCGATGACATCGCCGTTTTGGAATTATCTTCCTTCCAACTCGACCAGATGACGGTCTCCCCGAATATCGCGGCGATCTTGAACATCACCCCGAATCACTTGGACCGCCACGGCACGATGGAAGCCTACACAAACGCCAAGGCTCGCATCCTTGAATTCCAATCTGCGAATGACACCGCCATCCTTGGTCGTGATGACAAAGGCGCGTGGAGTTTGAAGAACCGTGTCAAAGGCAATTTGTTGACCTTCTCTTTACAAGACTTGGAAGAAGGCTTGAACGGCACCTATCTGCATGACGACTTGTTGAGCCTGCGTGATGGGTTTGCTTATATCCCGTTGTTGATGCGCGAGAAAGTCCATTTGCGCGGTGCCCATAATGTGGCGAATGTGCTTGCAGCCTTTGCCATCGGTCATGCGGCGGGATTCAAACTGGATGACATGCTTGAAGCTGCGGAGGAATTTCGCGGCGTACCGCACCGGTTGGAGCTCGTCCGCGAGTTGCGCGGGGTGCGTTGGTACAACGACTCAATTGCGACGGCACCCGAACGCGCGGCGGCGGCTGTCCATGCGTTTACGGAGCCTGTCGTGCTCATGCTTGGCGGGCGCGATAAGAACCTTCCCTGGGGCGACCTTGCCAAACTCATCCACGAACGCGTGGACCATGTGGTGGTCTTTGGCGAGGCTGGGCAAATGATTCAGAAAACAATAACAAGCGTCGGCGGGGAAAGAGGCGTGGACGTTCGCAGGGCAACGACTCTCAAAGAGGCGGTCACACTCGCGGCAGAAGTTGCATCCAAAGGAGATGTCGTCCTTTTATCGCCGGGTGGCACGAGTTTTGACGAGTTTAAAGATTTCGCAGAGAGAGGAGAAGCGTTTAGAAAATGGGTATCGGAACTTTCGTAAAAGAAACAACTCCACAAAGCCAGTCACGATCTGGTTTTGATATGCCGCTGCTGGTGATCGTGGTGGCGTTGATCGTGTTCGGCTTGGTGATGTTGTACTCTGCTTCGTGGGATTTTTCGCGCGCCGCTTATGATGGCGATGCGATGTATATGTTCAATCGTCAACTGATGTGGCTTGGCTTGGGTGTGGTTGGCGCAACCGTGCTTGCCTTTCTCGATTATCACCGCTGGCGTCAGTTGATCGTGCCTGCCATGGCGTTTACGATCTTGTTGTTGATCGCGGTCTTGGTGGCGAGCGAAGTGCGCTTCAATGCCACACGTACCATTTTCAACGGTTCGATTCAACCCTCCGAGTTGGCGAAGTTGGTTTCGATTTTGTATCTTGCGGTTTGGTTGTATGCCAAGCGCGAGATGTTGAAAGACATTACATTCGGTTTGATCCCGCTCGGTGTCATCCTCGGTTTCATCGGCGGTTTGATCTATCAACAACCAGACTTAAGCGCCGCGGCTACCGTGCTTATGCTCGGCGGTCTGCTCTTCTTCCTTGCCGGCGGCGACTTGAAACAGATCGGCGGCTTGCTGATTATTGCTTTCGTGGTGGCATGGTTGGTGGTATCTGTCAGCCTTACCGGCCAACAGCGCGTGGGTGACTTTATTGCAGGCATCAAAGACCCCTTGCAGGCTTCGTATCATGTGCGCCGTTCGTTCGAAGCGATTGTCAACGGCGGCTGGTTCGGCGTGGGCATCGGCAAATCGCTTTCCAAAGTGACCGGCTTGCCTGTGCCTCCCACCGATAGCATTTACGCCGTCGTTGTTGAGGAACTCGGTTGGTTTGGCGGCGTTGGCTTAATTGGTTTATTCGGCTCGTTGATCTGGCGCGGACTCGTCATTGCCCGCCGCGCGCCCGATATGCTTGGAACCCTGATCGCTTCGGGTCTGGTCATTTGGATCGGCTTGGAAGCGCTCATCAACATGGCAGTCATGGTTGGTCTGCTGCCGTTCGCAGGGAATGCATTACCCTTCGTGAGTGCAGGCGGTTCGAATCTCGTCACCACGCTTGCGGCGTTGGGCATTCTCTTCAACGTTTCCCGGCAGGGAAACAGCACGAATGTACCGGATGATGAATGGAGGTCTTACAGTGCGGTTGCTAATTTGCGCTGGTGGAACGGGCGGGGGCGTGTATCCCGCTCTAGCCGTTTACGAAGCGCTAAGGGTTAAGCATCCAAACGTCGAAACCCTTTGGGTCGGCGGTGAAGGCGGCATGGAAGAAGACCTCGTGAAACGCGCGGGCATTCCATACCGTTCCGTTCCCGCTGCCGGGGTGCATGGCGTCGGTCTGCGCGCGCTGCCTGGCAACATCGCCAAGCTCACACGCGGAGTTCTCGAATCGCGCCGCATCCTCAAAACCTTCAAACCCGATGTGCTCTTCTTCACCGGTGGTTATGTGGCGGGTCCGCTGGCAGTGGCTGGGCAGGACTTTCCCACCGTCTTGTACGTGCCTGATATCGAGCCAGGTCTTGCGCTCAAATTCCTTGGCTATTTTTCGGATGTCATCACCGTGACCGCGCCGGACTCAAAGAAGTTTTTCTCACGCCCCGAACGCATCGTCCACACCGGCTACCCGCTTCGCCCCGGACTTTTGAACTGGTCCCGCGAAAAAGCCATTTCTCACTTCGGGCTGGACTCTTCACTTCCCACCCTGTTGGTGACCGGCGGCAGCAAAGGCGCGCGTTCGATCAATATGGCGATCCTGAACCACCTCAATGAACTGCTTGAGATGACTCAGCTCATCCATCTCACCGGTTCATTGGATTTTCAGGCCGCCGAACAAAGGGCTGAGAAATTGCCCGCCGACAAAAAACGCCGCTATCACATCATGCCATATTTACATGAAATGGGCGCGGCTCTTTCGGCGGCGGACCTCGTCCTCTCGCGTTCGGGCGCTTCTTCGATAGGGGAGTATCCCTTCTTTGGGTTGCCCGCCGTGCTGACGCCCTATCCGTATGCATGGCAGTATCAAAAGGTCAATGCCGATTATCTCGCCGAGCGCAACGCCGCCGTCATCTTGCAGGATGAACTCTTGAACGATAAACTTTTGCCTATTATCAAAGACCTACTCACGAACGGACATAAACGGGACGCCATGCGTGCCGCCATGAAGAATCTATCCATGCCAAATGCGGCAGAGGCAATTGCCAGCCAGTTGGTGAAACTGGCAGGAGACGAAACCTTATGATGAGCGTTGTTTATATATTCTGGATGTACGTCTTTCTCTTCGGCGTGATCGGCGCAATGCGCGGCTGGGCGAAGGAATTGATGGTCATCTTCAGCGTGGTCACATCGCTGGCGGTTAATCTGCTGCTGGAAAAATACATCCCGCTGGTGCGCGACCTGGACAAGACATCCACATCGGTGTTCTGGATTCGCGTCATCATCCTCGTCGCCCTGGTGTACTTTGGCTATCAGACCGTGAACATATCCCGGTTTGCGGGTAAGGCGGCGCGTGAACGTTTACAGGATTCGCTCTTCGGCGCCGTGCTTGGCGGCGTCAACGGATATTTGGTGGCAGGTTCGATCTTGTACTACAACCACATGGCGAACTATCCCTATAGCAAGATCATCAGCCGCGCCACAGACCCCACCATCGCCGAAGCCATCGAACGGATGATGCTGGTCATGCCGCCGCGTTTCCTGGCCGAGCCGCAAATCTATTTCGCCGTCATCCTTATTCTCATCTTCATCATCGTTGTTTATATCTAATCAAGAATCGCTCTTTCGGGGGCTTAGCCCCCGAAAGAGCAGGTATCACTAAACTATGACTCACGTTCATTTCATCGGCATTGGAGGTTCAGGGCTTTCTGCCATCGCGCGCCTGCTCAAAGAGAGCGGCTACGAGGTGACAGGTTCCGATCAATCGCTTTCCTCCTTCGCCGCCGATTTACAGAACATCGGCGTGCAGATCTTCGTGGGTCATCACCCCCGCAACGTCTCCGGCGCGGAAATGGTCATCCGTTCCTCTGCCATCAAGGATGAGAACCCTGAAGTGCAGGCGGCATTGCAGGCGGGCATCCCCGTCTATAAGCGTTCAGACTTCCTCGGTCGCCTGATGCAGAACAAGACCGGCATTGGCATCGCCGGAACACATGGCAAGACCACCACTACCGCCATGATCGCATGGATGTTGTACGCGCTCAAACGCGATCCCTCTTTTATTGCGGGTGGCACATTGAACAATCTCAAAGTCAATGCTCGCGCCGGCAAAGGCGAGGCATTTGTGATCGAGGCAGACGAGTACGACCGCATGTTCCTTGGGCTGAAACCGCAGATCGAAGTGGTTACCAACCTCGAACACGATCATCCCGATTGCTTCCCGACCTTCCAGGATATGCATTCCGCCTTCGAAAGCTTTGTCGATTTGCTCCCGCCCGATGGCACGCTCATTGCCTGTGCAGAGGACGAAGGCGCTGTGACGTTGATTACCCATGCCCGCCGCAAGGGACTGAGTGTTGTTTCCTACTCCATTCAAGGCGAGATGACCATCAACAGTCCGCAGTGGGTGCAGGCGCGTGCGATTAAGCCAAATGAGAAAGGCGGCTTTAATTTTTCGGTGATGACCAATATGGGCAGCATGACCAATGCCTTTAATGTGTCGTTACAGGTTCCGGGCGAGCATAACATCCGCAATGCGCTGGCGGCGTTATCGGTTGCAGCGGTGATGGGACTTCCCATGAAAAGAGCTGCAGACGCCTTGAGTCAATTCACTGGGACGGGTCGCAGGTTTGAGGTTCGAGGTGAGCCGAAAGGTGTTCTGCTTGTGGATGATTATGCTCATCATCCGACAGAGATCCGCGCTACGTTGGCGGGTGCTCGTGCGCGTTACCCCGAACGCCGCATCTGGGCGGTCTGGCAGCCGCACACCTATTCGCGGACGCAAACTCTGCTTTACGAATTCTCGCGCGCGTTCAGCGATGCAGATGAAGTGATCGTTACCGAAGTTTACGCCTCGCGCGAAGCCAAACAAGATTTTTCGGCTGCCGAAGTGGTCAGCTCCATGCCGCACACGTCCGCGCGATATGGCGGCTCGCTGGCAGATACGAAGAAATATTTGTTGGAACATTTACGGTTCAATGATGTGGTCATCGTCCTCTCGGCAGGCGATGCAGACCGGATTACAGCTGATTTGTTGAAGGAACTTTAAGCGATGCTCCAGCCGCCGTACCCATACTGGGCACTTTCCTCGGCGGCGGGGACGGCGCCGTGAGCATAATAAGGAATAGTAGTCAGGATGTTGATGGTGAATACCACCTTTGCAGTTGATATGTTACGCCGGAAGTTTGGCGATGCCGTGCAAGAGAATGTGCCTCTTGCGCCATACACGTCTGCGCGCATTGGCGGACCTGCCGATGTGTTGCTCAAGGTCAAGTCTGCGGATGAGTTGGCAGATGTGATGCAGTTGATCTGGGAACATGACTTGCCGTTTTACATCCTTGGCGGCGGCTCGAACGTGCTGGTGAGCGATAAAGGCTTTCGCGGAGTCGTGGTTTTGAATCGGGCGAAGGAAGTCCGCTTTGAGATGGGCGACCAGCCCCAAGTCTGGTGTGAGGCGGGGGTCGTCATCGCGAACCTTGCCAAGCGCTGCGCATCCAAAGGTCTTGCCGGGTTCGAATGGTCAGTGGCGGTCCCTGGCACAATAGGAGGCGCCGTGTATGGCAATGCAGGCGCGTTCGGCGGCGATATGACTCATAATCTCATTTGGGCAGAGATGCTCACGAAGAATGGACGTGAAAGATTCACGCTCGATCAAATGGGATATGGCTATCGCACCAGTGTGTTGAAACGCGGTGACGTACAAGGGATTGTGTTAAGTGCATTGTTGAAGTTAAAAAATTCTACGAAGGAAGAAGTGTCTGTTAAAATCGAGCAATTCAGCGAACGCCGAAAAGCCACACAACCGCCGGGTGCAAGCATGGGTTCGATGTTCAAGAACCCGGAAGGCGACCATGCGGGACGATTGATCGAGTCCGCAGGCTTGAAGGGGACGCGCATCGGCAATGCTGAGATCAGCACGGTGCACGGAAATTTTTTCATCAACCACGGCAAGACCAAAGCCGAAGATATTCGCGCTTTGATCGCCCTTGTGCAAAAGACTGTATCTGAAAAGTTTAATGTGAAATTGGAATTGGAAGTTGAGTTGATTGGTGACTAGAGATTAGTAATTGATAATTCAATCTCTAATCACTAATCTCCAGTTACTGCTCACAAATTACGAAATGACAACTACACCTACCCCAACCCGCAAGCTCCGCGTTGCCGTGCTCTTTGGCGGACGTTCAGGCGAATATGATGTTTCGCTGATGTCTGCGCGCTCGGTTGTTTCCGTCTTGGACCCTAAGCGATATGAAGTCGTTCAAGTGGGCATTACGCTCAACGGCAACTGGTTGACCGGTGATAACGCGCTTGCCGCTTTTGAAAAAGGCGATACCAAAGATCTCGACCGCGTCATTCCTCCCACCGACCCGGCTTCGCGACAATCGTTGTTCGTGTTGCGCTCTACCAAGGTGGGGGAGAAACTTGAAACCCTCGCGTCCATCGATGTGTTCTTCCCCGTCTTGCATGGACCGTTCGGCGAAGATGGCACGATTCAAGGTCTGTTCGAAATGGCAGATGTTGCCTATGTGGGCGCAGGTGTGGCAGGTTCATCTGTGGGCATGGACAAGGGCATCTTCAAAGATGTGATGCGCGCCAATGGCATTCCGCTGGTTGAGTCGATCATGGTCTTGCGCGGTGACATCGAAAACGATCTGGATGCCGTCATCAAGAAAGCCGAAGCATTAGGTGAATACCCCCTGTTCACCAAGCCTGCCAATCTTGGCTCATCGGTGGGGATCAGCAAATGCACCAGCCGTTCTGATCTTTCCGAAGGTTTGATGGACGCTGCCCGCTATGACCGCCGCATTATTATCGAGAACGGCGTGAAGAATGTGCGCGAGATCGAAGTCAGCGTGTTGGGCAACGAAGACCCGCAGGCATCCGTTTGCGGAGAGATTCTGCCGAGTCGCGAGTTCTATTCCTACGAATCAAAATACATCGACGGCACATCCGGCTTGTTGATCCCCGCGCCCTTGCCTGAAGACGTTGCCAGCAAAATTCGCGAGTATGCCATCCGCGCTTACAAAGCGATTGATTGCGCAGGTATGGCGCGCGCCGATTTCTTCGTTGAAAAAGATACGAACAAAGTTTATCTGAATGAATTGAACACGATCCCTGGTTTCACTTCCATCAGTATGTACCCGAAACTTTGGCAGGCAAGCGGCTTGACCTATGCTCAGCTCGTTGACCGCCTCATCGAACTTGCTCTCGAACGCAAGTCACAGCGCGACCGCACCGAGCACCGGAGGACGGCATGAGCGATAAGCGTAATCTCACTCGCGCCGAACAAGTCCGCCTGCGCCGCACCGAACGCGCTGCCAAAGAACTTCAGCAGGCAGCCAAACAGGCGACCAAGCCATTGGTCAAAGTCTCTTCGCGCACACCGACCATCCCGGTCATGGCTGCGCCCAAAAAGCAGGAACACCGCCGCTTCAATATCGCCCTGGGCTTGCCTGAGTTTCACCTCAACAAGCCGAAGCTTTCCCTGCCGAAATTTTCCGCGCCGCACATGCCGCGCATGCCGAAGTTCCATGCCAATTGGCGGCTTGGCGCATTGATCCTCGTGCTTGTCTTCGTCACGGCATTGGTGTTGGCGTTTCAATTACCGTACTTCTATGTTCCCTCGGCGTATGTGTTCGGCAACACGCGCATCCTCAGCGAAGAGATCAACGGCATCATCGGCGTCTCGAATCAGAACATCTTCACCGTCCAGCCCGATGAACTCGAACGCCGCTTGCGTTTGAACTACCCCGAACTCACCTCCGCCCAGGTGGATGTGTACCTGCCCAACTATGTCTACGTCACCGTCACGGAGCGTCAGCCCGTGATTCTGTGGCAGCAAAACGGAGGATACACCTGGGTCGATGGAACAGGCGTCGCCTTTAGACCGCGAGGCGAGGCGGCGGGGTTGATCGTCGTCGATGCCGTGGATGCTCCGCCCGCCGGAATCCAAACCTCGACGGATCCTTACAGCCCGCCGCCCTTCATCCAAAAAGTATATGTGGATGCCGCTCTCGCTCTTGCCCCGCTCGTGCCTGCCGGCTCGACCCTAACCTACACCGCCGCTGACGGCTTTAGCTGGAAAGACCCGCGCGGTTGGACGGTGGCATTCGGCACATCTGCCCATGACATGCCCTTGAAAGTTCGCGTCTACCAGGCATTGGTCGACTCGCTTGTGCAACGCAACAAGACGCCCGAATTCATCAGTGTTGTTCACCCCGATGGTCCGTACTACCGCATGGCGGAAGTGACGAACCTCGAAGAAATTGAAGAAACTCAAGAAGAAACCGTTGTAGAGAATCCGTAATTATGGAAGAGATCGTTGTAGGTATCGATGTAGGTACGACCAAGGTCTGCACCCTCGTAGGGCGGGTGGAGGATGATATGTCCATCCGCATTTTGGGCGTGGGCATTGAACCGTCCGAAGGGATCCGCAAAGGCATCGTGGTGGACCTTGCGGCGGCTTCACGCGCCATCAAACGTTCGGTCGAAAAAGCGGAAAGCACATCGAGCCTTGAAATCACCACTGCGTTTGTCAGCCTGGCTGGAGCGCATGTTTCATCTGTGAATAGCCGCGGCGCGGCGGGCATTCCCAGCGGCGTGATCGACATTCACGATATGGCGCGCGCGCTCGAACAGGCGCAAGCGATTGCCATCCCGCATGACCGCGAGATCATCCACGTCATCCAGCGCGGCATCACCGTCGATGGGCAGGAAGGTGTGAAGACCCCGGTCGGGATGCACGGCTACAAGCTCGAAGTGGAAACTCACATCATTACCGCCGCCAGTGCAACCATTGATAATATCCGCCAATGTGTGAACGCAGCCGGTGTGGATATTCAGCAGTTCGTTTTGAATCCGCTCGCTTCGGCGGAAGTGGTGCTGACCGAACAGGAACGCCAGATGGGTGTGGCTGTTTGCGACATCGGCGGCGGGACCACTGACCTCGCGATCTACGTCGATGGCGATGTATGGCACACGATGGTGCTGGCAGTAGGCGGCAATCACATTACTCAAGACATCGCGCACGGACTTCGCCTGTCCCTTTCTCAGGCAGAAGAAGTCAAAAAACAGCAGGGACATGCCTTGACATCTGTCATCGGCAGTGAAGAATATTTCCATATGCGTCCGTTCGGTGAAGATAAAGATGTCCGCATCAGCCGCCAGGATCTTGCGCACATCATCGAAGCACGCGTGGAAGAGACCTTCAATTTGATCCTGCAAGAGATCAAGCGCTCTGGGTACGATGGTTTGCTCCCCGCAGGCATGGTGTTAACCGGCGGCACTTCGGCATTGCCGGGTATCAGCCGCGTGGCAAGTGAAGTTCTCGGTATGTCCGTGCGAACAGCGCAGCCGCAGAACTTGAAAGGGCTTGTGGATAAGCTCAACTCGCCCATGTATTCCACCAGCTTCGGTTTACTGCAATGGGCGATCAGTATGCACGATCATCAAGTGACGGTTTCGAATAGCGGCAAACGCCGCAAGCCGCGTGGTGAAAGCAATGTGAAGTTCGATGCGCTTAAAGATTGGATGAAGAGGTTGTTGCCGTGATGTCATGTCATGTTGGAGTGCGTCGCACCATACGGGTGGACTCTTCCAATAAACCAGGAAGAGTCTCCAGTGTGGACTCGTCCGACCATGATGGTGCGACGCACCCCGTGCGTAATGAGAAAAGATTCACAAGCAGTGAATTTTGATGTTTGTCAACCCTGTTAAAAAAACGTATTCTCGTTTAAGATATGGCATATTCCTTGCCAGGAGGAACAAATGGACCCGAACAAAAAGAATCTGCAGACCGAAGCCTTTGCCCGCATCAAAGTGATTGGTGTTGGCGGTGCCGGTCAGAATGCCGTCAACCGCATGATGGAGGAAGGCATTCAGGGCGTTGAATTTATTGCTGCCAACTCTGATGCCCAGGCGTTGACTCTTTCGCGCGCTCCCATTCGCGTGCGCCTCGGCGACAAGATCACCCGTGGTCTTGGCGCAGGCGGCGACCCCGAGATTGGGCGCAAAGCTGCGGAAGAATCCTCCGACGAACTCTATAACGTGCTCAAAGGCGCGGACATGGTCTTCGTCACGGCGGGTATGGGCGGCGGCACCGGAACCGGCGCGGCTCCCGTTGTCTCGCAAATTGCGAAGGAATGCGGCGCGCTCACCATCGGTGTTGTGACTCGTCCGTTCACCTTTGAAGGCGGCAAGCGTTCACAGTCTGCTGAAGCGGGTGTGACGAAGATGAAAGAACACGCGCACACGCTCATCTCCATTCCCAATGACCGTCTGCTCCAACTGGCGGATAAAAAATCATCCTTGCAAGACGCCTTTAGAATGGCGGACGAAGTTCTGCATCAGGGTATTCAAGGCATCTCCGAATTGATCACCATCCCCGGTTTGATCAACCTCGATTTCGCCGATGTGCGCTCGATCATGTCCGAAGGCGGCGCTGCATTGATGGCGGTCGGTCGCGGCTCCGGCGATGACCGCGCCAAGAATGCTGCCGAACAAGCCATCTCCAGCCAGTTGCTCGACATCACCATCGACGGCGCGCGCGGCGTGCTCTTCAACGTCACCGGTGGACCGAACATGACCCTCTTCGAAGTCAACCAGGCGGCCGCCATCATTCGTGAGACGGCCCACCCCGATGTCAACATGATCTTCGGCGCCGTCATCGACCCGAACATGGGCGATGAGATTCGCTGTACCGTGATCGCCACCGGCTTCGAACGCAGCGGCGTTACCCGCCGGGTGTTGGAACGCCTGCCCCGCACCAACGAGAAACCCATCTCGACCGCGAACACTCCATTCCAGGCGCGCCCAACCGAATCGGTGAGTGCCATCCCTGAAACCCGCTCCTCTTCGGATGTAAAGTCCCAACCCGCGCCGAGCATCAACAACGACGATCTTGATGTCCCGACGTTTTTGAGAAAAAACAGAAATCGATAATTATCTAAAGAAACCCAATCAGATAATTCTGTCTAACAAAAGAGATTGAAGGAGATAAATATTTCTTCAATCTCTTTTGGATTAAATTGGTCTAATAATCAGAGTTGGTTCGTACCATCTAGTTTTCTGCTTATCGATTTTATGTATTGAGTGCTTTATAGATATTTGTACGAACTTGGTAAGCAGGAGCGTATTTTGGATCGAGTTCAATCGAGCGATTTACATCGGTAAGAGCCTCATGAAATTTTCCCATGGCAAAATTCGCTTCCGATCTTGCAAAATGATAACCTCCTACGTTCGGGTTAATTCTGATTGCGATGTCAGCATTTTTTATAGCTTCCGGATAATTCTTTAGATAAACAAAAGCGATCGCAAGAGTCCCATAGGCAAAATCTTCATTTGGCATTAATTGAGTAATACTGTTTGAGTCCTCGATTGCTTTGGCATAATCTCCTATCATTATATATGACTTTGCCCTGGTAATATATGCGCGAATTGCATCGCGGAAAATGTTACTTTGGGAAGTATCGTTGCATCAGGAAAAATGTTACTTTCCGATAGGCGAAAAAGCCAGTCGGAGGAGCCACATGATGAGCCTGAAAAGCAAGCGCGAGTTGTTAGAAGTGGTGCAACCCAGATACCTGAAAGCCAATAAACTTGAAAAGCAGAAAATGCTGGACGAGTTTACATCTGCCACTGGATACCATCGGAAACATGCGATCCGAGTACTAAAAAACCAAGTGCAAGTTCAAAACCACCTTAAAGGGAAAACCAAAACCTATAAAACCGTCTATGGCGGTGAAGTTGTACAGGCGCTTGAACAAATCTGGGAAATCTGTGGACAGATCTGTTCCAAGCGACTGCAACCATTCTTGCCCGAAGCGATTAAAGTATTGGAACGTTGTAAAGAAATTGAACTTTCCAAAGACACAAAAGAACTGCTCCTGAAAATCAGCTCCGCCAGCATAGATCGTTGCTTGCTTCCCGTCCGAATCAAATCACCGCATGGCTTGAGCACCACCAAGTCTGGTAGCCTGCTCAAAAACCTCATTCCAGTCCGCACCTTTACCGAATGGGATCAAGAACGACCCGGTTTCATGGAAATTGACCTCGTCGCGCACTGTGGGAACACCACCGAAGGGCAATACCTGAATACGTTGACCTGTACTGACATTTGCACAGGCTGGACGGATGTGACTGCCTTGCCACACCGCTCGCAAGAGGCAGTTTCTGAAGCGATCCACCTCATGCGCCAAAGACTGCCTTTTCCATTGCTTGGCATTGATTCGGATAACGGCAGTGAATTTATCAACGATCTGTTATACCGCTACTGTCTGGATGAGAAAATCACTTTCACCCGTTCTCGTCCTTACCAGAAAAACGATCAGGCGCATGTAGAACAGAAGAACTGGTCTGTGGTTCGTCATACTGTGGGTTATGACCGCTGGGAAACAGAGCAAGAGTTTGCCATTCTACAAAATATCCATGCTGACTTACGGCTTTACATCAACTTCTTTCAGCCGTCTTTCAAGCTGATTGCCAAACAACGCATTGGCAACAAGACCATCAAACGGTATGATACTGCCAGGACACCTTACCAGCGTGTTCTCGAACGCCAAAACATTTCTCTTGAAGCCAAAGCGAGGCTCATGAACTTGTACCTCCAACTCAATCCTGCCGAACTTCGTCGCTCGATTGACCACAAAACCGCCAAGCTTTGGAAAATTTCTCGGTAACATTTTGCCTTGATGCAACCTGTCCCTCAAAGTAACATTTTATCTTGATGCATTACGATGCGTCAACATTCGGCTTGAGTTTAATGGACATTGAAGCATCAGCAACAGATTGCTGATATAACTGTTTCATTCGATATGCATCCGCTCGAATTTGGTAGGCTAAAAAAGATTTCGGGTTTAATTCGATTGCCCGTATGGAATCCAAAATCGCAAGGCTGTCATGGTTCTGATGATAATATGCCTGCGCTCTGGTGATATAAAGTTCTGCATTGATGGGGTCGACTGTCAATAATTGATCACATAATCGTATTACCGTAGACCATTGCGATTTATTCTTCGCGTGCGACAATTCTGCTAATAAGTCGGTCTCACCGATATCTCCTTTTTCAAGCGGTATTGGTTTAAGTTGATTCGCGCGCGTAGTCAGCGCTGATTTTAATTTTTCGTATCCTTTTGATTTGGTCAAATCTACCCATTGCCAGCGGATAAGCCTTTCGGGAACCTTACACTCCTCTAGTTTAGCTGGAATGAGAAATATGGTTCCATCCGGTTTTTCATCGGCAGCATCCAAAGCAATCTTTATTTCCTTCTGCCCATATCCTTCCTTCGTGGTGAATTTTCTGGAAAGACAAATTATTACGATATCTGAATTTCGTACAGCCTTGGGTATCTCAGTCTGCCATTCTTGCCCTGGTAATAAATTTTCTTCATCTAGCCATGTGTCAAATCCGTCCGCAACCAGCTTGTTATATAGGGAGCGTACTTTGCTTTTATCTTCCGAGACATGGCAAAGAAAAACTCGAAGGGATGTAGTGAATTGATTTTTCATACATTAATCGCCGCAACTTTGTGTTTCTGATTATATCTGATTATTTATGGCCGCTTTTTTCATGTTAAAATACATTTAATGTTCCACAAACTCCCCGAACTCGCTGAACGGCTGAAAACACCGCCCACGCACTACTCCTACCTCAAACATCGCAGGCAGGTGATGCGGCAGATCATTTTGCCGGTCCTGCTCAGCGCGTTGATTCTGGTGGGCATCGTCGTTTGGGTTAGCTTCGCCACCTTCAGCCAGGGCGGCGATGTGGGACGCTGGGCAGCCATCTCCACCATGTGGGTCATCATCCCCATGCTGATCGGCGGGCTGGTCGTGCTTGCCATCCTCGGCGGGCTGATTTACCTGATGGCGCGCGCCCTGAACGCCCTGCCCTACTACACCGGTATCGCGCAAGATTACGTCTTCATCGCGCGCGGCTATATCATACGCGGGGCGGATATGGTCGTGAAGCCCATCCTCGCCCTGAACGAATGGCTTCAAACTGCAAAAGCCTTCTTTGAAAGGATGACACCATGAAAAATAGCAGAGTACTTCTCGGCGGCGCGTTGGCAGGCGCCATTGTCGGGCTGATCGCCGCCATGCTCCTCAATCGCCGCGCCGAAAAGAACGAAACCGAAACCGCCATCACCGCAGGCGAAGGCATCAAACTCGGCGTGCTGGTCTTCGGCTTGCTGCGCGCCATTGCATCCTTGGGCGATGACAATTGACCGCAGACCGTGGACAATTGACCGAGGTGTAACGCCTCGGTTTTTTTAATCTCAATGTGTGAGTGCGTCGCACCAGACTTAAGTAGACTCATCGACAGTTTGGGCGAGTCTCATTAAGAAGATGAATCCACCCGTCTGGTGCGACGCACATTGGACTTTCGACCTTCGACTTTAGACTATTACTCATGGACACCATCTCAAAACAAACCTACCGTCGCTTCCTCCTCGGCTCACAGGGACTTTGGCCTGGTCGCCGTTACTCGGGCATTTCCGGCACCGAATCCGCTTTGCGCCAGATGCAGGCGTTACAACTTGACCCGCTGGTCATGGTCGCCCGCAGTCAGGACATCGCCATGTATGGGCGCGTCCTCGATTACAAGCCGGAACTGTTGTACAAAATGGCTTATGAAAAACGCAAAGCCTTCGATTACGGCGGCTGGCTGATGATGTATCCCATGCATGAATTTCCGTATTGGCAATTGCACATGAAACACCGCAAGGAAAGAGGCTTGCGTTGGGAGCACTTTGCCCATCCTCCAAAGGAAGTGGTCAAGTTCGTGCTGGATGAACTGCGCGAGAAAGGACCGCTTGGGAATCGCGACATCGAAGGCGACGCCGTCAAAGTGTGGAGTTATCGCGGGCGCAAGGAAACCTCGGTCACATTGTTCTATCTCTGGTTGGTAGGCGAAGTGATGATTACCAACCGCAAAGGCTTCGACCGCATCTACGACCTGCGCGAGCGCGTCTTGCCGTCTGAGTATGATTATGCCGCCCCTGTGGATGAAGCCGAAGATTTCTTTGGCAAGAAACACATCGCTTTTTCTGGCATTGCGCGCGAGCCTTCGTGGAAGACCGGCTTGGGCGATTTCATCCATCGCACGGTGACGATACAGGAAGGCAAAGAACGCATCGAGCGGCTGATCGAACAAGGCGAGGTTTCGCGGATAGGTGTGGAAGGCTTCAAGGAAAACTTCCTCATCTTGAGCAGCGACCAGGCTCATCTGTCCGCTCTTGAGGCGGGGCGCGTCCCGAAGGCATGGAAGCCCAAAGGTCCGACCACATCCGAAGAGGTCACCTTCCTCGCGCCGTTGGAAATCGTCAGTGCCCGTGGACGGGCGAAACGCGTCTTTGATTTTGATTATGTGTGGGAGGTGTACAAGCCCGCGCATCAACGCAAGTGGGGCTACTACACGTTGCCCATTTTATACGGCGATGATCTCGTTGCCCGCCTCGACCCGAAACTGGATCGCACGACGAACACCCTGCACATCCTTGGCTTCTGGCTGGAGGATGATGCTCCGAAAGATGGCGCGTTTGCCGATGCGCTCGCCAATGGACTGAAACGCTTTGCCGATATGATCGGCGCAAAGAAGATCGATTTGAACGGGGTAAAACCTGCTACACTGAAATCGGAATTGAAGATGAGACTCAAACGATTTGGATTTTAAGCGAAGTGAGGTGAGCATGAAATCAACTCAAGTGATGTGGACGACTGTCGTTCTGGCGCTTGGGGCTTGTGCTCCAGCCCTTTCGACACAAACGCTCGAACCCGTTTTGACTCCTACAGAAAATTCGCTGGAGCCTGCCCAAGCCTCAGAGGAGGTAGAGATGGAATCTGCGCCGATTGAATTTACCCTGACCAGCGCCGCCTTTTCTGAAGGCGGGACGATCCCCGATCAATATACATACAATCTTGGAAGCCAATGCAACGGCGATAATTTCTCGCCCCCACTTGCATGGACGGGTGCGCCCGAAGGCACACAGAGTTTTGCCGTCCTTATGACCGACCCGGATGGCGGGGATTGGGTGCATTGGTTGCAATTCAATATCCCTGCCGGTACAACCCAGTTTGCCGAAGTGGTTGCCGGACCGAACGTGGGCACCAAAGGTGAGAATGACTTTGGTGAACTTGGCTACGGCGGACCCTGCCCGCCCAGCGGCACGCATCGTTATGTTTTCACCCTGTATGCGTTGGATGCAACCCTCTCGCTTTCAGAAGGCGCGAACCGCGCGGACTTTGAATCCGCGATCAAAGGGCATGTGCTGGGAACGTCGCAATTGACGGGATTACGTTCAAAATAATAATGATGACTTTTGCATTACGCCCTGCTATCGTTGCCGACGCTCCCGCCGTGCAAGCCTGCGTTCGTAAAGCTTTCAGCCATTATATAGAACGCATTGGTATGAAACCTGCCCCCATGGAAATGGACTATGCCCATGAGATCCGCGAACATCAAGTATTCGTCGTGGAAGATGCCGGGCAGGTGGTGGGTTCACTTGTGCTTGGCATTACGGATGAGGGCTTTTTGCTGGACGTCATCGCCGTCGACCCGAGCTGGTGGGGCAAGGGCGTGGGACACATCATGCTCGAACATGCAGAGACTGAAGCCAAACGACAGGGATTCGATAGCATCTATCTTTTTACTCATGAGAAGATGACCGAGAACCAAGCCTTGTATAAAAAGATCGGCTACGCAGAGTACGACCGCCGTCTCGAAGACGGACGCAGGCGCGTGTATATGCGGAAATCACTCAAGTAATCGTGGAAAGTTCAACATGGTATCATGATGACTTCAAAGGAGCATCATGATAAAACCCGTTCGTTGGAATACATTCATCCGCGATTTCATTCGCATTCAGATCGGCTTTATTTTGTTCGGGCTGGCGATCAGTTTGATGATTCACGGCAATATCGGCACAAGCGCCTGGGTGGTCTTGGAAGCGGCGCTGGCATATAAACTCGGAATTACAGTTGGAACCATGACCGTCATCATGGGGTTTCTGGTGTTGGTTAGCGCGGTGCTTATGCGCGAGAAGATGGGTTGGGGCACGCTCGCAAATATTCTCTCCATTGGTCCCTGGGTGGATCTGTGGAATTCGTTCATGCCATCCGTGAAAGATAACCTGCCGCTGCAAATTGGTATGCTCTTGCTGGCGATCTTGCTCATGGGATTGGGCAGCGCCATCTACATCGGCGTGGATGCGGGCGCAGGTCCGCGCGACAGTTTGATGCTGGCGATCAAGCGCACGACGGGCGTGAGCATCCGTGTTTCGCGCGCCATCATCGAAGTGACCGTGGTCTTCATCGGCTGGCTGCTGGGCGGACCGGCTGGGTTGGGAACGTTGGTGTACGCTCTGTTGATCGGTCCTTCCGTGCAATGGGGATTCAAGATATTCAATGTCCAGCCGCATAAGGAAGATGAAGAAGTACAGGCGGGTATCGAAGGCGGGGCAGAGTAACTTATTTTCTGCATCCTTGTAACTCTATGGCAAAATTGACGATATTTATTCATTTGATCGACGCTTACTAGGAGAATAGCAATGCCAAAAATTACCCGCCCGAAATTGCCGAAAGGTTATGTCGATAACCCCATCTCTGAAGTTCCTTGGGAACATGTTGAGAAGCGCCTGACCGAATCGATCAATTACTGGTTATGTTCGGTTTACCCCGATGGACGTCCGCATGTTGTGCCGCGCTGGGGCGCATATCTCGTTGGCAAACTTTATTACGATGGAAGTCCCGAAACGCGCCATGCTCGCAACATCGAAAAAAATCCAAATGTGACTCTGCACCTCGAAAGCGGGAACGATGTAGTCATCATGGAAGGGACATCCGTCCCCGCCTCCAAACCGGACCCGGAACTGGGTCAACGCCTCTCAGCCGCCTATAAGCTGAAATATGAGTCCGATGGCTACGCCCCCGAGCCAAGTCAATGGGACGAAGGCGGCTTGTATGTTTTCACTCCGCGTCAATGTATCGCATGGACGACCTTCTTCGAGAACCCAACCAAGTTTATTTTCAATAAGGAGTAAAAAATGATTGCGCGAATGTGGCACGGGAGAGTCCCGACGGGAATGGCAAAAGCATATCGTGAAATTCTCAATGTGCGCGCCATTCCAGATTATCGCTCGGTAAAGGGGAACATCAGCGTTCATATCCTCGAACGCGCCGAAGGCGAGATTACGCATTTCATCACACTCACGTTTTGGGAGAGTATCGAATCCATCAAAGCCTTTGCCGGCGACGATGTGGATGTTGCGAAATATTATCCAGAGGATAAGGACTTCCTGCTTGAGTTTGAACCGAGAGTTCTGCATTATGAAGTTAAGGGGCAGGCTCCATAATGTGGCTTTACCTCGTTCAAGGCATCGGATACGGCTTCGCCGCCGCCTCACAACCCGGACCGTTCCAAACGTTCCTCATTTCTCAAGCCTTAACCCGCGGCTGGAAGCATGCCCTGCCCGGCGCATTCGCGCCGCTGTTGAGCGATGGTCCCATCATTTTATTGAGCGTTCTCGTGCTCAGTCAATTGCCGGAATGGATTCAACGTATCATGTACCTCGTCGGGGGAATCTTCATTCTGTATCTCGCGTATGGCGCGTTCAAAACCTGGCGTGATTATGATGAGACAATACCACATGCAGAACTTTCAGGTCACCAGACCATACTCAAAGCAGCATTGACCAACGCCCTCGCCCCTGGTGCCTACATTTTTTGGATGTTGGTGACGGGTCCTGTACTGGTGCAGGGCTGGCGCGAAACGCCTACGTACGGACTTGCATTCCTGCTTGGCTTTTATGTCACAATGATCACAGGCTTGGCGTCCATCATCATTTTCTTTGGGGCTGCGGCAAAGTTGGGACCCAAGCTCAACCGTGCCTTACTCGGTATATCTTGTGTCGTTCTGCTTGGCTTTGGCTTCTATCAGTTGTGGCTTGGTATTTTTCAAAGTTAATTGCCCTCCATGTGGAACCAATCCCGAAGGCGTCGCGTGGCGCCGTGGCGACAGATGGCATAGTTTTGGTAGGCTCTGACACCCCTTCGGGGTTGAATTTGCAAACTTTCCTACAACTATAATCATTTGACCCCTTCGGGGTCGTTTCTTACAGTTTAAAGTTAGCGAAAAAGGAGAAACAAAATGCAGATGCAAACAGACTTACTCATTATCGGCGCGGGTCCCTTTGGTCTGTCATTGGCGGCATATGCAAAGCACTTGGGTATCCATTATCTTGTGGCAGGCAGACCGATGGAGTTTTGGAAGAAGAACATGCCCGATGGCATGTACCTGCGTTCTGCGTCAGACTGGTCATTGGACCCGACCGATCGTTTCTCCATCATGAAATACCTCGAATCACTTGGCAAGACGCCAAAAGATGTCGAACCGCTATCGCTTGAATTCTATTTGAAATACGCACAATGGTTTCAAGAAAGCTCCGGTATTCAAACCATTCCCGATTATGTGACCAGACTAGACCAAGCCAACGGTGGTTTTCAAGCTGTGATGGAAAATGGCGATGTCATCGAGGCGAAGAATGTGGTTATCGCCATTGGCATGGGCTATTTCAAGAATCAACCGTCCGCGTTGACCGAGATTCTGCCTGAAGGTAGATACGAGCATACGTGTGACGCGGTGCAACTGTCCCGTAGGAAAGGGAGGCGGGTGCTCATCCTTGGCGGGAGGCAAAGTGCCTTCGAGTGGGCGGCGTTGTTGAACGATGGCGGTGCGGCGGAGGTTCATGTAGTGCATCGGCATGAGTCGCCGAGGTTCGCCGAAGCGGATTGGAGTTGGGTCCCGCCGTTGGTGGATAAGGTGGTTAGTGATCCTGCCTGGTTCCGCGGACTGCCGCAGGAAGAGAAAGATGCCATTAATAAACGCATGTGGGGCGAGGGACGTTTGAAGGTCGAGCCGTGGTTGGAGAAGCGCGTGATGAAGCCGAATACGAGCATCCATCAGAAAGCCAGCCTTGCTTCTTGTACTGAACGAGCCGATGGCGCGTTGGATATCAAGTTGGATACCGGCGACACATTTGTTGTGGATGATGTCATCCTCGCCACTGGCTACAAAGTGGATTTGGATCGCCTGCCATTCTTAATGAGTGGCAATGTATTCGAAAAGATCGAAGTGAAGAATGGTTTTCCTGTTCTAGACCCCCACTTTCAAACCAGCGTGAATGGACTTTACTTCACCAGCATGCCTGCCGGGCAGGATTTTGGTCCATTCTTTGGGTTCACCGTCTCGGTGCGGACTTCTGCGAAGGTCATCGGAAATGCGTTAGTTTCAAAATAGGAGAGAAAGATGAATATCGTCCTTGTGCATGTGCATGTCAAGCCGGAGGTTGTGGAAGCGTTCAAGCAAGCATCTCTTGAGAATGCGTCCAACAGTGTGAAAGAGGAAGGTATTGCGCGCTTCGATGTTATCCAGCAAGCCGATGACCCGACGCGGTTTATCCTTGTGGAAGTGTATAAGACAACCGAAGCTCAATCTGCGCATAAAGAGACCGCGCATTATCTCAAGTGGCGCGATACCGTGGCGGACATGATGGCAGAACC
Source organism: Chloroflexota bacterium (assembly GCA_016191955.1). Lineage (GTDB taxonomy): Bacteria > Chloroflexota > Anaerolineae > Anaerolineales > Villigracilaceae > Villigracilis. The sequence goes on from JACPVC010000026.1 coordinate 22,744, forward strand.
GAGGCAGGGGATCAAGTACGGGAATATTTTTCCTGAAGATTCCGGTTGGTGAGTGCGTCGCACCATACTAAATTAGAGTCGCTCACCCGGTAGATTCTTCTCATTAACTGGACAATCCAACCTGTTTGGTGCGACGCACCCTTTGAGGTAATTATGCTTACTTTTGAATTTGCCACGGTGGATCGGATCATGTTCGGCGCAGGGAAACTCTCTGGGTTGGGGGATCAACTCAAAGGGAGTGTGAAGCGTCTGCTGTTGGTGAGGGGCAGATCATCAGACGCGATTCCGCGCGTGAGGGAGATTCTGTCTGCACAGGGAATCGCATTCGATGAATTTGAAATCCACGGCGAGCCGACGGTGGATGTTGTTCGTGAAGGTGTGCGCGCTGCCGAAGGGTGCGATGTGGTGATCGGCTTGGGCGGCGGCAGTGTGATGGATGCGGGCAAGGCGATTGCTGCGCTGGCGACGAACCATCATGACGTGCTCGATTATTTGGAAGTGGTGGGCAAGGGACAGCCACTGACCGAGAAGCCGTTGACCTATGTTGCGATTCCAACCACGGCAGGGACGGGCGCGGAAGTGACGCGCAATGCGGTGCTGGAGTCGCCGGAGCATGGCGTGAAGGTGAGTCTGCGCAGCCCGATGATGCTGCCGAGCCTCGCCATCGTGGACCCTGAGTTGACGTATTCCTTGCCGCCGGAGATCACCGCGAGTTCAGGCTTGGATGCGTTGACACAGTTGATCGAGCCGTTTGTTTCGGTGAAGGCGAACCCGATGACGGATGCGATCTGCCGCGAAGGGATGATGCACGCAGCCAAGTCTTTACGGAGTGCATATCACAATGGTGCGGATGTTTCTGCGCGTGAAGGTATGGCATTGGCAAGTCTATTTGGAGGCATAGCGTTGGCGAATGCCACGCTGGGAGCCGTGCATGGTTTTGCAGGTCCGTTGGGTGGAATGTTACACGCGCCGCATGGAGCGATCTGTGCAAAGTTGCTGCCACTGGTGATGGGTGCGAATCTCAACGCGTTGGAGACTTTGAATGCGAATCACCCGGTCATTGCACGATATGCTGAAATCGCGCGGATACTCACCGATTCTGCATCCGCATCTGCAAGGGATGGAGTAATGTGGGTGGATGCCTTGGTGCGCGAGTTGAATATCCCGCCGCTTTCGGTGCATGGAATGACAGAGGTACACATCTCTGAGGTGGTGCAAAAGACGTTGAACGCCAGTAGTTATAAAGGGAATCCGATTCCGTTGAGCGTGGAGGTAATGCAGAAGATTTTAGAGTAGGCGATGTAATGCATAAATAAGTGGAGCCGCCATATAGGCGGCTCCACAGTTTATTTCAGGAGATCGGAGCTACTGCATGAATTCGTTGATCCATGCCAGCACTTCCGGAATGTCGATCCGGTTGGAGTAGCCGACGCCTGAACAATTGGAGTTGGTCACATAGGAATTGACCGCGAGGACGGTGTCCGTTCCGGCGAGCAGGTCGGGTCCGCCTGAGTCACCGAAACAGGTTCCTCCTGAGCCGCCGCCCGGATTCAGGGCGATCTTCATGAACTCATCGCTATGCACGAAGTTGCCGGAGACCAGTTCACTCGGCGTATAGAGGCGGTTTCGGAGTCCAGCCCAGATGGGGGGACCCTGACCAACAATCTGTTCTTGCACGCCATAGCCAACGAGGTCGAGCTGGGTCTTGTTTTTCAGGGTATCCACCAAGCCTTCAGACGGCAAGGTGGCGTACTCACCAACAACACTTTCAGGGACGGCTTCGCTTAGGACAACGATCCCAACGTCTCCAGCGGCGAACCCAGGCAGACCGTCACCACACCCGATACAAAATCCGGGGTAGGTATATGGCGTGCCATCATAGGAGGTTTCTCCGCTGTACGGATATTCAGGGTTGCCCTGAACGACCTCGTCGAACCAGATACGGGCTTCGACGGTCCCATCTGTACAATGACCAACCGTCAGAACAACGGTCGGGGTAAGTAGTGAGGCACTGCAACGGTGCGATGGCACCTGATTGCCATTTTCGTCCAGTACATCGAACACGACCAAACCCACATAGGGATGATTGTCGCCGTCGGGCTGTCCATTGGTGATGGCGCTGACATGGCCGATCAGGCTGATCGCCAAAATCAGTGCAAGTCCCAGAACGGGTATTATCTTTTTCATTTCTTATTTATCCTTTCGTTCATTGGTCAATTCTTTGTCGTTCCTGTTGATTTACAAGGAAACGACAGTACATGGCACGTGTATAGGCAAAGGCATCACCTCCTTCCAATGTAGGGATGGGGGAATAATTACGAGTTTAGAACGCGGTCTGTGAAGCGAAGCGACTGAATCCACCTTGTCGCCAGAGGTGATTATTACATTCCGGTTTATGGAATGGCTTGGATGGTCATGGATGCCATCGAACGCTGGTAAAAGATAATAGGTCTATGCTACATGCGATAAATGAATCTCGTCTTAACTGGTACTAAAAGCTAAATAAGAAAAGAAAGGCTAGGCGAATAAGAAACGACTTATTCTCAGTACTTCACGAAAAGGTTTTGCAGCGGCGACCTCAGTTGCTTTTTAGCCGAACGACACTACGTAACATCAGTGATTAAAAAGAACCCGCCTCTTTTCGAGACGGGTTTCTGGTTACTGTCCACTGATTGCTGCTTACTTCCTCAACTTCTTCCCCACTTCCATCGCCGTGAACACGATCACACCTGTTGCCGCCGCAATGGACAGGTCACACAGGCTGAGCGGAACGACCTCGAAGAAATTCGCCAATGCAGGAATATAGATGACTGCCATTTGCAGGGCGAAGACCAGTAAAGCCATACCCGCTAGAACCGGGTTGCTCATCACCCCAAGTTTGAAGAGAGATTCTTTATCAGAGCGGGAAGCCAAGCCTTGGAAGATTTGCATGAACGCGAGCGAGGTGAAGATCATCGTCTGCCATTCGGGGCGGGTAGTGAAGTAATACCATGAGCCAAGCCCAAGCGCGAGCGCGCCAATCAGCACACCAACCCAGATGGTCTGCGCCGCCGCGCCGCGCGAGAACACGCCTTCGGTGGGGGAGTATGGCTTGCGCTGCATCGTATCCTTTTCAGGATTCTCCACGCCCATGCCCAAACCAAGCAAACCGTCCGTCAATAAATTCAACCACAACAACTGCAAAGGCAGCAGCGGCAAAGGCTTGCCGAGGAACGGCGCGATCAACATGACCAATACCTTGCCGATATTGCCCGCCACACTGAAGCGCACGAACTTGCGGATGTTGTCGTAGATCGTGCGACCTTCTTTGACTGCCGCAACGATGGTCGCAAAATTATCGTCGAGCAAAACGAGGTCGGAGGCTTCTTTGGAAACGTCCGTGCCGGTGATGCCCATTGCAACGCCGATATCCGCTTTGCGCAGCGCGGGCGCATCGTTGACGCCGTCGCCGGTCATCGCCACGACATGACCCTTTTCCTGCAACGCCTGTACGATTCTCAATTTGTGTTCCGGTGCGACACGGGCGAAGACACTGACTTCATCTACGACGTTTTTCAATTCGTCAGGTGTCAGGTTTTCGATTTCGGCACCCGTCAATGCTTTTATGCTCAAGGCAGCATACCCATGCTGGGCACTTTCCTCGCCGGGGACGGCGGTGGGAGCATGAAGAGCGGCGGGAGCGTGGACAATTCCCAATTGACGCGCGATCTCCATCGCCGTCAACGGGTGGTCGCCGGTAATCATGATCGGGCGAATCCCCGCGGACCTGGCGACTGCCACGGCGTCTCTCACTTCATTGCGCGGCGGGTCGATCATGCCAAACAAGCCCACCAGGGTGATGTTCTGTTCAAGGTCGGTTTGGATGATCTCAGGGATGGAGTTCATCAAACGGAAGCCGACGCCGAGGACGCGCATGCCCTTCTTGGCAAGGCGTTCATTCGCCGCTTCGATGCGGGTCTTCCACTCTTCATCGATCTGAATAGACTTTCCATCCGCCCAGACGTGACTGGTGATGTCGAGCAGTCCATCTATGCCGCCTTTGGTGAAGGCGATGTAACGCGTGTCGCCGATCTCCAAGCCCGAAAGCACGGTGGGGTCGTACTGTGCCAAATGATGCACGGTCGTCATACGCTTGCGTTCAGAGTCGAAGGGCAGTTCGGCAGAGCGCGGGAAGGATGAATCGAGCGAAGATTTCCAATACCCCATCTTTGCCGCGGCAACCACCAACGCGCCTTCGGTCGGGTCGCCCATCGTGTGGAAACGGTCATCGCCTTCATCCACTAGTTTGGCATCGTTGCACAATGCGCCGCCGATCATTGTCAGCGAGAGAGAGGATTGGACGGGCGAACCAAGCCCACGGGTGGCATGAAGCGAACCGTCGCGGGCTACTTCGCCTGTCAGGTCGATGGCATGTTCCGCTACATCCAACACAACCACGGTCATGCGGTTTTCAGTCAGCGTGCCGGTTTTATCGGAACAGATCACCGTGACGGAGCCAAGCGTTTCTACGGCGGGGAGTTTACGAATCAACGCCTGACGCTGCAACATGCGTTGCGCGCCGAGCGCGAGGGTGATGGTGACAACGGCGGGCAGACCTTCGGGCACGATAGCGACGGCGACACTGACCGCCGTGAGCAGCATGTGACGAAGTTCATCGCCGCGCAACATGCCGAGGATGAAGATCAAGGCGGCGATGCCGACGCCGATGAGTGCGAGATTTTTGCCAAGCGAGTCGAGCCGGCGTTGAAGCGGGGTTTGCTCCTGCTTCACCTGTTGGATCATATCTGCGATCTTGCCGAGTTCGGTATTCATGCCCGTGGCAACCACAAGCGCGAGACCGCGCCCCTGCGTGACAATGGTTCCCATGTATGCCATGTTGCGGCGGTCACCCAGCGGAAGCGCCTGCCCGGAACCTGATGAGGGATCGTTGGAGAGCGCGGCGGTGTGTTTTCCGATGGCTTCGGATTCACCCGTCAACGCGGCTTCTTGAATGCGCAAGTTGACCGCTTCGAGCAGGCGCAAATCTGCCGGGATGACGTTACCCGTTTCGAGTTGAATGATGTCGCCGGGCACAAGTTCGCGCGCCGAAGTTTCATGCAATTTGCCGTCGCGCAGCACGCGCACATTCGGCACAGCCATTTCTTTGAGCGCGGCAATCGCCTTCTCGGCGCGGTATTCCTGAATGAAACCGAGAAACGCATACAACGCCACAATGGCGAGGATGGCGATGGTGTTCTTGGTGTCGCCAAGTAAGCCCGCCGCAACCGCCGCCGCGATGAGGATGAGCACCATCGTTGCGGTGAGTTGTTCCCATAGAATTTGCAGAGGCGTGCGCCCGCCGCGTTCGATGAGTTCGTTTGCGCCGTATTTATTTTGATGTTCTTCTGCCTGAGAAGAGGTCAACCCTGCGTCAGAGGACGAATCAAGTTCGTTCAGAGCTGTCTGGGTCTCAATCGTATGCCAATTCATTATGTTCCTATTTTTTAAATGAACTTCTTGATCTTTATGAGATAATGCCTGAGAAGAGTTTACCCTAAAAAGTAGAGCGCATTGTACAGGGAATATATTAGACAGATGTTATAGCTACCTTTCCTGGGCGCTGTCAGGATAAACTCTATCTCCAATGCTGCCACCTGTTTTGCCTCTTAGGGTCTGTAAATAATTAACTTCCCGTGTCATGTCGTTGCGAGCCGCCGCTCTTGTTCTTGGCGGCGAAGCAATCTCCGTATTCACGAGGGGATTGCTTCGGGCGAAGAGCAAGAGCGCCCTCGCAAAGACATGGTTCAACAGTGAGTGAGGGAAATTATATTTTTACGAGCCCTTAGACCCTCCACTTTTATTTGTAAAGTTCTTTCGACGAGAAAAGATTTAGAGTTGAGGTACCAAAATGTTCAAACATTTTTCCACTGCCTACCCGCGTCTTGCACCCTTTCTGACGGGCTTCTTTGGCTGGTTCTTGTTCAATACGGTTGTTTGGATTCCGATTTTCATTCTTCTGGAGACTGCCTTTGCCCCGACCCCAAGTTCCGAAGGATTCAATCAACTGGCCATCATCCCTTATTGTTTCATTCCCGGACTTTTGAACATCGGCATCGTTATCCTTCTGCTTATCAAATGGCGTTGGGCGGCGTTGGGTTGGATTCTTGCTGGTTTGTTCAACCTGGGAATGCACAGTGTTCTTAGTCACATCTTACTTAATGAAGCGGCTGCACAACTCTTTTTGCTTGTATCGGCATTCTTTGGTTTCCCGTTTTATTTTCTGTTGATTTTGATATTGTTGGTATGAACAGAAACTTTCACCAAATAAAAAATCGCCCATCTCACCGATGAGCGATCTATTCTCTAATCTCTATTCTCTATTCTCTGCTCTCTCTTACTTCACCATCCCTATCGCCTTGCCTGCCTGATAGATCACTTCCATTGCCTGTTCGATGTCGGAAGGCTCATGCGCGGCAGTGACGGTCGCTCGCAGGCGAGACATGCCTTCCTGCACCGCGGGGGAGACGACGGGCAACACGAACACATCCTCTTCCTGACAGCGCTTCGTCAGCTCGAATGCCTTTTCGTCCGTGCCGCAAAGAACAGGGACAATGGCGGTCTCGGTCAGCAGGGTATCGAAGCCCATGCCTTTCAACCCGCCAATGAACTGTTGGGTGTTGGCATTCAAGCGGTCGATGCGTTCGGGTTCGTCGAGGATAACCTTGAAGGCTTCGTTTGCGGCGGCGGCTTGAGCCGGGGGCAGCGCCGCAGAGAAAATGTACGCGCGGCTGCCGTGGCGCAGGTAGTCGATCAATTCTTTTTTGCCCGCAATGTATCCGCCCACCGAAGGGATGGTCTTGCTGAGCGTGCCCATCTTGATGTCGATCACATCGCCCAACCCAAAGTGTTCTTCGATGCCCGTGCCTTGTTTGCCGAGCACGCCCACCGAATGCGCTTCGTCGATCATGAGCCAGGCGTTGTATTTTTTGGTGAGTTCCACGATCTTGGGCAGGTCGATGATGTCGCCATCCATGCTGAAGACCGAATCTGCGATGACGAGTTTGGAGACGTCCGCAGGCGCGTTCTTGAGCAGACCTTCGAGATGCTCCATGTCGTTATGGCGGAAGCGGCGGAACTCCGCGCCAGACATCACACAACCGTCCACAATGGAGGCGTGGTTGATCTTATCCGAGAAGACGTAATCGCCGCGTCCCATCAAAGAGGAGATGACGGTCAGGTTGGTCACATAACCGGATGTGTAGGTAATGGCGGTTTCGGTGTGCTTGAAATTCGCAATTGTCTCTTCGAGTTCGTTGTGAATGGTCAGCGTCCCTGCCAGGGTGCGGACGCCGTTTGTGCCCGTGCCGTATTGGTCCACGGCGCGTTTGGCGGCTTCGTTAATTCTTGGGTGACCGACCAAGCCCAGGTACGAGTATGAGGCGTACATGCCCATCACGCGTCCGTTCACGCGCACTTTTGCGTTGGGCAGCATTTCCGTCACTGCCTGGTTGTAAAAGTAATAGTCGTGTTCCTTCATCATATCCACGCGCTGCTTGAGCGCGGCAATACGCCGGGTGCTGTTGTTGTCTACGCTGTGAAAATCCATTGAGTTCCTCCGAAAGGGAATGGCGCAAGTTTAGCCGAGGGAATGGTTTCTGTCTAGCTGATTTGCGAAGATAAAGAGTAGCCACGCTTCAAGCGTGACCTATTTTTGTCTGTCAAACAGATTCTCATACAGTTAGGACTTACGCAAACCCCAAAAACAAGCCGCGAATTATGCGAATTGTCACGAATTTTTTGAACAATTCGCGTGAATTAGCGAAATTCGCGGCAAAAGATTTTGAACTGCGTAAGTCCTAACAGTTTTTAACGCAAAGCCGCAAAGACGCTAGGAGATGTTTTTCTTTGCGCCTCCGCGTCTTTGCGTTGAATCTTTGTGAAAATTCTACAGGTATACGATTTGGGTAGGGTGCTATCTTGCCAGCCGCTTCAACTCGGCTTCGTCGATGATCTTTACTCCCAGCGATTTAGCTTTTTCGAATTTCGAGCCAGGGTTTTCGCCGAGTACGAGATAACTGGTTTTCTTGCTCACGCTATCCGTTACCTTGCCACCGTTGCTTTCGATGAATTCCTTTGTATTGTCGCGTGAGAAGTTCGGCAGCGTGCCGGTCACCACGAAGGTCATGCCGGTGAATGCGCCTTCCTTCTTCTTTTCATTCTTCTTCATCTGTGGGTCTACCCCCGCCGCCTTTAGCTTTTTCAACAACTTCTGGTTTGTAGGGGTCGCAAACCAATCTACGATGGATTCGGCGATGTTCGGTCCCACGCCTTCGATCTGCTGAAGTTCATCCGCCGTGGTCTTCGATAACGCGGATAGATTGCCATACGTCCGCGCCAGATCGCCCGCCATGACTTCGCCCACGCCGTGGATTCCCAACGCCGCGATCAAGCGGTTCAAACTCTGACCTTTCGCCTGCTCAATCGACCCAAGCAGATTCTCCGCCTTTTTCTCGGCAAACCCTTCCAACCCCAGCAGTTGATTCTTTTTCAGCGTAAACAAATCAGCCACATCCTTGACCAAGCCTGCTTCGATCAACTGTATTACGATCTTGATGCCAAGCCCAACAATGTCCATCGCGCCGCGCGAGACGAAATGCTCCACGTTGCGGACTAACTGCGCCGGGCAGGCGGCGTTGACACAATACCACGCCACCTCGCCTTCGAAGTGCTCCACGACCTGACCACATGCCGGGCATTTTGATGGTGGTTTGTATTTCTTCTCCTTGCCGGAACGCGCATCCACCACGGGACCGATGACATACGGAATGACTTCTCCCGCGCGCTTGACCAGCACTCGGTCACCGATGCGGATGTCTTTCTCTTCGATGTAATCGAAATTATGCAGGGTCGCATTGCGGACAACCACGCCGCCGATTTCCACGGCTTCGAGAACGGCTCTGGGGGTGAGCACACCCGTGCGCCCAACTTCAACGTCGATGCCGAGCAAAGTGGTCGTCACTTCGCGCGCCGGGAATTTGAACGCGATGGCTCCACGTGGGTCTTTGCCTACGAAACCCAAGTCTGCGGCGAGGGTCAAATCGTCGATTTTTATAACCATGCCGTCGGCTTCGTAAGGAAGCGCGTCTCGTCCTTCATTGAATGTCTCGGTGTAGGCAATCGCCGCATCTAGGTTGTTGAAGCGTTTGGCGATGTCCGTTATTGGGAAGCCCAACGACTTGAGGTATTCCAAAATCTCCCACTGCGAGGTAGGGACTTTGCCATCCTCTGAATAAACAATCTGATATATAAGCAAAGTGATCGGGCGCGATGCGGTCAACACCGGGTCGAGCTGGCGTAGCGATCCCGCTGCCGTGTTGCGCGGATTGAGATAGGTCTTCTCACCCGCTTCTTCCAGGCGTTTGTTTAAAGCTTCAAACTCTTTGACGGGAATGAACGCCTCGCCGCGCACAACGAGATGCTTGGGAAGGCTGCCTTTCCACTTTTCACTTTCCACCGGTATCTTCAATGGTATCGCTCGAACTGTTCGCAAATTGCTGGTAATGTCTTCACCCACTTCACCGTCGCCGCGAGTGGCCCCCTGCACGAATTGACCGTTGCGGTAGTGAAGCACCACAGACAAGCCATCGATCTTCGGCTCCACCACGAACTTCGCTTTTTCCACGCGGTCATCCAATTTCTTGACGCGTTCGAACCAGGCACGAGCATCGTCCCCGCCGAAGGCGTTCGCGAGCGAAAGGATGGGCGCAGGGTGACGCACCTTCTCGAATTTCTCCGAGACTTTTGCCCCGGCGCGCTGGGTGGGAGAGTCGGGGGTGATCCAATCTGGATGATCCGCCTCGATCTTCTTCAGTTCATTAAGCAGGCGGTCATATTCCAGGTCGCTGATAACGGGCGCATCCAACACGTGATACCGATAATTATGGAAGTTGATCTGCGCCTTCAAGTCTTCGTATCGTGAGAGGAGTTTATCTGCCATTTTTCGATTATACCCAGCACGGTCACAAATTGTGTGGCGCCAACGCGCCAGGGTGCGCTAAAAGTTTGTAGATGACCTGCTCCCTTCGCCGTCCTCGGCGAAGGATTTACTAGTAGAACACCGCCGAGGACGGCGACTTGAGCCAAACTACTAACAGACTTTGAGTGCTCCCACGCGCCAGAGGAAACGCAATTTGTGACCGTGGGCATTATATAGAAAAATAAAACCCGCCTGTTTATGGCAGGCGGGTGAGGGGTCAGTCGATTTTTTTCCAGATATCCGAAGGCGGGCGCGAGAGCGGGCGGGTGAGAGCGGAGAGGCGCGCTTGATAATAAGGCTCCGCTTCGGTGGCGAAACGAGAGAGGTCGAACAAGTGACGCTTTATCAGCAGGTCTGCGATGCGCTTCACTTCGTCTCTGGTGAATTCGGGAAGCTTTTCATGGAATTCAGTCAGGCTAAAACGTCCCAGCCGGATGACGAAATTCACAGCGGAGCGCATAGGTTCGGAGAATAACACGACATCCGACGGACGGACATCTTCTTGTCGTTCCTCCAATTCCTTGATCGCAGTTTCAAAGAGCGGGTTGCTCATGACGACATCCCTTTGGCAGGTTTCGCCTAGGCTTTGAGTTGATCCACCAGGCTGCGCAAACCTTTGGTCACCACATTCTCGGGATAGTGAACCGTGAAGAGACCGGAACTTGCGAGCATCATCATTTCATCGGAGTGGGGGAGAATGGCTCCTACTTTGGCTTCATAGGTCTGCTCCACGCGGGCGCGGACTTCTTCAAAATCCAGGTTGTTGGGAGCTTTGTTGACGAGGATGAAAAGCTTCGGCACATCCAATTTCTTTGCAACATCCACGGTCACTGCCGTGCCCTGATAATCCTGCTGGTCGGGGCGCATGATGATGACCAAAGCGTTAGATATCGCAATGGAAAGCAGGGTCTCTTCATTAAGACCAGGGTGGGTGTCGATCAAAAGGTAGTCCAGCTTCAGCCTTTCGATCACGTCGCGGAAACCGTCGTTCAGCAAGCCCACATCGTAACCTTCGCGCAGAATGCGGGCGATCTCGCCGGCTTTAATGCTGGAGGGGATCAGGAATATCTGACCCTTAACTTCTGCTCCGATATGCCCGGTCACATCCTGGGCGGCTTGTTCAATGGTGCACTTACCCCACAGGTAGTCGTTGAGAGAGTGTTCTATATCCGCTTCATCTAAATTGAAGAGAACATGAATACCGGGGGAGGCAATGTCAGTATCTACTACACCCACACGCGCTCCATCCATTGCAAGAAGCGCCGCAATATTGGCAGTGGTGTTCGATTTACCTGTCCCGCCGCGGAACGAATGAACTGAAATGATTTTGGACATGCGCCATCTCCGATTCTATGATAGTCTTGCCAAATCCTAGGCTTTTGTAGGGCAATTATAGCCTAACTATATTGAAAATCAAATCCCTACTTTTCCCGTCCTAATTATGTTATAGTAAATTTCTAAGCAGTCGGTCGAAATAAATTTTTACAAAATAAATTTTACAAATTATCGCTTATGGTGGCGTCCCCACCACCGAGGACGGCGGCTTGAGCTGGGAATCGTTTTCTGAGAACTTATGATCGACTACTTGGTACTCACTGAAAAAATAATTCATAATAGCGGTATCAACCGCTGCACGAACGATTGAAACCGTCATGGCGGCATTTTCCAAAAAACAGACTCAAACGACCCATTTTCGCGATTTATGACAACAAACTATATGCAAAACACCTTGATACCCCTACAGGACACCAGCGACGAAATTCTCATCCAGAAATATATGGATGGGAGCAAGGAAGCGTTCGATGTGCTCTACCACCGTCACCTTCCCAAAGTTTACAAGAGGGTAAGGTACGTGGTCCCCGAAAACGATGTGGAGGATGTAACGCAGGAGATTTTCATCGCCGCGCTCAAGTCCCTGTCCTCGTTTCGTGGGGATGCCAAGTTCGGCACCTGGCTGCGCACGTTAACCAATCATAAAGTGGCTGAGTTCTATCGAAGGCGTACCCGCAAACAGGAACCACGGCTTGCTCCGCTTTCCGATGCGGTCGCCCAGGTTACAGGCAGTACCTCTCAATCGCTGGAGGAACGCATCTTCCTTCAACGGGCACTGCAGAACCTGCCCGAAAACTACCGGGAGATCATCCTGCTCCGTTTTGCAGAAGATATGCAGTTCAATGAGATCGCCGAATTGACCAACCAAAACCTTGAGGCAACCAAATCGCTATTCCGCCGAGCCGTTACTGCGCTTCGCAATCATTTGGAAAAATAATCATGTATCAAAAAGATGAAACTACCGAAAAAGATAACGAACTCGCGGATTTTGCCGACCGCATGATTAAAGGAAGGATCGCCCCCCCCGCCTCTGCCTCAGACGAGGAGCTGTTCGGCCTCGAAAAAACGCTTCTCCGTTTGAACGATACCTTCCCTCCAGTGACATTGGATGATGCCAAATCCAAGCAGATGCTGGTGCGGCTCAAAGCTCGAATGCGGCGGGAGGAGGAAGAGCAGGCAGCCAAACCGTCCTTTTGGAAGCGGCTCTTTGACCTTCAGTCCAACCCGCAGGTCGGTTTGCTCATTGCAGCGGCGGCGGTTGTGCTACTGGTCATTATCAACCTGCCCTCTGTGGACCCTTCCGGCAACTCGGTTACCGGAACAGCATTCCCCGGAACCAACCTCTTTACTGCCCTGGGGCTGATCGGCGTGCTGCTTATTTTCTATTGGATATCTCGCCGTAAATAGAACGATTGGCGGTGTGAATCAAGAACGTGTACGTTGTTTATTGTCAAAGGATCAATTTAAAAAGGAGAGAGAAATGAATAGTAAACCTAATCAAAAATGGGGAAAGTTACTTTTCATGCTGATCGCAGTGCTGACCGTATCTTCGCTGCTGCTTTCTGCCTGCGCCCCTTCTCAAGGATTGGAAGGTGGCGGTGGTGGCGGTGGTGGAAATGGCGGCGACAACGGCGGTGGCAATGATAATCAGGGTGGCGGCAATGACAACCAGGGTGGCGGCAATGATAATCAGGGCGGTGGTAATGACAATCAGGGCAACAGCGGAAATTCTGGTAACGCTGGCGGCGGTGGCCAAAACCAGGGCGGCTCCCCGAGCGACCCCGGCACTGGCGACCCGAGCGTCCAGAACCCTGACGGTGTAGTCGTGCGCGGCTCGAAACAGGATGGTTCCGATCCCTGTCTAGACAAAGGCGAACTGCCTTGCGGTCAAGGTGACCATGGCAAGGGCAACCCTGTAAACGGAAGCCTGCACGCCAACTGTCGCGCAGCCCAGGGTGAAGTGGATCCGAACTGCACTTCCAAGGATATTGAATGTGACCCCGCAGTTGAGGATTGTTCACCTTGTGATCCCGCAACCGAAACTTGTGGCGAGGTCAAGATCTGCGATCCTGCCACAGACCCAACCTGTGCGCCGACTCCTCCGATCACTGAGGTGAAAGCCAAGGAACCCCCCGTTGCAGGCTCCTGCCCGAACTGGATCCTGTTCCACTCCTTCCGCACGGGTAACCTGGATGTCTTCCGCCTGGATGGTATCGAAGGTATCGAAGGATTTGAAGCCATCAACCTGAGCAACGGTGGCACCCAGGACTCTCGCCCGAGCCGTTCTGATAATGATGAATGGGTCGTCTTCCAGAGTGACCGTGATGGCAACGTCGAGTTGTACTTGACGGACAGCATGGGCAAGTCGCAGACCCGCCTGACGAACACCAGCGCCAACAACATCAACGCCATGTTCAGCCCGAACAACCAAAGCGTGATCTACCAGAGTGACCGCAACGGTAACTGGGACATCTTCCTCCTGAACAAGGACACTGGCGAAGAACTGCAATTGACCTCCAATGCCGGTGACGATGTTAATCCCTTCTACTCGCCGGATGCGAACTGGATCACTTTCCAGTCCAACCGCACAGGCTCATGGAATGTGTTCGTCTTCGACATCTCAACCGGTACGGAATACCAGGTGACCTCGTTCTCGACCGACGTGCTCTTCCCGAGTTGGTCACCGAACGGCAAGCAGTTGGCGTTCTTCATCAATACGACCGGCACTTGGGACCTGTATGTGTCTGATATTCAGGGCAAGACGTTCAGACAGGTTTCCATCGGTGGTGACGCGCAGAACGCGAGTTGGTCACCGGAAGGGAACCGCCTCGCCTACCAGGTGACGACTGGTGACAATACCGACGTCTTCACCTTCGACCTGACGACGAACACCGAGTACCAGTTGACGACCTTCGGCGGCGTAGACTCTGCCCCGACCTGGAACTGTGGTGGTACGGATGTGTCCTTCACCTCGAACCGCGAAGGCAACCCGAACATCTACTCGTCCTGGTGGCAGGGTGGTGGCGACATCTACGGCATCACTTTGCACCCCTCGACCGACAAGTGGTCGCAGTGGACACCCTCCAAGGAACCCGGTTCTCGCGGGTACTAATCTAAAACGAATCCCATGCGGCATTGGAACACCTTATGTCGCATGGGATTTTTTGCAACCCGAAACTCAACAAATCAACGACAAAGTTTACAGGTAGATCGCGGAAAGTGCTTTGAGATAATGCCTGACAAATCCCTTTATTGTGTATAACGCATGCGGAAGCAAGTTGCCAAAGGCGTGTGCAAGCATATTGATCGTTACTTTAAAGAAATAAGGATGTCTGTTCGAAAGGAGAAAAAAATGAGTAATTTATCCAAGCAAAAACAACAGGGAAGACGGCTATTTGCCTTGATCGCAGTGTTGACCATACTATCATTGCTGTTCTCTGCTTGTGTCCCTTCGCAAGGACTGGAAGGCGGCGCTGGCGGTAATGGGAATGGCGGCGGTAATGGCAACGGCGGCGGCAACGATAATCAGGGTGGTGGTGGTGGCAACGATAATCAGGGTGGCGGTGGTGGCAACGATAATCAGGGTGGCGGTGGCGGCAACGATAATCAGGGTGGTGGTGGCGGCAACGATAACCAGGGCGGTGGTGGCGGCACCAACGACAATCAGGGCGGCGGTGGTAACTCCGATAACAGTGGGAACTCTGGAAATTCCGGCAACAGCGGTAACTCTGGTGGTGGCGGTGGTCAAGACCAGGGTGGCTCTCCCAGCGACCCCGGCACTGGCGACCCGAGTGTCCAGAACCCCGATGGCGTAGTTGTCCGCGGCTCCAAGCAAGATAGTTCCGATCCCTGTCTGGATAAAGGCGAACTGCCTTGCGGTCAAGGTGACCATGGCAAGGGCAACCCTGTAAACGGAAGTCTGCACGCTAACTGCCGTGCTGCACAAGGTGAAGTGGATCCGAACTGCACGCCCAAGGATGTTGTCTGTAACCCTGCCAAGGAAGATTGCGGCAAGAAATGTGATCCTGCCACGGAGGATTGCGGTGATACTACCTGTGATCCTGCCACAGAGGATTGTGGTTGTGACCCTGCCACGGAGGATTGCGGTGATGTCTGTGATCCTGCCACAGAGGATTGTGGTTGTGACCCTGCAACCGAAGACTGCGGACCCGTTACCTGCGTTGGAGCAGAATGCGCACCGACTCCTCCGATCACCGAGGTGAAAGCCAAGGAACCCCCCGTTGCAGGTTCCTGCCCGAACTGGATCCTGTTCCACTCTTTCCGCACGGGTAACCTGGATGTCTTCCGCCTGGATGGTATCGAAGGTATCGAAGGATTTGAAGCCATCAACCTGAGCAACGGTGGCACCCAGGACTCTCGCCCGAGCCGTTCTGATAATGATGAATGGGTCGTCTTCCAAAGCGACCGTGATGGCAACGTCGAGTTGTACCTGACAGATAGCATGGGCAAATCCCAGACCCGTCTGACGAACACCAGCGCGAACAACATCAACGCCATGTTCAGCCCGGACAACCAGAGCGTGATCTACCAGAGTGACCGAAACGGTAACTGGGATATCTTCCTCCTGAACAAAGATACGGGCGAAGAACTGCAATTGACCTCCAATGCTGGTGACGATGTTAATCCCTTCTACTCGCCGGATGCGAACTGGATCACTTTCCAGTCCAACCGCAACGGCTCATGGAATGTGTTCATCTTCGACATCTCGACCGGTACGGAATACCAGGTGACCTCGTTCTCGACCGACGTGCTCTTCCCGAGCTGGTCGCCGAACGGCAAGCAGTTGGCGTTCTTCATCAATACGACCGGCACTTGGGACCTGTATGTGTCTGACATTCAAGGCAAGAGCTTCAGACAGGTTTCCATCGGCGGTGACGCGCAGAACGCGACTTGGTCACCGGAAGGGAACCGCCTCGCCTACCAGGTGACGACTGGTGACAACACCGACGTCTTCACCTTCGACCTGACCTCGAATCAGGAGTACCAGTTGACGACCTTCGGCGGTGTGGACTCTGCTCCGACCTGGAACTGTGGTGGTACGGATGTGTCCTTCACCTCGAACCGCGAAGGCAACCCGAACATCTACTCGACCTGGTGGCAGGGTGGTGGTGACATCTATGGCATCACTTTGCACCCCTCGACCGACAAGTGGTCACAGTGGTCGCCCTCCAAGGAACCTGGTTCCCGCGGGTATTAATCCAAGACGGCACATCGATGTGCTGACCTGAAATAAACAAAACGCGGCTGCAAAACATTGCAGCCGCGTTTTCGTCCTTGCAGGGCATTTCCAGATAAGGTATTATTTCGCCATGATATTGGTGGTTTCGATTGTCATTGCTTTGACCGTGCCTGTGATTTTTCTTTTCGCGCTGCGGTCCTTTGACTTGCACAAGACGGTAAAATTTGGGAGAAACATCGTCACGCTTGTTTGTGGGGTGATCGCCTACCTACTGGCGGCACAGATCAACCCGGCAATTGCTGATGCGGGTTGGCTCGAATGGAAGCAGGTGGTCCGCATTGTAGCGCCCATTGTTGAAGAAATTCTCAAGGCGGCGATCCTGATCTATTTGGTCAACCGTGCTGATTTCAATTATGTGGTCGATGGCGCCTTATATGGCTTTGGGGCGGGCATTGGTTTTGCGATCATCGAGAATGTGGAATATGTGCAGGGGAATATCGAATTTGCGCTGGTGGTCGCGCTGGCGCGCGTATTCTCCACCAACCTGATGCATGCCACCAGCAGCGGATTGATCGGCACGTCATTGGCATATCATCGCGGAGAGACCAATAAAAAACGGGGCCTTCTGGTGGTTCTTGGCGGGTACATCCTTGCCATGTTCTTTCATGGAGTATTCAATACAATGGTCAATGCGGGAACCTTCCTTGCCTTCGCCATTATTTACGGAGTGATTGGCGCTGCGCTGATCTGGCTTGTCATTCGGAATGGCATGGCTGCTCAAAGAGGTTGGGTGGGCGAAAAACTTGGAATGGAGGACCGCGTTACCAAGGAAGAGACCCGCGCTGTGACCAGTATCGATAAGATGGTGGAGACTTTGATCGAGCCTTTCCAGGAACGTTTCGGAGATGATAAGGTTCCGCTGGTAAAGGAATTGATGTACAAGCAGGCAGAGATGGGCATCAAGCGCAAATTGTTAGACGCCACACCCAGCCCTACCAAACGCAAAGAAGTCGAAGAGATCATTCAGGGTCTCTATAAGGAAATGGAAATCCTGCGCAAGCAGATCGGGATGTACCCGATGATGTTCGTACGCGAGGTGTACCTCGGGCAGGACAGCCGTGTTTGGGACAGGCTCCAGACCCGTATCGCCGAAACAAGCACAGGTCAAAAAGGAGGCGGGCTGTGGGATATGGCAACCAACAAGATCAAGCAGTCCAAATCTCAGGAGGAGAATCAGTGACCGGCGATATCCTCAACAAGATTCGAGAAACGGAATTTTTCAAGGAACTGTCGGATGATGCTTCGGCTGCTGTGGCGGCAAAGGCGTCGATTCGTAAATTTGCAGTGGGAGATGCCCTCATGCGCAAGGGCGACCCGGCTGATTCTTTTTTTGTGATCCTCGATGGGCATCTTAAGATCGTAACAACGGATGCCAAGGGCGACGAGATCATCATCAATAAAGTGGGACCCGGCGAAAGCATCGGCGAGCTTGCGCTTGTGGATGAACGCCCGCGCTCGGCGGGGGTGGTAGCGCTGGATGCAGTGGAAGCGTTGGAGTTAACGAAGGAAGCTTTTTTCGATCTTCTCAATCACCGCTTGGACGTTTCGCTTGGCATCTTGCGCGGTTTCTCGAACCGCCTGAGATTCTCAACGACCTACATCGAGAAAGTGATCGACTGGTCGCAGAAGACTGCGGAAGGGGATTATTCGTTCATGGAGCAGACCCAGCCCATTAATAACCGCACCGGGAACGACGACGATAAAGCGGCGCAACTGCTCTCTGCATTCTATTCGATGGTACGAAAAGTGAAGGCGCGTGAAGAGACCTTGAAGCAGGAATTGGAGCGACTGACGTTCGAGATCGATCAGGAACGCCGCAAGAAGGAATTCGACGAGATCACCGGTTCGGAGTTCTACGCCAAGTTGAAGGAACAGGCGAAATCGCTGCGTCAGAAACGCGCAGACCAGTAAAAGCAACACGGAGGAATTATGGCAGGCAAGATCGTATCCATTCATTCATTTCGGGGCGGGACGGGTAAATCGAACACAACGGCAAACCTTGCTTCGCAGGTTGCCATGACCGGCAAGCGTGTCGGCGTTGTGGATACGGATATTCAGTCGCCGGGCATCCATGTTCTCTTTGGTTTGGATGAACATAAAATGGGAAAGACCTTGAACGATTATTTGCATGGCAAAGCCAGCATTCGTGAGGTTGGGTACTCGGTGGGGGATAACAAGGTGGAAGGCGAAGGGCGCTCCCAGTTGGCTGGCAAGAATCTTTTCCTGTTCCCGTCCAGCATCAAGGGCAAGGAGATCAGCCAGATCCTTCATGAAGGCGTTGATTTCAACAAGTTGAATGAGGGTCTGCAGACCGCCATTACCGAATTCAATCTCGATTATCTTTTCATCGATACGCATCCTGGCTTGAACGAAGAGACCCTGCTCTCCATCGCTACGTCGGATATTCTTATCATCATCCTGCGCCCCGATAATCAAGACCTTCAAGGAACAGCGGTGACTGTGGATGTTGCCCGCAGCCTGGATGTTCCAAACCTCTTTTTGATGGTGAATAAAGCCCTGCCCAAATACGATTTTGCTGAGATCAAAAAAGACATCGAAGAGCAGTTCCAGGCGATTGTGACCAGCGTGCTGCCGCTCTCGTTTGACATGGCGGAAAATGCCAGCAGGGACCTGTTTTCCCTGCGCTACCCTGACCATGAATGGTCGAAGGCATTGAAGAATATCGTTCCGCACATCCTGAACGCGAAATAGGAGCACATCATTATGAAATGCTGGCATTGTGAAGAAGAAGCCCGCGCATCCTGCGCGTTTTGTGGCCGTTTTGTATGCAAGGACCATGCTGCGACCATGTCCACATTCATTACGATGTTTGTCGGTGCGAACAATACCCCAAAAGGGTTGGCAGTTTCCAATGTGATCTGGTGCGGCGAGTGCGAACCCCAGCCCGAGCCGATCAGCATGCCTGAGTTGTACTAAGTGAGGTAGACATGCCCGGACTCTTTGATCGCCTGGATAAAGAAATAAAGGATAGTCAAAAGGATGGCGGCATCTCGCCGCTCGACATTGCCAAGCTGCCGCCATCCCTGAGAAAGATCATGCGCGTGATGCTGCGTGAATTGCAGTTGACTTATCCGCGCATATGTGAGGTGATGGACGCCATGCCCGAACAGGATCGCCTCACACACGCCGAGTTGGATGAAGCTCTTGCAGCCCTGTCTGAGCAATTCTGGCTGATCCGCATCGGCGAAAAGGAAAAGGCGATCTACAAAGTCAATCTGCGCCGCAGGGCTGGCAGCACCCTGATGGCGGGCATCTGGTCTTCGTTGGATGAAAAACTAAAGGGCAACCCGCCTAGTAAGCCAAAATAAAAAAGCGCCGCATTCGCGGCGCTTTCTACTTAAATTTCCTTCGGCTTTTTCTTGACCAGTTCATACAAGCTCATGGGCTTGCTCTTGCCCTTCAGTGGAATCTCGCCAAGAGATATGCATTCATATTTTATTTCTACCGCCTGCCTCACCGACTCTGAAATCACAATCTGGTTCTTCTGCGCGCGGTTCATCAAACGCGCCGCCGTGTTGACTGTGTCGCCCAGCACGTTGAATTCGCGCCGTCCGCGCGGGTCGCCGACTTCTGCCACGAATGCTGGTCCCATGTTGATGCCGATCTGACAAAAAACCTCCGGCTTGATGCCGCCGATGGTGGGCGCTTTGACATTGATGCCTTCCACAACCTCACGGATGGCGACTGCGGCAGAGGCAGCCCGCATTTCGTTGTTGGTGTGCGCGTTTGGCACGCCGAAGTAGATCACGATATCTGAACCAGACAGATGATAGGTCACCTTTTTGAGAACGCCGCCGCGCGCTTCCACGGCTGCGTTGATGAGCGAGAATGCCTTGGAAAAACTCGCCGCCAATTTACGCTCCTCGCCCGGCAAAACACGGTCTGCAGATTCGGGCAAGCCGACAAAGTTAACGAACATAATGGTTGGGTTCGGAAAATCCGGTGGGATACGACGGTCTGCCGCGCTCTCTACCAGCATGGAAAGCACCGGGTCGGGGATATAACTGGCGAGCGGCTCGATGGAATTCAACAGCTCGATGATGTTATTCAAAACTTCCTTCTTGTCCTTCATGTCGAAGAGCACACTGCTTGCCATGCGGCGCCCAACCGGGGTGATCTCATAATCGCCGAGGGTTTCAGCGGTCAGGTCGTCGATCACAAGCTGATAATCGGGGTTGCCCTCTTCAAAGTGGAAGTCATTCTTTGCCTGCTCGTATGCGGTCTGCGAGACGTTCACCCGCTCATTGAACCCATTGCTTTCGGTCAACTTTGCCTTTTGCACATCCTTGCCGAGCAGCACATGCTCCATGCGGCGCGGTGTGCCGATCTCTGCGGTAAGGAACTTGCCGGTGTGAATGCCGATACGCATTTTCAGGTTGACAATTCCCGAAGGCGTTTGGATCTCTGCGAAATCCTTCATCGCACGCTGCATGCGCAGTCCCGCGCGGATGGCGCGCCTGGCATCGTCTGCCTTGTCCTTTTTCTTTGAGAAAACCACCAGCATTGCATCGCCGGTGAACTCCACCAACTCGCCGCCCGCTTTGCTGATGATCGAGATCATCGTGGAAAAATATTTTGTCAGTTCCTTCAGCAGGTTCTCGGCGCCTTCGCGTCCCTTCGAGGCGTTGGCTTCCATGAGTTTGGTGAACCCTGCCAGGTCGGTGAACATCATCGTGCCATACTGCCACTCGGTCTTTACATCTCCGGGTTTGAGTTTGGTAATATCGATTTGCCGCGAAGTATAATCGTGTAAAATTCGCTGGAGAGTCCGCAAATGATTGTGGACCTGGATCATCACCTCGATGGACGGATTTCCCCACATCGAGACGTACATTTCCGATGGTAACAAATATCGCAAACGGTTTTCAATTGTGGTAAGTGGTGACTCAGGAAGCATAAATTACATTATACTTGAATTGGATGTCTTCGCTCCAATAGCGATTAAATCAA
>JACPVC010000318.1 GCA_016191955.1 Chloroflexota bacterium
CTCCTGCCACGAGATGCCGTCGTTCAGTCCAACCGCAGCGGCGCGTAACGCCGTGTGAATGGAATGCCGCCCAATCATCGGGATGCGCATGTGCAGAATTTCCTTGCCGTAGTGCATCCGAAAGCGAATGCCTTCCAAACCAAGACCTTCGATCTGGTCTGCCCACAAGTGCGCTTCGGGAGAAAGACCGTAGAAGAACACACGCGCTTTGGTCTTTTCTTCCATCTTGCGGACCCACGGGTCGTCGAAATTGAGAATAGCGACCCCTTCCGCTGGGAGGGCTGCGGGCAATTCGCTTTTACCACGGAAGATGGCTTCCTGTGACCCGGCGCGCTCGGCATGGACAGTCCCCACGTTCGAGACAACACCGATTTGCGGCTGGGCAATATCGCAAAGGAATTGAATCTCGCCAGGGACGTAAAATCCCATTTCGAGCACGGCGCGTTCATAGCCGAAACCGAGTCGCAGTAACGTGAGCGGCAGACCGATCTCGTTATTCAAATTGCCGGGGCTTTTCAACGTGTGATAACGGAGACCCAAGACCTCCGCCACCGTCTCTTTGGTGGTGGACTTGCCAACGCTGCCGGTGATACCCACCACGCGCAGGTTTGGCAACTTGCGCCGCCAGAAACGCGCGATCTGTTGCAGAGCAGAGATGGTATTGTCCACGCGCAGGCAGAGAGGAGATTCAAGATTCGGTGTAGAGTCTGCTGATAGACCGGCACGCAGGTCGAGGGCGCGGAAAGAAGCGTCTACATCTCGTTGGATTAAAGCAAAAGAAGCCCCCCTCTTGAAAGCATCTGTCAGGTAATCGTGTCCATCCATTTTTTCGCCGGGGATCGCCACAAAAAGCGAGCCGGGGATGACCTGACGCGAGTCGATGGTCCCTTCCGTGATGACGGTGGAGGCGTTCGAGGGGCGAACAGAGGTGAGGGCTTCGAGAACGTCTGCTAAGGTGAGCATGTTATTTTTGGACAAGCTGCTGTCGGATCGAATCGGGCGGAATATCCAACAGGATGACGGTGCGTTGTGCTATTTCAGCGAAGACGGGCGCGGCAGTTTCAGAACCCCACGGCGATGTAGTGGGGCGTTCGAGCCAGACATAGATCATGAACTGCGGGTCATCCACCGGTCCCCAACCGATGAACGAAGTGTTGGTCTGCGTGCTGTCGTAATAACCGTCCACAGGGATTTGCGCAGTGCCGGTCTTGCCAGCAATGCGATAACCGGGAACCAGCGCCTGAGACCCTTCCTCTTCAAGCGAGATGGCGAGCATTTCGTTCAACGTATTGGCAGTTTGTTCCGAGATGGGGGTTGTGCCAAACTGTTCAGGCACCTGATATTGACGCCCGTCACGCACCATCGCATACAAAACATGTGGGATGACCATGCGTCCGTGGTTGGCAACTGCAGAGACGGCCGCCATCATTTGGATGGGCGTGACCGCCACACCCTGACCGAAAGCATTCGTGCCAAGGTCTACCGGATACCAATCCGGGTCCCCCGGGACCTTGAGCCTGCCCGGCGCTTCCCAAGCCAGATCTACGCCGGTGAGGTGACCGATGCCGAAGGCATCCATGTAATTGTAGAAGGTGTTGGCTCCCATTTGAGTAGAGATAGTCACCATGCAGACGTTGAGCGAGTGCTGCAAACAGCCGACCATATTCTGCACACCCCAGGGATTGCGGTCCCAGTTTTGGATGGTGACGCCGCCGATCAGGATCGAACCGGTGTCAAGGTAGGTCGTGTTGGGAGTGACCGTGCCGCTATCCAACGCGGCAGCCATGGTCAGAATCTTTATCACCGAGCCCGGCTCATACGTTTTGGAGATCACAGGGTTGAACTCGGTGGCATTATCATACACCACGTCATAGTTCCAGAACTCATTCAAGTCCATCCGGCGGGATGTGGCAATCGCAAGCATTTCACCGCTTTGCGGGTCCATGATGGCGATGATGCCGTCACGCGCACCATACTCACCCAACGCCGAGTCGAGAATATCTTCCGCCGCGGCTTGCAAGTCGCGGTTGATCGAGAGCACCAGGGTCGTGCCATTGGGAGCGTTCGGAATCTCGAAGGCTTTATTCGGGTCAGTGGGAACCAGCACGGTGACTGGGTTGCCCGCAAGCAGGCTATCGTACTTTTCCTCCACGCCGAAATAGCCTTTGCCTTCGCGGTTGACGAAGCCAAGGATATTCGAGGCAAGAGAATTTTCAGGGTAACTGCGTTGGGGGTGAGATTTGAATTGAAGCCCGGTCAGCCCGCCCAGCGAACCTTCGGGAGCCTGCTCGTTGAGCGCCTTCTTCAACTCTTGCAAGTAATTTGCCTGCGCGGCGTCTACATAATCGGCGAGGACGATGTACGAGATACCTTCGGGCGGGTTTTGGATGACTTCCATCAACTGGTTATAGTCCATACCCAACGCATCTGCCGCGGCATACGAAATCGCATGCGGGTCGGTCATGATAGTCAGGTCCACGCCGACTTCATAGATGATCTTCTCCCCCGCCAGTAAACGTCCATTGCGGTCGTAGATCTCGCCGCGATTGGGGTAGAACGTGCGCCATTCGTAGGCGTAATCTTGAGAAAGCTGGCGGAAGGTATCCGCTTCAGGGCTGTTTTGGATGCGCGTCATCTGAATGACGATGGCAAGCGCAAAAATTACAAGCGCGCCCGCCAATGCCTGGCTGCGCCGCCCATATTGCTGCCTCATTGGAATCTCCGCGCGGAAACCAGGCGTTCATCCATCCAATCCAGCAGGGACTGGTTGTATGCGGGCGGGATGGTCAATGCATTCAACTGCGTCTGGGCAGAAGAGGAAAGGTCCACGGCATCGCGGGCAACATAGCCCGGCACTACGAGATATTCCAATTCGGCGGGTTCTACCGGGCGGAAGCCCATTTCACGCGCGCGTTTCTCCATCGATTCAGCGGAGGTCAACCCGGCAAGTTGGGTTTGCAGGTCACTGCTCACCTGTTGGCTGGCAGCGATGGCATCGGTCAGGTCTTGAACTTCACGCCCGGCAATCGCGGTGCGGGAAGTCACGTTCAAATAGAGAGCGGCAACCATGGCAAATATCACCACCACCAACAACGCGTTGCCGATCCACTGACGCTGCACGCGCCACGGAGCAACCCGATAAGCATGGATCAGGTGATTGACATTGGGAAGGTTGACGTTCGGGATGTTCATGATTTTGCGTTTTGTCATTGCAAGGGCGATGCTCTTTCGCCCGACACTTGCGCCGCACGCCAGTGCGGTGAGCAATCTCAGACGATCCAGGAGATTGCTTCGTCGCGACCCCGAAAAACATCGGGGCAGGCGAACAAGAGCGCTCCTCGCAACGACATTAAATCTTCTCTACAACTCTAAGTTTTGCACTGCGCGCGCGGGGGTTATCACGAACTTCCTCCTCGGTTGGCAGTATCGGCTTCTTATGCACTAACTTCAGGGCAGCCTTACGTTCCACTTCATAAATTCGTTCGTAAGGCGGATTGATGAGATCCTTGCTCTGCTCTCGAAAATAATCTTTGACGATGCGATCTTCCAACGAGTGGAAGGAGATCACTGCGCATCGACCTCCGGTGTGTAGGGCTGCCACTGCTTGCGGAAGCGTTTTCTCCACTGCGGCTAATTCGTCGTTGACGGCGATGCGCAGGGCTTGAAACGTCTGCGTGGCGGGGTGGACTCGGTCACCGCGTCGGGGGGATGCTTTCTCGATGGCTGCAACCAACTCACGGGTCGTATGAAGCGGGCGGTTTTGGATGATCGCGCGGGCGATCTTGCGAGCGTCGCGGTCTTCGCCATATTTGAAGATGATGTCCGCCAGTTCGCGTTCGTCAAAGGTGTTGACGATCTCGTCTGCGCTCATGCTGGCGTTAACACCGAAACGCATATCGAGCGGACCATCCTGCAAAAAAGAGAAACCGCGTTCGGCGTTATCAAACTGCATGGACGAAGCGCCGAGGTCGAGGATGATGCCGTCAATGCCGTCCCATTTCAATGAAGCAAGCTGCTCACTGAGAGTGATATGGGAGGCTTGCGCGAGATGAATGCGCCCCTCGTAAGGAGCCAAGGTCTCACGAGCAAGCGCCAGCGCCTGCGAGTCAACGTCCAGACCCAACAGTTGCCCATCCGGCGCGCAAGCCTCCAGGATGCCGCGAGCGTGTCCGCCCGCGCCCAGTGTGCCATCCACATACCGCCCGCGATTGCGAGGTTGCAGAGCGTGTATAATCTCTTGGTAAAGTACAGGTTTGTGTGCCATGGTTGCACTTGTAGGGGCGACGTCCTGTCGCCCTTGGGCGGGGAGACCCCGCCCCTACGAAGAATTTTTCGACAGATCCAACGTCGAGAAGCGCGCGTTGTTGGCTTCGGTGTCCTGAAGCAGAGCCATCTGCTCACTCCAAGTTGCGGGAGTCCACACTTCAAAGTACTCGCCCTGCCCCGCCACCACCAGCTCACCACTTGGCACGCCAAGGAAAGTGCGCAGGTTTTGCGGAACGACGATGCGCCCGACCTTGTCCACTTCCACCGGGTAGGCGTTGGCAAGGATCAAGCGGCGCAAGAGACGGGCGGTCGGGTCGGCGAGGTTCATGGCTTCGATGCGCTCATAGACCTGTTTGAAATATGCTTCGGTCAGAACCATGAGGCATTTATCAAAGCCCTGTGTGATGTAAGCGCCGCCTTCCAGCAACTCACGGAAGCGCGCCGGAATCATCAGGCGACCCTTATCATCGAGGTTGTGCTGGAACTGACCCAAGAACATTTGTGCTACCATTCCTTTTAATGACACGAACGCCGGGCATCCCGGCGCTCTTACCACTTTCTACCACTTCTTACCACATTATACCCTTTCAAGGGTAAAAATCAAGTGGAGGGAAGATTTTTCACCTTGCATTTTCATGAGAACTATGCCCACTTTCACCTTCCTTGAAGCCAAGCGTTGGCAAGATTACGAACTTCTCGACTCCGGAGACGGGTTAAAGCTTGAACGCTTCGGCAAATACACCTTCGCGCGCCCAGAATCACAGGCGATGTGGAGCCGTGCCCTATCCCAATCCGAATGGAACAACGCCCACGGCGTCTTCATCCCCAGCGGAGAGGAAAGCGGCGGGCATTGGGATTTGAAGAAGCAAGTAGACGAGCAGTGGGAAATGAGCTATCCCCTCACCCCCCCGCCCCTCTCCCAAAAAGGGAGAGGGGAGCTTAAGTTTAGCGTGATGACGACTCCCGGTCGCCACCTCGGCGTATTCCCCGAAGTCGCCTCTCACTGGGACTTTATGGCTGATTCCATCCAGAAAGCGGGTTCTCACCCGAACGTTCTCAACCTATTCGGCTATACTGGGCTGGCGACTCTGGCCGCCGCAGCGGCTGGCGCATCGGTGACTCATGTAGACGCCTCAAAAAAGTCCGTGAGTTGGGGGCGCGAGAATCAGGAACTCTCCGGTATGGGCGATAAATCCATTCGCTGGATCGTGGAAGATGCGTTGAAATACGTCCAACGTGAAGCCAAACGCGGAGTCAAATACGACGGCATCATCCTCGACCCGCCCAAATTCGGGCGCGGACCCAAAGGCGAAATCTGGGAAGTGTACAAATCCCTGCCAAATCTGTTGGATGAATGCCGCAAATGCCTGAGTGATACTCCCCTTTTCGTGATCGTCACTGTTTACGCGGTGCGCGCCTCTGCCATTCACATCGCCCAAGCCGTGGATGAGATGATGAAGAAACACAAAGGCACACTCGACAGCGGGGAACTGGTCACGCGCGAAAAAAGCGCAAACCGCCTGCTTTCACAGGCGGTCTATGCGAGGTGGTCTTCTCAGCAACAAAAACCTCCGAGGTCTTGAAGACCTCGGAGGTTTTGAATCTACCCTTTTGCCTCGTCCCCGCCGCCTCCGCCCTTGGAGGGAGAAACGATCTTCTTGAGCAGGTCATACCAGAAGGATGAACCTTGCGAGACGGCTGCCATCGTCAGCCCAAGCCCCAATACCTTCAGAAACCAGAACTGTAACCAACTCTCCCCGGCTGCAGGCTTTTCATTTATAAACCAGCCGACATTGACGATATGTAATTCCCCAAGATCGTTGATCAGGCTGTCAATTTCTTGCTCGGTACCATCCTCCTGCACAACGATCTCCGCCTTGGCAACGGCGAGGGCGCGCAGACTGGCGTTGTTCCATAAGGTCTGCGCTAATTGAATGCTGTCCGTTCCCAGTAAGAGAGTCAAAAAGATGGACAGCATGATGACGAAACTGCGGGCGTTCGACTTGAATGTCGACGCTGCTTGATCCATGACACCGGAAAAGTAAGTCGCCGTGCGTTTGCGCAGGTCTTCGATATTGGTAACGCCCTGCCCCACCCACTTGAGCATCGCCTGCTTCCCTTCCGATTCAGGGAAAGCATTGATGAGTTCCCTCAACTCGTCCAGCTCGAACTCTTTGGAGGCGGTCAAGCCGACAAAGTCGAAGTACGAATCCACCAGGGTGGCGGCGGGAATCTTCTCAAGTCTTTTCGGTTCAGTGGATGATGTTAGGAAACCCAGCATATTCTTATACCGAATGGGGCGCAACGCCTCCAACTGCGGCAGTTTCACAAATTCATCCACATGTTTGTCGCCGACGATCTTCTTCAAATGTCGTTCCAGCGATTTTCCGCGTGTCTCGAACGCTTCACTGATCCACTGCGTGATCAGGGAAACGATCGAGCCTAAAACGTAATATACAAAGATCAAGCCAATAACTACTTCAAGCGCCTGCGAAAACGACATGTTTTTCTCCTTTGGGTTGCATTAATGTTTGTTCTTTTCCAATTGAGCAAGCCACTTCAACGGCTTGCCCCAGCGAACGCGCTCACTTACGCCGGTCTTCTTACGTTTGGGCTTATCCCATTTCGGTCCGGGTGGACCTGATTCCTCGCTCAACATACTTTTTACACCCCACAATCCCTTATATTGTACCCATCCCGGCTCGGAATTCAAGAGGATGCATTGCCATTCCCGAATCGGCGGGGGTGACACCTTCCTTTCGGACATGATGCGCTTCATGTAACTGGACGACTTATGCATCGGTTCCTTTGAGTTCAAACCCTGAAACCCGATCCGTAATCCATCCCCAGTGGCAATTTCCATCGGCAGGCTTACGATGTAATGGTCCATTTCATCGCGCAGGTCGTCGAAGGCGTGTTCCTCAAGGAGGTGCTGTGTCTTTGCCCGCATCTCTTCCAACGCGATATGACGCGCCTTTTGGCTTGGGTTAAATAAAAGGAAAACGTAGTGGATCCAGCCGTCGAACCAGAAAAGGAAGCGTTGAAACCGCCCCGGGTTATACATCGAAGGCGAACGGATCACATCCGGTTTGCTGTAATTGGCATGCGATCCCAGCGCGGCATAAATGACAGGATGCGTGGTCTCGTTCCCATCCTTATCCAGTGCCTTGAGCATATCCCCCCATTTCTTCATGTCGCCAGCCCCATGCTGAGACAGCAGCACAGCGTACGGTGAATGGTTCTTGAGATAAACCGACACCATCTCCCAATCGCCTTCGTGATGATTGAACCCGTTTGCCGCCAGGCGCCAGTCGTTGAAGGCATAAAAAAAATGGTACTGTAGAATCGTCCAGTGCTTTCCCTCTTCATCCGTTTCATGCAGCACACGTCCATAATAAACAGGCTGACGGTATTCTCGCAAGATTTCTGCATACAATGCCCCCGCCTGCCTGGCGACCTTTTCGGTCGCCTGCGAGAGCATATCCATCGCCAAGCCCGGTCCCTCTGGCAGGATTCTTTCGATGATAAATTTCAACACACGCATCAACCAATAAAACAATAGCAGAACGTAGATCGGCAGGAGAATAAGATATTCGACAGCGATGCTCACTCCCAGTATCGGTTTAAAGAATAACCACATCGGAGCAATACCAAGGATAAGGAAAGGCAGAACCGCCAGCATGGCAGGGATAATGCGCAGTCGAATCGGTGATGCCAGCATAAACAAAACCAGCGCAACAGAAAGCGACGCGCCAATGGCAATCTCCACGCCTGCCAACCCCAATGTGAACCACCCCGCTGCAAGCGCAGCCGCAGAACCAACGCCCCACCAGATCCAGGCATCGAAATCGCTCAGCGGATTATTCACGAAGCGCAAAAAATATTCATGGCTATTCAAAGAGCCAATCTTCCAAACCAACGGTTCATTCAAGTGACCGAGTAACTCCGCCGCTCCTGTCGGTCCGCTCGGAAAGAGCATGCATTTTTCCAGATAAGGCTCCACCGCCATCGGAAAGAAACGCTCGCTTTTCGCAAAACGCAGAACAGGCTCGTATTTTCTAAGCAACTCAAGGTCATCCATGAAGCCTCTATGGTATAAACGCGGATATGGACCTGACAACTCTCTCGCAACAATTTCAATCCCATTTTAACGCCAAACCAGAGATTATCGTCCGCGCGCCGGGGCGGGTAAATTTGATTGGCGAACATACCGATTACAACGATGGCTTCGTCCTGCC
>JACPVC010000301.1 GCA_016191955.1 Chloroflexota bacterium
CAATCTGGGGTGCCTCTAGACATCCAGGTCAGACTTGGGATCAGGCTCTTGGCACCAATTGCTTGCGGCCTCGGGATTGGCTGCTGCTTTCGGTTGTAGCACATTTTCATGCTCCAGGGTGAACCCCGTTCATGTTGACTTGGGTTAACTAAGTGGTCAGTCGAAATAAATTATACAAACCAACGCTCATAGCAGCGTCCCCGCCGCCGAGGACGAGTTACGCACTTGCGCTTCGACTACGAGCGGGAAGAGCATCCGCTCTCCGCTCAGCGCGGCAGCCGCCCTGAGCGGAGCGACGAGTGAACGTCGAGGGGCGCAGTCGAAGGGCAAGGGAGGCAAGAAAGTAGAAATCACGTAACATCAGTTAATTGATTACAACAAGATTGCTGATCACGTTGATAAATATTTCAAAGATGACCAGCAAAAACGGTGAGACGACCGTCATGACCAACCTGTAAAATGTCGTCCCTTGAAACGGCCAATCTGTGGAGTGGGACACTGTTTCAATGGCTTTCTCCAATTGGTTAAGCGTTGCTGCTTCTTTGATATATGCCGTCAATTTTCCCTTCCCGCCAAACGCACGGTACAACTTTTGCGACTCTTCCTGAAAGTCATAATTGAGCCGGTCCAGCATCCCGTTCTTGATTTTCGACATCCTCATATGCGCCTCCCAGATCGGCAGGAAGAAACTGATCGGCGCGACGATAAAGTAAAGGCTCACATAAAAGATGTATTCCAAAATGGGCGGGTCGATTAGCAGGGGCTGCAATCCCAAATTCAGCGCAATGACCGCCGCCACGCCGACAAACTCCAACGCAAAATTCTTGATGCTGCGAAACACTTCCAATCGATCCGCGTCGATGGTCAATGGCAGGTCGGCGTGTTCAAACAGATCATTCATTTCAAT
Organism: Chloroflexota bacterium; assembly: GCA_016191955.1. Lineage (GTDB taxonomy): Bacteria > Chloroflexota > Anaerolineae > Anaerolineales > Villigracilaceae > Villigracilis. The sequence goes on from JACPVC010000301.1 coordinate 908, forward strand.
GGACGTGGCGATATGCCTGCAAGCCGAGACTCCAATGCAATAAAAAGCTAGGAAGCGGACGAATTGAACCAGGATGATCTCGAACCAATTCGCGCTGTACCAAAATTCCTGAAAGTGCTCCACGCTGTAAGAAATGCCAAAACCTGCGCCTAACAGCCCAAACACCATGCCGATGATCCACCAGATTTTGCGGGCGTGGGTCTGAGCGATCTTGTCGATATGGAACGACCCTTCATCGTCTTCTTCGCGCAGGAAGTGGGCAATGCTCTCATATGTTTTTAGAATGCTTTTCGGCTGGTAGGCATAGAAGTATCCCGCCATCGGAAAGACCAGCGCCAAATTCAATAGATTGATCCCATCCACCTTCAACGGATATCCCCAGAAGCGGGGGAGGATGCCCGCATAAAGGATTCCAGCGAGCAGGAAGAACAGACCGGCGCCCAGCGGGGTTAATTTCATCCGCTTCAACGCGATCCACGAGATGGAGTCTGTCCCACAAATAGTATCGAGCGTTAGTTGTTTGGACGGCATGGCGACTCCGTTTGAATGTCATTAACTATACATGGAATGATGAGGTTGTTCAACCTTTGTCCTATATAATTCCGACCCATGGATACAGCTCTTCATATCACAGCATTCTTGCTCGGCGCAGGCATTGTCGTTGCTACATTCGTCTCAGCAATTTCCACCTTTGTTCTTCCTCGTTCTGCGCGTAGCCAGTTGAACCGCTTGGTCTTTGGTCTGATGCGCCGGTGGATCGAATTCTTTATGCATTTTGCAAAGACCTATGAACGGCGCGACGCGATCATGGCATATTACGCGCCACTCGCTCTCATGCTGCTTGTCCCCACCTGGTATGCCCTCATCGCGCTTGGATATTCGTTCATGTATTGGGCATTGCGGGCAGGGGATTATTTCTTCGATCTGCGATTGAGCGGCTCATCCTTATTGACACTTGGTTTTATACCTTCAGAAGGTTATCTTGTTACCATTCTTGTATTTTCTGAAGCCTTGCTTGGTCTCATCATGGTCGGTCTGTTGATCGCTTATCTGCCCACCATGTACTCTGCATTCTCTCGCCGCGAGCAGGAAGTCAACATGCTGGAGGTGCGCGCGGGGAATCCGCCCAACCCCTATGACATGCTCACGCGCTTTCACCGCATCCACGGCTTGGATAAACTCGCCGACCTGTGGAAGACCTGGGAATTTTGGTTTGCAGATGTGGAAGAGAGTCATACCACCCTGCCTGCCCTTGTCTTCTTCCGTTCGCCCCGCGCCGATCATTCATGGATCACCTCTGCGGGAGCCGTACTAGATTCGGCTGCCATTACCCTTTCATCCATCGATATTCCACAGGAAATGGCGGCTGCGTTGTGCATCCGCGCCGGGTTTATCTCCTTTCATCGCATCACCGATTATTTCGATATTTCCCATCCGCATGACCCGACCTTTCCAGAAACGCCTATCAGCGTCACCCGTGCAGAATATGATGAACTGATCCGCAAATTGGAGGCAGCCGGTCTCCCCATCAAACCCGACCGCGATCAGGCGTGGAAAGACTTTGCCGGATGGCGCGTCAATTACGACCGCACATTGCTTGTGCTGTGTAGTCTGGTCATGGCACTTCCCAACGCGCCCTGGTCCAGCGACCGCATGCCAAAGTTCAATATGTCGCCGCTATTTTTGAAAAAGAAAAAACACGATCATGGCTAAAAATTCTCTACCGCACAATAAATAGGGCTTACGTAGTTCAAAATCTTTTGCCGCGAATTAAACGAATTGTCACAAATTTTTTAAACAATTCGCGCGAATTCGCGAAATTTGCGGCTTGCTCTTCGGGTTTTGCGTAAGTCCTAATAAAGTAAAAATACAAATTGCTCCTTGCGCCGGGGACGGCGCAAGGTTTCTTCGGAGAGAGAAGCTAAAAATAAAACAGCGCAGATAAAATTCTGCGCTGTTTTTGTTGCACACAGAAATTAATGAGCAGTATTGTTGCCGTTGTACCTTTTGGCGTCTGCGATGGCTTTGGTCACATTGACGAAGGGCAGCAGGATCAAACCCGCGATGAAAAAGAAGATCAGTGAGAGAATGCCGATGCGCAGGTTGTTGAAAATCTGGTTGGCGAGCCCGAACACCAACGGTCCGATCCACGAGGTGCCGCGTTCGCTGATCTCGTAAAAGGCGAAGAACTCCGCCTCCTTGCCGTTGGGGATCATCTGCGCGAACAGACTGCGGCTAATCGCCTGTGAACCGCCCATCACAAGAGCAATGAACACGCCGAGGATGAAGAATTGGGCGGTTACGCTGTCGCCCTTCAGACCGCCATACGCGTAAATGACAACTCCCGCCCAAATGACGAGGCTGACGATTACCGATTGTTTTGCGCCAATCCAGCCAGCTAGTTTGCCCCAGAATAATGCGCCGAAGAACGCCATGAACTGGATCATCAAAATGACGGCTGTCAACGTGGTCTGATCTTGTTCAAGCCCACCTTGAATCAAAGGCGCGGCGGCAAACGTGGCTGCTACAGCGATTACAGTCTGGATGCCGTCATTGTATAGGAAGTATGCCAGCAGGAACTTCATCGTCTCGGGGAAGTGACTGACTTCGCTGAACGTCTTTTTCAATTGTTTGAAGCCGATGCTGGCATATGTTTCACCGGCAGGCAGGGAACGTGCTGCGTGGCGCGGGCGCAATCTGGACCAGGTTAAGAAGGAAAACCCCAACCACCAGACCCCGGCAGAAGCAAGGTTAATACGGACTGCCAACTCGCTGGGCACGCCAATGTCTTCGCTGAAAATAAAGAACGCCAGATTGAGGGCAAGTAAAACCCCGCCGCCCAAATAGCCCATTGCCCATCCATACGAAGAGACACGGTCGCGTTCTTCTTCGCTGGCGATGTCGGGCAGGTAGGCATTGTAGAAAACGATGGCAGCCCCAAACGCCAGGTTGGCGACAACGAACAGAACACCGCCCAGCCACCACAGTCCGCCCGTGAGCAGGAACATCAAGATGGTCGCAAATGCGCCGATCATGGCGAAGGTCTGCATCATACGTTTGCGTAAATGGGAGTAATCTGCAATTGCTCCGAGGATGGGCAGGAACAAGACCTGCATGCCTACGGAAAATGAAATACAGTACGGGAGGAAAGAATCAGGCGCTACGGGTATCCCCAAAAACGAAACCGTTGAAGTCCCTGCCGCTTCGGCAGCCGAGCGTGCCAGGCTTGCCACATACGGACCTAGAAAAACCGTTCCCACTGTTGTGCTAAAGGCGGAGTTTGCCCAATCGTACATTGCCCATCCGAATATTTCCTTGCGGTTATTGACTATTGCTTCCGTTGCCATGCCTCTTCTCCTTGTCGCTTGGTGTTTCGGAAATCGCCTGCGCCTGTATTATATAGTATCACCTACAGGCGGCTTGTTAACATCATGAGAATGAAAACCCTTGCATACGCTGTTGGTTCTGCCCATTTGTAAAGAATTTGTATATTCCAGCTTTTTACAAAGTGCTAAAATCATAAAGGATGGAAACTATTTTCGACGATGTCTTTGCCAGCGAACAAAGAAGAGGTCCCTCTGAAATTCTGGCATGGATGCGCTCTATTCAGGAAGCTCAAACGACGGGGGTGTTGAGGTTGTTTAATCCCCCCGATGATAGGATGATCCTGCACCATTATCGAGGAAAATGGATGACCCCTTATCCAAATTCAGTTGGCGGGGCTGTTTTTGAGAGTTTGGAAGATGAGATCACAAAAAAAGGGGATATGTACCTAAAATTCATTCCGCTTTCCACGCATGGTTTGATCCATTCCAACCTCCTGATGCG